>NZ_JAUNPE010000014.1:0-25317 GCF_030536815.1 Kocuria sp.
TCGGTGGCGTGTGGACCCTCTTGGATGCGTGGGACACCATGCAGGCCAAGGGTGCCCGACGAGTGAAACCCATGACCGTACCCATGCTCATGCCCAACGGCAACGCATCGTCCGTGAGTATGGAATTCAAAGCACGTGCGTGCGCGATCACGCCGGTGTCCGCGTGCGCCTCCGGCACCGAGGCCTTCTACCAAGGCCTCAACCTGATTCGCGAGGGCAAGGCGGACGTGGTGATCGTGGGTGGCGCGGAAAGCGCCATCCACCCCGTGACCATTGCCGCCTTCAACTCGATGCAGGCACTGTCCCGCCGCAACGACGATCCCCAGGCTGCCTCCCGCCCCTTCGACATCGACCGTGACGGCTTTGTCATGGGCGAGGGTGCCGGCGCGTGCATCCTGGAGTCGGAGGAGCACGCCAAGGCTCGCGGCGCCAAGGTCTATGCCGAGCTCGCCGGTGCGGGCCTCAGCGCCGATGCGCACCACATCACTTCTCCCGCCACCGGTGACGAGGGTGGCCCCGCGCGGGCGCTCAAGGAATCAATGGCAACCGGTGGGTTCGAGCCCGGCGACATCAAGCACGTCAACGCCCACGCGACGTCGACCCCCGTGGGTGACATCCCGGAGGCAGGAGCCCTGCGTGCGGCCTTCGGCTCCGAGGTGGACAACATGGCCGTGTCGGCCACCAAGTCCATGACGGGTCACCTGCTGGGCGGTTCGGGTGCAATCGAGGGTGTCCTCACCGTCCTGGCGCTCAAGCACCGTGTGGCGCCGTGCACCATCAACCTGGACAACCAGGACCCCAAGATCGACCTGGACGTGGTGACCACGGCCCGCGATTTGCCCTCGGGCGACATGGTGGCCATTTCCAACTCGTTCGGATTCGGTGGCCACAACTCCGTGGCGGCGTTCCGCTCGATCTAGGAACATCACCAACGAAGAGCCCCGGCTTACATCGCTGACGGATCGCGGTGTGAGCCGGGGCTCTTTGTCGGTCTCAGCTGACGCGGTGCAGCCAGCGCACCGGCGCACCGTCCGCCGCATGACGGAAGGGTTCCAGTTCCTCGTCCCAGCATTCGCCCAGGGCTACCGAGAGCTCCGTGAAAAGTATTGTGGGGTCACCCGCGGCCGCCTCGTAGGCGTATCGAATGCGGTCCTCGCTCACCACTATGTTGCCGGCCACGTCCGTGGTGGCATGGAAGATCCCCAGATCGGGAGTGAAGGACCAGCGGGAGCCGTCGTTTCCGCGGCTGGGATTCTCGGTGACCTCGAAGCGGATCCGGCCGAGCGTGCGCAGGGCCGAGGCCAGCAACGCACCGGTTCCGGCCACCCCGGACCACTCAAGTTCGGTGCGCATCGCACCGGGTTCAGCGTTCTGGGGGGTCCACTCAAGATCCGTTCGCTGCCGCGAAACGGATTCCAGGGCCCACTGAATGTGCGGGCACAGTGCCTGTGGTGCGGAGTGCACGTAGAGCACTCCACGGGTGGTGGGTGAAGACATAGCCTGTTCCTCCGTCATATAGGTACGTCTTCCCCAACGCCCTGCACGGAGTGTTTCGGTTCACCACCACTGCCACATTCAATTATTTCACAACCACCGTGAGCGTTTCTCGCGGATTCGAGGCCGCTGGGTCTGCTCGCGTGACTGCTGGCACCCATTGTTCAGCAGGGACGTGGGCGGGTCAACCTAAAGCCGTTGCGTCGCCAACATGTCAGGCCCGCGGGTGGGCCTGGGCATAAGCATTCCTGAGCCGTTCCACGGACACGTGCGTGTAGATCTGCGTAGTGGCAACCGATGAGTGGCCCAGTAGTTGTTGGACGCTGCGCAGGTCCGCTCCCCCGTCCAGAAGGTGGGTTGCCGCGCTGTGCCGCAGGCTGTGCGGCCCACTCGCCTGGGTGTCCGGCACCGTGCGGAGAGCGTCGGCGACCGCGCGTCGAGCCACGCGAGCATCGATTCTGCCCCCGCGCGCCCCCACGAAGACCGCCCCGCCGGATTTTTCCGCCGCCAGTACGCCACGACGGCGCCGCCACAGCCCCAGTGCCTGGGCGGCCCGGTCCCCGAAGGGCACGCGGCGCTCTTTATTGCCCTTACCCGTCACCGTGAGGACTTGGACGGTGTGGTCGATGTCCGGCAGGTCCAGGTTGACCACTTCGCTGATCCGAGCCCCCGTGGCGTAGAGCAACTCGATGAGCGCCCAGTTCCTGGCCGCGAGCGCCGCCGTACGATCGTCCTCGGCCGGTTGTTGCGCCGCCGCCGCCAGACCGTCAAGCATGTCGGACAGCGCCGTGGAGCTGACCACATCCGGTAGGTAGCGGGCCTTCTTGGGTCCCTTCAGCGCGGCTGCAGGGTCGTGGTGGAGCCGGCCGTTGTCCACTGCCCACCGACAAAATGTGTGGACGGAGGCGATCCCCCGGGACACGGAACTGCGCGCCAGCCCTCGCTGATGCCGTTGCGCCAGCCAGCCCCGCAGCGATTCCCGGTCCAGGTCCGCGATTCCTCCGAGTCCCTGTTCTGTCATCCATTCGGACAGCTCCTCCAGATCACCCACGTACGACCGGACCGTGTGCTCACTCCGCGCCTTCTCGTGGCGCAGGTGCTGGGCAAACATCGCTATGTCTTGCGCCAGAGCGCTCGGGGGCTGCGCGTCATGGTCCGTGGGGTGAGCGGGGGTTTGCGGTGCCATGCGTCGAGCCTACTCGGCGCCAGCCCAGCAAGGAGTCGGTGGCCAAACCCAGCGACCGCAGTGCGGCCAGCCCGGACATGACCTCGGTGGGGGACAAGCCGGATACGCGGCACACATGGGAGGGCTCTGCATCCTGGCGCAGGGGCAGCGCGTCGTAGAGGCGCAGTAGGTGAGGTTCCAGGGAATCCTCCGGGCGGTGCGCGGACACGTCCTGTTGAGTGTAGGTACCCACGGCGGCGTCGTTACCGAGCGGGCCGAGCAGTTCCAGGACTTCCGCGCCATTGTTGACCAGTACCGCGTGGCCCTCCCGGATGAGCTTGTGGCAGCCGGCTGATCCACCCGCCAGAACATCACCGGGCACCGCTGCGACATCCCGGGACATTGATTCCGCGTGGTGGGCGGTGTTGAGGGAACCGGAACGCCATGCGGCCTCCGTGACCACGGTGGCCCGGGACAACGCCGCAATGAGCCGGTTCCGTTGCAGGAAACGGTACCGCGTGGGTGAGCAACCCAGCGGTACCTCGCTGAGCAACAGCCCGTGATCCTCGATCCTGCCCAACAGGTCCGCATTGGCGCTGGGGTAGAACCGGTCCACTCCGCATGCCAGCACCGCGGCCGTGGGCAGCTCAGACGTGCCAGCGGTCAGGGCGGCAGAGTGCGCGGCAGCATCGATCCCGTAGGCTCCGCCCGAGATCACGCACCATCCCTCTCCGCTGACCTGGTGGGTGATTTCCCGCGTCACCGCGGCCCCGTACGCGCTGGCGTTGCGTGATCCCACCACGGCCACGCTGCGGGCCAACGCGGCGAGCTTCCCGCGCTCCCCGCGTCCCCACAAAGCGATGGGCCGTGACACACCGAGGTCGGCAAGCTGTTCCGGCCAATCGGGGTCTTCCGGGATCACGACCCACGCGTTCAAAGATTCGCAGTTTCGAGCATCGATGTCCGGAGCCACCACGGGGAGCCTGCTGCGCCACGCGTCGAATCGGGTCCCGAGGTCAGCCGGTTTGCCGCGCAGACCCCATGTGGTCATTGCCTTGTGGAACTTCCGGAGCAGCCAGGGCGGTGGGGCCGAGTTCGCGGTGATGGTCTCCAGCAAACTGATCGGCCCCAGACAGTGCACCAGCGCCATGCCCGCGCGATCGGCGGGTTCGAAGACGCGCGCGAGCTGGACACGCGCCCGCCGCACTTCCTGCAAATACTCGGGATCCAAGGCGTGGCTATCGGTCATTTGATTCATGAGGTCACCGTGGTCTTGAAGAAGAGAGCGAGTTGGACGTGGTCGGAGGTGGGAGACCCGGCTCCGGCCAGGTCCGCCAGGGTCCAGGCGATGCGGAGCACCCTGATGTATCCACGGGCGGTCAGCGTGTGATTGTCCATGGCTTTTTTCAGCGAGTGCACCGCGGCCCGGTCCGGGGCCAAGGTTTTACGCAGAAGCGCTCCCGGGATGTCGCTGTTCAGTTGCACTCCGTAGCGAGCCAATCGATCATGTTGGGCACCCCTGGCCGCCCGCACCCGGGAGGCCACGGCTGCGCTGTCCTCGGGCGGAATTCCCAGTGCAGAATTCAGCTCCTGATATGTCACCGCGGGGACCCGCAATTGCAGGTCCACCCGGTCCACGAGGGGACCGGAGAGCTTGTTGAAGTACCGGTGCCGTTGTTGGGCAGTGCATGTACAGCGGTTCCCGGCACCGCCGGCCTGTCCGCACGGGCACGGGTTCGCGGCCAGCACCAGCTGGAATTTGGCCGGATAACGGGACACGTTCTGTGACCGCGCAATGGTTACTGTTCCGGATTCCAGGGGTTGACGGAGGGTGTCCAACACACGGCGTTCGAATTCCGGTGCCTCATCGAGGAAGAGGACTCCCCGATGGGCCAGCGAGATTGCCCCGGGCCGCGGAACACCACTGCCTCCACCGCACAGCGCCGGTGTGGTGATGCTGTGGTGCGGTGCCTGCAACGGTGGCCGGCGGATCAGTGCTGAACAGCGCGAGTCTCCTCGCAGGGAGTGAATGGAGGTGACTTCCAGGGACTGGTGGTCGTCGAGGTCGGGAAGGATCCCCGGCAGTCGTTCGGCCAGCATGGTCTTTCCCGCTCCCGGGGGCCCGATCATCATGAGGTGGTGGCCGCCGGCCGCCGCGATCTCCAGGGCCTGGCGGCCCTCGATCTGACCCACCACGTCGCGCAGGTCGGGGGTCTCGATCGGGTCGTAAGCATGTGCGCGAGCGTCAGTGGGTTTGTCGACCACGGGCACCCGCCGCAGGAGTTGCGGGTCGGCGCCGCTCATGACCAGCAACTCGGCCAAATGGGAGACCGCGGTGACCTCCGCCCCCGAGACCAGTTGGGCTTCCTCGTAGTTCTCCCGCGCGACCACCACGCGGGGGTGACCGTTGAGAACCGCCGCATGCACGGCGGGAAGCACGCCCCGCACGGGGCGCAGCGAGCCGTCCAGGCCCAGTTCGGCCAGGTACACGGTGTCCGCGCTGGCCCGAATGGCGCCGTGAGCGGTGAGCACGGCCATCACCACCGCGACGTCGAAGTGTGAGCCTCGTTTGGGGAGTGTGGCCGGCGAGAGGTTGACCGTGATTTTTCGGGCGGGTAGTTTCACACCCGCATTTCGTGCGGCGGCCCGGATCCGTTCCCGGGATTCGTTCACCGCTTGGTCCGGGAGCCCAATGATGCTGAACGCCGGAAGTGACTGCCCGATATCGGCTTCGACATCCACCACGTGACCGGCCAAACCGACCAGGGCCACGGACTTGGTCCGCGCAAAGCCGCTCACGGCCGGTCACCCCGGGCCGATGTCACCCGACGGGCTCGGCCCCTCGGGGTCGTGGATGGCGATCGCGAGTCTCTGTACATGAGATCACCATTGCCGAGCACACGTCCGCAGGCCAGGGACGATTGCCGACTGTGCAGTTGTAGAGAACGCTCCGCACGGCGCCGGGCCGGTTACGGCTGCATCGCGTGCTGCCCGCCGGCAGCCTGAGCCGGCACCGACGGTTGCACCGGAAGCTCAGGAACCACCGCCGCGGGTGGCGGCGTGGCTGGGTCCTCAGGACCCGGTGGTGCTGGGTCATCCGTCGGCGCAGGCGCACCGGTGGGTTCCGGCGGGTCCTCGGGTATCGGCTCGGTGGTGGGTTCCGCCCCACCGTCCCGGGGCGGTTCCTCGCCACCGGGCCCGTCCGCAGGGGCACCCGGTGAGTCCGAGGGTTCCGGCACGTCGGGGTCCGTGGGAGAAGCCGGGCGCGGGGCCGCGGGGTCATTGTCGCTGTCGGGGCTGGGCCGGACGGCGCGTTCCTCGGAATCGCCGATGGCGGGGATGAGCTCCATGCTGGCGAACGTGGCCGGGATGCGACTCAGGTCACCCACCAGAATTTCCTCCCCCTGGCCTCCGGCGGGGACGTCTCCGGTGTACGTGTTCACCGTTTCCGCCACCCGGCGGTTGATGTCCCGTGCCTTGTCCCGGGGCACGCGCCCACCCCCTGCAATTGCCCATTCACCGGGTTCCACCTCACGTGCGGCCCAGTCGGGCACCACCTTGGGTAAGGCATCGAGGCGGTAAATGGCGCCGTCCTCGGCGGTCAGAACCAGTCGGCTCACCGAGACCGGTCGGTCCCCTTTACGGTTGTCAATGCTGATGTGCGCGTACAGGGCGCGGTCGATCCCCGCCTCCTGGCGAAGCGCGTCCACGTCCTGGTCGGGCGGGGGCGCTGCCGGCAACGTGATGCGCACGGACGCTCCGGACGGCAGTGTCGCATTGAACGTTCCGCCGTGCAGACCCTTGGAAGATTCCTCCGGTGAGGCCGATAGCGTCCGGTCAGGCTCGTGTTTCTCGTCTCCACCACAGCCGACCAGGGTCCCGGCGAAAAGACCCACGGCCACAAGGGCGCCCGCTGACCGCCCACGTGAGAGAGAGAATGTCACCAAGCGGCCCTCGCTGATGGTCGAGTGTTCCGGGGCCTTTCTCGGCCCCCGACCTACCGTGGCACGTTGATCGGGCAATGTCACTCAGCACGCGTGATGTCCACCAAATTGTGACCTTGGAGTTCAGTGCCAGCTCAACGAGCTCATGTGTTCCACGCGCGGGGCCCCGCCCGCCGGCCAGTGCACCGCCACCACGTCCACACTGGGGATCTCCGCCCGGCCGTGCTCCCAGGCCCACGCGCGCGACAGCACATGGAGTCGTTTGAGTTTTTCGGGTCCCACGGCCTCGGCCGGGTGGCCGAATCCGGTACCGGTGCGGGTCTTGATCTCGAAAATGCTCACCGCTCCCCCGCGTTCGGCCACGATGTCCAGTTCGCCGCGTCCCGCGCTGCGCTCGGCGGAGGGCCGCCAGTTCCGGTCCAGCACCTGCCAACCGGCGCGGGTGAGGAGGTCGGCGATCAGGTCTTCCCCGGATCGTCCCGTTCTGATGTGCGAAGCGGGAGGGTCGGGTGTCGGTGCGGAAACAGGGGTCGCAGTCATGGACCCATCGTGGCGTGTTGCGCTCGCGGGGGCCATGGCGCGGGCGCGCTTGTGGAGTGCGGGTGAGGTAAAGGTCGCGGGTTCAGATCCCCAGGTTCCAGCTCACCCGGTGCAGCGGGGTCACACCGTGCTTCTGGATCGCAGCCCGGTGGGCGGCGCTACCGTAGCCCTTGTTCGATGCCCACCCGTAGGCGGGGTACTGCCCTGCATAGCCGGTCATCAGTGCATCCCGTTCCACCTTGGCGGCAATCGAGGCGGCCGCCACGGAAACGCAGTGGGCGTCCGCCTTGACCTGGGTCCGCACCACGGGCGGGACCTCCCACGGGTCGAGATCCTGCCCCAATACGGGTTCCGAACGGAGCCAGTTGTAGGAACCGTCCAGGATCAATCCGTCCACGGAAATGCCCGACGACGCCGCTCGCGCGAGCGCCCTGAGCCCGGCCAGGCGCAGTGCGGCGCTGATCCCGAGCCGGTCGACCTCCTCGGGTTGGGCGTGGCCCACGGTACAGGCCGCAGCCCACGAGCCAATGGCCGGTGCCAGCGCCTCTCGTTTCTTGGCGGTGAGTGCCTTGGAGTCCCGGACACCGTGCCAAGCGGAGGAATCGGCACTGTCGAGGGCGGCGGCGTCGACAACCACGAGACCGACACTGGCGGGTCCCGCCAGGGCGCCGCGGCCCACTTCGTCCATGCCGCCCACGTATCGCAGGCCCTGGGAGGCGAGGTCGCGTTCCAGGTCGAGACCGGGGTCGGCGATCAATCGTGGCACCATGGTCAGTTCTCCGCGGAGCCGGCGGCCGGCACGTCGGCAAAGACCTGGTCCGGGTGGTGCAAGATCTGGAAGCGGTCCAACGGCCACGCGATCACGAACGCGGTGCCAATAATGTCTTCCTTCTGGATGAACGCGTTGTCGTCGGCCAGGTGCACGCGCGAATCGGCGGAGGCGTTGCGGTGGTCGCCGAGTACGAAGTAATGATTGTCCGGCACGATCACGTCGAAGGGGATCTCGGACGGCACGGCGCCGGGGTACACGTAGGTCTCGTCCAGGGGCGTTCCGTTGACGGTGACGCGACCGTCCGCGTCGCAACAGACCACGTGGTCTCCGCCCTGCCCGATCACGCGCTTCACCAGCGCCTGGTCACCCGTGTCAGGGAGGATCCCCACAAAAGACAGGGCGCTCCGGATGGCGCCGCCGAGCCCGTCGCTGCCCTGCGGCTGGGCCGGGAGCCAGTTCTCGGTGTCGTGGAAGACCACGATGTCTCCGCGGTCGATATTGCCCAAATTGGCGTTCATGACATTGACGAAGATCCGGTCGTTCAATTCCAGGGTGTTCTCCATGGAACCGGAGGGAATGTAGAAGCCACGGATGAACAGTGTTTTGACGATGAAGGCGATCAGGATGGCCAGCACCACCACGATCAGGATCTCCTTGACGGAACTCCAGGCGGAGTTGGATTTCTTGGCGCCGCGCGAGGCCGAAGAACGGGACGAGCGCGAGGACCGACGCGGCCGCAGCGGCTTCTGCTCCGGCTGCTCCCCCGCGGAATCTAATGGACGTTCTTCAGTCACTACGCCGTGTTCCTTCCTGACAAGGTGGGTGTCTCACCCATGGGCAGACTACAAGTCCCGGGCTCGACCGAGGGGCCACAACACCCGTTCTGCCGTTCCGATGATGCGCTCCGTGCGGATCAGACCACCGCCGGGGGCCCCCAGAAGAGACCGTGAATCCACGGACTCGTTGCGATGATCGCCCATGAGCCACACTCGATCGGCGGGGACATCGACCGAGAACGGGATCTCCGACGGGTTGTCGCCGGGGTACAGATAGTCCTCGACGAGGGCCTGCCCGTTGACCGTGATCTTGCCCTGAGCGTCGCAGCATTCAATGGAATCCCCGGGCACGGCCATCACGCGTTTGACGTACGCGGTGGACGAGCCCGTGACTCCCAGCCAACGCCCCACGCTGTTGAGGGCCTGGGCGTACCAGGGGTCGGTGGAGTGCAGCGGGTCCAAGGATCCTCGACCGTCGAAGACCACGAGCTGGCCGCGGTGCAGTTCGTCCGTGTCGCTGAGTTTGTTGACGAGCACACGATCCCCGCCCTGCAGCGTGGGTTCCATGGAATTGGAACCCACCCAGTAGACGTCCACCACGAAGGCGCGCACCACGGCCGTGATGAGCAGCGCCGCCAGCACGGCAAGGGTGATGACTCGCAACCACCAGCGCCGCTGGGACAGTGGTCCGGGTACAGCGGAGGACCCGGTAGAAGCCGGGCCCTCCGTGCATTCCGAGTGCAGTTGCACGTGGAAGATGCTTACTTGCTCGACGCGCTCGAGTCCCGCTTCTCGCGGATACGAGCGGCCTTGCCGTGGCGATCGCGCATGTAGTAGAGCTTGGCGCGACGCACGTCACCGCGGCTCACGAGCTCGATCTTGTCGATGATCGGGGAGTGCACCGGGAAGGTACGCTCCACGCCCACACCGAAGCTGACCTTGCGAACGGTGAAGGTCTCGCGCACGCCGGAGCCCTGACGGCCCATGACGTAACCCTTGAAGACCTGGACACGGGAACGGTTACCTTCAATGATGTTCACGTGGACATTCAGGGTGTCGCCGGGGCGGAAGT
Organism: Kocuria sp.; assembly: GCF_030536815.1. Classification (GTDB taxonomy): domain Bacteria; phylum Actinomycetota; class Actinomycetes; order Actinomycetales; family Micrococcaceae; genus Kocuria; species Kocuria gwangalliensis. The sequence continues at coordinate 9,764 of NZ_JAUNPE010000014.1, forward strand.
CCGGAATGTCGTTACGCAGGGACTTGGCGTCAAGCTGATCGATAAGGTTCATGCTTTTTCTCCTCGCGACTGCCGCAGGCCGATCGCGTGTGGTCCGCGCGGCTCAGCCATGAAGGTGTGAACCGACGCGCAGAAGTGTGTCGAAATCGGGCCGGTGTGGTGATTTCGAATGCGTGGTTGTTGGTCGCTCTCCCCCCTGCGGCAGGGGCGTGCCCAACTCACGCACAGCGATCCATTATGCCACATGTCGGTTAGTGCGCCCCGCCATCCTCCGGTTCGGGTGCGCAGACCTGCAGCGAGCCATTGACCACCCGGAAACCATGCTCGCCCAGGATGCTCAGATCGGCCGTGTTCAGCTCCGCCGGGTTGAGCTGTTCGATCATGTCCGGTCTGCGCTGAGCGGTCCGGTGCAGTTGCTGATCACGCCGCCAGCGCGCAATGTTGCCGTGATGACCCGACAGCAACATCTCCGGGATCGCGCGCTCCCGCCACACCGCCGGCTTGGTGTACACGGGGTACTCGAGCAGGCCACCGGTGTGGGATTCCTCGGCGAGCGACTCGGGGTTGCCGATCACGCCGGGGATCAACCGGGTCACGGCCTCGACCATGGCGAGCACGGCGACTTCTCCCCCGTTGAGCACGTAGTCGCCCAGGCTCATGGGGCGCACCACCGCGTGGTCGGAGGCCCATTCGATGAAGCGCTCGTCGATGCCCTCGTAGCGCCCGCACGCGAACACCAGGTGCTCCTGGTCGGCCAGTTCGTAGGCAACCTCCTGGGAGAAGACCTCACCGGCCGGCGAGGGCACCACCAGCACGGGTTGGCTGGACGATGGCGAGACCGCAGTGACGGACTCGAGGGCCTGCGCCCACGGTTCGGGTTTCATGACCATACCGGCCCCGCCGCCGTACGGGGTGTCGTCCACCGTGCGGTGGCGGTCCGTGGCGTAGCTGCGGGGATCGGTCACGGACAGTTCCAGCACGCCGTCCGTCATGGCCTTGCCGATCAACGACAGTTCCAACGGGGCCAGGTATTCGGGGAAAATGCTCAGCACATCGATGCGCATGGTTCTTAGTCCTCCGCACCCAGGTCCAGCAGCCCGGCGGGCGGGGTCAGCAGCACGCGCCCGGTCTCCAGATCCACCTCCGGCACGATTTCCTCCACGAACGGGATGAGAATACGACGCCGCTCACCCCCGACCTCCAGTTCGAGCAGGTCCTGAGCAGCTCCCGGGATCAGCGCGGTCACCTTACCGACCTCGCGATCGCCCCTGGTGGTGTCCACGGCCATGAGGCCGAGCAGGTCGTCCTGGTGCCACTCGTCATCCTCGAGCTCGACCTCGTGGGCCTGTGCGTACAGTTGTGCGCCGCGCATTTCTTCGGCGCGGTTGCGATCGGTGATCTCCTCGAACCGGGCGATCAGCACCTTCTTGTTCCAGCGAAAACCGGCAGCCGTGAGGGCCTCGGGAAGTCCCGCGGCGGCGTCGGCCTGCTCCTGAGGCCATTGGACGTTCAGGCTCGATCCGGGCGCGAAACGCGACTCGGGATCGTCGGTGAACAGTTGCACCGTGACTTCCCCGCGGACGCCGTGTGGCTTACCGATGCGTGCAATACGAACGCTCATGAGATCTCCTTTGCCGGAACTGGCCCGGTGTGACGTTGCTACCAATGATGACGGCCCCCGTCTCCCGAGTGTGCGGGAAACAGGGGCCGTTCATGTACGCGCGGTCGTTAGCGACGACGACGGTCGGTATCGACCACGTCAACGCGCACATTTTCGCCGGGTGCCAGGGCCGTCACGACGGTGCGCAAAGCCTTGGCGGTGCGTCCGGAACGCCCGATCACGCGGCCGAGGTCCTCGGGGTGAACCCGAACCTCGAGGATCTGCCCGCGACGCCCTTCGCGTGAGCGAACGGTGATGTCCTCGGGGCTGTCCACAATGCCGCGAACCAGGTGCTCCAAAGCCTCGGCGAGCATGCTCACTCTGCCTTCTCGGCGTTGTCCTCCGTGGATTCCTCAGCCGCACCCTCGGTGGAAGCTTCCTCAGCGGGCGCTTCTGCCTGCTCGGAAGCCTCGGCCTTGTCAGCCTTGGGGGTGATGGCCTCGGGGATGATCACGGAACCGTTGTCCGGTGCCACGAACTGACCCTTGGTCTCGGGAGCCTTGTAGGTACCCTCGGCCCCGGGCTCACCCTTGAACTTCTGCCAGTCACCGGTGATCTTCAACAGTGCCGCCACGGCGTCAGAGGGCTGTGCGCCCACGCCGAGCCAGTACTGGATCCGGTCGGAAACCAGGTTGATGTAGGAGGGGTGCTCGGTCGGCTGGTAGACGCCGACCTCCTCGATGACACGACCATCGCGCTTCTTGCGGGAGTCGACGATGACGACGCGGTAACGGGGATCGCGCATTTTACCCATGCGCTTGAGACGAATCTTAACTGCCACTTGAGTGGTTACTCCTGTTTCGAATGTGGTCGGAAATGCACACACTGGCACCCGTGGGGCGGGCCTTGGTGGGATTTCCTGTGGACGCGAGACACGCACGGTGAGAGGGTCCGCACGGTTCGAGTACCCGTTCATTATGCCACACGTGTCAAACCCCGGTGTGCACCCGGCGCGTGGGCTACCTCTCCAGTTTGAGTGCCTTGCGCCACGTGAGCGCCTGCCCGCCCTGGAACACGGCGCGCTGGTAAATGCGCTCACCCACCCGGAACATGATGAACCCGAAGATCGCGCACAAGCCCAGCGCGAGCCACGGCTCCCACCATTGAACGGTGTCGGTGAGCATGCGCACGGGCATCGCCACCGAGGAGACCAACGGGACGTAGGAGGCCACGCTCAGCCACGCCCCCTTGGCGAACAACCCCACCAGCAGTGCGGCGATCAGCACGGACATGATGGGCCCGGTGTTGGACTGCAAGTCCTCCGTGCGTGAGGCCAAGGAGCCCAGCACGGCCCAGATACTTGCCTGGGCCGCGAAGCCCACCACGAAGAACCCGATGAACCACCCCGAGGCTTCCAGGATCCACCCGATCGATTCCGCTCTGCCCAGCACGTTCACGCCCAGTAGTCCCACGGCCCCGTACAGAATGATCTGCGCATAGGCCAACAGGCAGTTACCCGCCACCTTTCCGTACAGGATGTGGCGGACGGGGATGGCCGTGGCCAAGATTTCCACCACCCGGTTCTGCTTCTCCTCGAGCACCGAATTGGCAATGGCCATGCCGAAAATGATGGCCGCCGTGTAGAACAACATGGCGAAGACGAAGCCCAACACGTTGGCCGCCACGCCGCGATCGGGTTCGTCCGACAGCGTGCGGGTCCGCACCTCCGAGCCCGCCGCCAGTTGCTCCGTGGTGGTTCCTGCCGCCGCGGCGTTCTGCTGGGCGGTGACATCCCCGGCGGCATCCGAGAGCAGCCCGCTGAGGGAACCGTCCATGCCATGACGGGCGGTGAGCACCCATTCACCGTCCCCGCGTGTCACGACGGCGTCAACCTCATCGTTGTTCAGGAGCTCACGGGCCTCGTCCGGACCGGCGGATTCCAGGTCGATCGTGGTCTGCTCCCCGGCCGAATCACGGGCCGTTTCCACGACCGTGACCGATTGCTCGTCCGTGGCGGCCACGGTGTAGCTGGTGGTGCGCTCGCCCATGAAGAACATGAACGCGGTGAAGCCGATGATGCCCAGCACCGTCAGCACGGTGGACAGCACAAAGGCCCTGTCGCCGAGTTTGACGCCGATTTCACGGTTCATCACCGTGAGCCACGGAGCGGCGACCGGAGTGCTCGGGCGCTCGTGCGCGGTTGCGGGGGTCAGGTCGTGACTCATGAAATGGCCTCCCGATAGAGATCCCCGAGCGAGGGGCGCAAACGGGCGAACTCGACCATGCCGCGCGCGGCCGCCTCTTGAGCCAGCCGTTGGCGCGCGTCCGGACCGGATGGTTGAACGATCGCCGTGTTGCCGTCGAGGTCCACGACGTGGACCCCACGCTGATCGCGCGTCCACCCCGCATCCCCGGTGCACACGAGCCGGTACTGTTCCGGTCGGCCACCGCGAAGTTCGCCCACGGGTCCGGCCAGGCGGAGCGTGCCGTCGGCCAGGACCACGAGGGCGTCGCACAGCCTGTCGATCAGATCCAGTTGATGGGAAGAAAACAGTACCGGCACCCCGCGGGCCGTGTATTCGCGCAACAGTCCCACCATGGCGTCCACGGCGGTGGGGTCCAGTCCGGAAAACGGTTCATCGAGCACCAGCGCGACCGGGTCGTGCAGCAGGGCCGCAGCCACCTGAACCCGCTGCTGGTTACCCAGGGACAGGGTTTCCAACCGGTCCTTGGCGCGCTCCCCCAAGCCGAAACGTTCCAGCAGCCGATGCGCCTCCGCCAGCGCTCGTGCGCGTTCCATCCCGTGGAGTTGGCCCAGGTACCCCAGCTGATCCGCGATCCGCTGCTTCGGGTACAGTCCGCGTTCCTCGGGCATGTATCCGAAACGCGAGCGCACGCCGGAGTCAATGGGTTGGCCGTTCCACAACACGGTGCCGCCGTGTTGGTCGAGTACGCCCATGATCATGCGCATGGTGGTGGTCTTACCCGCGCCATTCGCGCCCACGAAACCCGTCAGCTGCCCGGGCTCCACCCGGAAGGACACCCCGTCCACCACGGTGCGTTCACCAAAGCGTCGTGTCAGGTCCCGCACTTCCAACGCGTCCCCTGCCCGCGGCGGCGAGTAGCGGACGGAGGTGTACGCGGCCCCCGACTCTGTCATCCTCATGCTGCCTCCTCGGATTTGCGCCGTGCCCGCGGCCGTGGCGTGTGCGAGACACGGTGCGGCCGGCTGATTCCAGCGTAGGAGGACCGGCGATCCGGCGGATCAGCCCCGCGGCGGAACTTTCGTGCCGCCGTGCGCTGTAGCTACCCCGGGTGCCGCCCGGGGCCGGGAGGGCCCGTGCGAGCGGTTGAGCCGCGGGACCGGCCACGAGTCAGGAGACCATGCCCGACCTGTAGGCGAACACGACCGCTTGCACACGGTCGCGCGCACCCACCTTGGACAGCACGTTGGAAATGTGCGTCTTGACCGTGGCCTGCCCGACCACCAGGGTTTCGCAGATCTCCCCGTTGGACAGCCCCTCAGCCGCCAGGGTGAGCACCTCGCGTTCGCGCGCCGTCAGTGAATCGATGATGCGTTGCTGCTCGCTCGTTCGCTCGGGAAGATCGGTCGACGACGCCGCCGCCCCACCGCGAGTCCCGACCGTCACCTTGCGAGGTGCGCGAGCGGCGTCGTGCCGGGCGAGTTGCTGGACCACGCGCAGGGTGGCCTCCGGGGCCAGCAGTGCGTGGCCGTCGACCACGGCGTGCACCGCGGCCACGAGATCCTCGGGTGAGGCGTTCTTGAGCAGGAACCCGCTCGCGCCGGCCCGCAACGCGTCGAACAAGTAGTCGTCACGGTCGAACGTGGTCAAAATGATGACCTTGGTGTCCGTGGCTTCGGTGATGAGCCGGGTTGCTTCAATGCCGTCCATGACGGGCATCTGCACGTCCATGAGGACCACGTCCACGGGGCTGGTGAGCACGTGCGCCACGGCGTCCTTCCCGTGGGCGACCTGCCCCACCACTTCAACGTTTTCCGCCACGGTGAGCATGAGCGCGAAACCGGAGCGCACCAGTTCGTGATCGTCGGCCAAAAGTACGGTGATCACGGTTTGACCTCCTGGGTAGCGCTGCTGGTGGAACGGGGAATGCGCACGCGGACACGCCACCCGGGACCCGGTGTGCGCGGGCCGATCTCGGTGACTCCGTTGTAGAGCCGGGCACGCTCGGCAATGCCTTTGAGGCCGAATCCGGAACCTCCCGTGCCCGAAAGGGGTTGACCCCGGTCGGTGATTTCCAGTTCAACCCACGCATCGGGTGTTTGTTCCCCGGGCCCGGCCGCTGTGGATCCGGTGCGCACCACGGCGGTGGCCTCGCGGGCAGTGGAGTGGCGTGTCACATTGGCCAGGGCCTCCTGGAGGCAACGGTAGACGGTCAGTTGGACGGAGCCGGGCAGCGTGGTGAGGTCCTCGGGGTGTTCCAGAGACGTATTCAAGGTCACGGTCAGGCCGTGTCGGGTGTGTGACGCCACCAGTTCGTCCAGCTCGCTCAGCCGGGGTTCGGGCGTGCGGGACGGGGAGGCCAGCACACTGCCGTCCTCCGCGCGCAGCACACCCAGCAGTTCCCGCATCTCGGTGACCGCCTGTCGGCTGGAGTCCTCCACCGTGCTCAGTGCCTCCGCCGCGGCCTGGGGATTTTTGGTCATCACGGTGCGTGCCGCTCCGGCCTGGATCCCGATAGCGGACACGTGGTGGGCCACCACATCGTGGAGTTCGCGCGCGATGCGCAGCCGTTCCTCGACGACCGCGCGGTTGGCCAGCTGTTCCGACTGTTGGGCGATCCGCCAGGCTTGCTCGCGGAGCCTGCGTCGGTCCAGGGCTCGACGCCACGAGGATCGCCCCATGACGAGCGCACCGCCGAAATACACGACGTTCATGATTGCTGAGTAGCCCATGATCCCCACCGTGGGAGAAAACGGTCCGGACGCGTCCTCGACGTCGTCGAGCAAGTCACTGTAGGAATTGGTGACCGTCCAGTCCACCATCAGCCACCCGACCGTGAACACGGCCAATCCCACCACCATCAAGGCCACGACCTGGCGGGACCGAGCCCAGGCCACCATGGAGTACAGGCTGGCGAAGTACGCGATCTGGAAGAACAACTGCACGCTGACGTGGGCAACCGTGTAATAGGTCCAGACGAACACGGCCGTGGCCGCGAACACGCCCGCGACCGGGAAGCGGCGTCGGACGGCCAACGGCACGGCGATCAGCACCGCCGCGAGATAACCCAGCCACCAGGGTTGGTCGGACGACAGTGACACGTAGCTTGAGATCAACGCCAGCGACAGCGCGGACGCCGCCGCGACACCCACCGCAAGCCATACGTCCCGAGTGAGTTCGCCGGATGTGGGGCGGGGCCGTTGCCAGTCCGGCTCGTCCGGATCCGAAAGTGCCGCGACCCACCCCCGGGCCCCTCCGAACCGGGCCACTAGGACTTCTTACGCGCCCGTACCGCCGCCCACAGTGCGGTCTGCCCCGCGGCATCGGTCAGCAACACCGCCGACGCCGTTCCGAGCACGCGCGCACCACGGCCGCCGCGCCGGGCCAGGGCGGCCAGCGTGGAACCCGCAATGAGTTCGGCTCCGCCCATGGCCAGCAGGATCTCCGGGTGTCGGATGTAGGCGCGTTGGATCCGCGAAGCCACATCGTTACCGGAGGGTTCCGTGGTGACGGCGTCCACGAAGGACAGTCCCAGTGGTTTGGGTTGGTAATGGCGCGCATCCGGCATGTCGTCGAGGGAGCGCTCCGATTCCACCAGCTTGGCGGCCACCACGGGCACGCCCAGAAGTTGCAGGACCGATTCGAGCAGCAAACCGGAACTGGGCGTTGCGGCGTAGTTCTCAAGCCGGGCGGTGGCCGCGGGGTCCAGGGAGCAGATGGACGCAATGGCCTCCACGGCGATCCTGGTCTCACGGTCGGTATCGGTGGCCACCGGGTGCTGAGAGGCGGTGTCCGCTTCGCCACCGAGGATTTCCGCGATGTCACTGTGCTCGGCTTCCCACCGCAGCCTGGCCACGCGACCCACGTCCATTTGGTGGTCGAGTTCGGCCTGTTCGTCACGGGAGGGATCGGTGCGCGGGTACACGCTGAGGCTGCGCTCGGCGCCGTCCGATGACACGGCAATGCACATGTCGCCGGGGTGAACGGCGGCAATGAACGCGGGATCGGTGTCCTCGTCGGGCAGGACCACGGCCCACCCGTTCCGAGTGACCGCGGAGAAACTCGCGTCTATCACGTTGGCCAGGAACGGCAGTTCGGGTGCGTCCACGTGGACCAGAACCGCCGTCCGGTTGAGCAGTTGGTCGGTCATCAACGCTTTCCTCCGTCTGCTACGTGTTCGACCACCGTGCCCTGTTCAAGAGCCTCCAGTGCCTCGCGGATCCGCTGTGACATCCCGGTCGAGAGCACGGTTTCCAGGTCCTGCGGGGCCACCCAACGGTAGGACAGGAGTTCCTCTTCCTGGACCACGATGTCGGAGTCCGAGGGGATCTGACCGCCGTCGTAAAGAAACGCGACCGAGTCCCCCCACATGCCCATGTTGAGCCCGTGCATGATGAGCAGCATGCGACCTTCGGGCAGGTGCAGACCCACCTCTTCGACCACTTCGCGGAAGCACGCGCTACGGGGATCCTCCCCAGCCTCCACGGTGCCTCCGGGGAGGGTCCATTCCGACTTGTAATTGGGTTCCACCGTCAGAACGCGCCCGTTCTCATCACGGATGACGGCAGATGCCGCCAGTCGCCGCGTGGGCAGGGTGCCGATGAACTCCTGAAGCTCCTGGTCTGACAGGTAAGAACCCACTACTGACTCACTTTCCGAGGAATTTCTCGAAGCCCTTGGGGAGGTTCAAGGACTCCAGATCCGGCTGTTGCGACTGCGCGCCGAAGGCACTGCCCGTGGCCGCGGGTTTCTGGCCGCTGGCGATCGCGGCGTTCTCCTGGGCGCGCTTGGCCGGGTTACCCGAACGCGAGCCCTTCTTCTTGGCCTTGCCCTTCTTACCGCCGCCGCCACCTGCGCCGCCGCCCATACCGGGGATACCACCGGGCATGCCGGGAACGCCCTTGCCCTGGGCCAGTCGTTTCATCATCTTCTGCGCCTGGGAGAAACGTTCCATGAGCTGGTTGACCTCGGAGACGGACACTCCGGAACCGCGGGCGATGCGGGCGCGGCGCGAGCCGTTGATGATCTTGGGTGCCACACGCTCGTGCGGGGTCATGGACCGCACAATGGCTTCCACCCGGTCGATCTCGCGCTCGTCGAAGTTCTCCAGCTGCTCACGCATGCCCGCCGCTCCGGGCATCATGGACAGCATCTTCTTCATCGAACCCATCTTGCGCAGCTGCTGCATCTGCGCGAGGAAGTCCTCGAACGTGAAGTCCTCCTGATCGGTGAACTTCTTGGCCATGCGCTCGGCCTCGGTCTTGTCCCACTGCTTCTCGGCCTGCTCGATCAGCGTGAGCACATCCCCCATGTCCAGGATGCGCGAGGCCATCCGGTCCGGGTGGAACTGTTCGAAGTCGTTGACGCCCTCACCTGTGGAGGCGAACATGATGGGCTTGCCCGTGACCGAGCGCACGGACAGCGCGGCACCGCCGCGGGCATCGCCGTCGAGCTTGGACAGCACCACGCCGGTGAAGTCCACGCCGTCGTCGAAGGCCTTGGCGGTGTTGACCGCGTCCTGGCCGACCATGGCGTCGATGACGAAGAGCACCTCGTGCGGGTTCACGGCGTTGCGGATGTCGCGGGCCTGACGCATGAGGGCCTCGTCGATACCCAGGCGGCCGGCGGTGTCCACGATGACCACGTCGTAGAGCTTGGCGCGGGCGTGGGCCACACCGTCCCGGGCCACGGCCACGGGATCACCGGTGGGGTCGTCGAATTCTGAGGTGGCGCCGGGCTCGGGAGCGAACACGGGAACCCCGGCGCGCTGACCGACCACTTGGAGCTGGGTCACGGCGTTGGGGCGCTGGAGGTCGGAGGCGACCAGCACGGGCTTGTGCCCCTGGTCCGTGAGCCACTTACCGAGCTTGCCGGCCAGGGTGGTCTTACCGGCACCCTGCAGACCGGCCAGCATGATCACGGTGGGTCCGGACTTGGCCAGGTTGACGCGGCGGGTCTCACCGCCCAGAACATTTTGCAGTTCTTCGTTGACGATCTTGACCACTTGTTGGCCGGGGTTCAGCGCCTCGGACACCTCGGAACCCAGAGCGCGTTCCTTGATGACGGCGGTGAATTCACGAACCACGGGCACGGCGACGTCGGCTTCGAGGAGCGCGCGCCGGATTTCCCGCACGGTGGCGTCCACATCCGCCTCGGACAACCTACCCTTGCCGCGCAGGTTCTTGAAGGTCGCTGTAAGCCGGTCGGACAGAGAGTTGAACACGGGGCAGTCGCTGCTTTCGTCGGTCAACGGATGGGGTCAGTGCCCCAGGTTATCAAGCCGAGCCGGGTCACCGGAACGACACGAACGCACCGCGGGGGCTTCTCGCCCGTCCCACGGTGCGTTCGGTGATCTTCGGTCGACGACGCCGCCGCGCGGCTACAGCGCGGACTCCCCACGTTCGCCGGTGCGCACGCGCACCATCTCGTCCACGGAGGTGACCCAGACTTTCCCGTCCCCGGCGGAACCGGAGTGGGCCGAGGAGACGATCACATTGACCACGTCCGCGGCGATGTCGTCCGCCACGAGCGTTTCGACACGTACTTTCTCCAACAGGTCCACGGTGTATTCGGCCCCGCGGTAGACCTCGTTGTGACCGCGTTGCCGGCCGTAACCGTGCACGGTGAGCACTGTCATTCCTTGGATTCCGAAGGCCTCCAGCGCGTCCTTGACGTCACTGAACTTGTCCGGCCGGACCACGGCGGTAATGAGTTTCACAGGGAAGATCCTTCCTTGGTGTGGACGGGAGCCTCAGCGGTCCCCGGGAGGGCTCGTGAGGGCGCGGTTCCAGCAAAGTAGCCGGTGGCCTCGTCCCTGAGCGAGTACGCGGATTCCGCGTGCTGGGTGACATCGATGCCGTCCACCTCGTCCTGGGCGGAGATGCGCAGGCCCAGGGTGACCTTGATGAGCAGGCCGATGATCAGGGTGAGAACTCCGGTGTAGAGCACGACGAACACGGTGGAGCCCACCTGGGCACCCATGAGTGCCCAACCGCCGCCGTAGAACAGGCCGGCCTGGCCCTCGGAGGAAATGGCCAGGAACCCCAGCGCCACGGTACCCACAATGCCCGAGACCAAGTGCACGCCGATCACGTCCAGCGAGTCATCCAGGCCGATCCTGTATTTCATGCCCACCGCGAGCGCGGACAGCACACCGGCCACGGCGGCCAGGGCAATGGCGCCCAGCGGTGACACGTTGGCGCACGCGGGGGTGATGGCCACCAGACCGGCCACCACTCCGGAGGCTGCGCCCAGGGAGGTCGCGTGGCCGTCGCGGATTTTTTCGGTGAGCAACCAGGTCAGCATGGCGGCCGCGGGGGCCACCAGGGTGTTCGTCCAGATCAGTGCGGCTTGCTCGGCGGTTGCCGCGGCACCGACGTTGAAGCCGAACCAGCCGAACCACAGGATCGCGGCACCCAGCATGACCAGGGGCAGGTTGTGGGGTCGCTGACCCGAGTCCTTGCCGAAGCCCTTACGGGCGCCGATCAATAAAATGAGTACGAGTGCCGCCACACCCGCGTTGATGTGCACCACCAATCCGCCCGCGAAGTCAATGGGCTCGCCGACCATTTCGGCCAGGGCGCCGCCCTCGGACCACAGGCCACCACCCCACACCATGAAGGACAGCGGGAAGTACACCGCGGTGATCCACACCAGGGTGAACACCACCCAGCTGCCGAACTTGGTGCGATCGGCAACCGCGCCGGAAATCAGGGCCACGGTGATGATGGCAAAGGTAATGCCGAAGGCGCTGCCCAGCAGGTCCTCGGAACCGATCAGTCCGCCCAGGCCGAAACTGGCGGTGGGATCGGCCACCAGTCCGCCCAGGATCGCGTCACCGGAGGACATGGACGCTCCCCACAGCACCCACACCACCGCCACGATGGCAATGGAGATGAAGCTCATCATCATCATGTTCAGCACGCCCTTGGCCCGCGTCATGCCACCGTAGAAAAGCGCGAGCCCCGGCGTCATGAAGAACACCAACCCCGCCGCCACCAAAGTCCACACGTGTCCCGCCGTGAGTTCCACGCGAGCTCACCCCGTCTCCATCTCAAAGTTTCGTACAACGGTTATCCGTTGGTATCGAGTAAAGAACTCGCGTGTTTCGGTTGTGCTTCGGGGTTGGTTTCGGGCGTGTTTCTTTTACCCACCGCAGGTGACAACCGCGTTACGGGAGCACGTATGGAAAGGCGCCCGCCCCGTCAACGGGGCGGGCGCGGAGAACTCTCGCGGCGGCGTCGTCCTCAGTCGAGCAGCGCGTCCACGAACTGCTCGGCGTCGAAGGGGGCGAGGTCATCGGGGCCCTCGCCCAGGCCGATGAGCTTGACCGGAACGCCCAGGGCGCGCTGGATGGCCACCACGATGCCGCCCTTGGCGGTGCCGTCGAGCTTGGTCAACACGATGCCCGTGATGTTCACGGCCTCCGCGAAAACCTTGGCCTGGGTCATGCCGTTCTGACCGGTGGTCGCATCGATCACGAGCAGAACCTCGTCCACCTCGGCGGCCTTGGTGATCACGCGCTTGATCTTGCCCAGCTGGTCCATCAGCCCGGCCTTGTTCTGCAGGCGGCCGGCGGTGTCGATGAGCACCACGTCCGACTCCTGGTCGATGCCCGCCTGCACCGCGTCGAAGGCGACCGACGCCGGGTCCGCGCCTTCCTGCTCGGAACGCACCGTGGCAACTCCCACCCGGGCACCCCAGGTCTCGAGCTGGTCCGCGGCCGCGGCGCGGAACGTGTCCGCCGCGCCCAACAGCACGTCCTTGTCCTCGGCCACGAGCACGCGGGCCAGTTTGCCCACCGTGGTCGTCTTGCCCACGCCGTTGACGCCCACCACCAGCACCACCGCGGGTTTGCCGGGAGCGCCCACGGAATTGATCGTGCGATCCATTGCGGGGTCCACGAGGTTGAGCAGCTCTTCGCGCAGCATGGTTTTGACGTGCGCGGGATCCTGGGTGCCCTCCACGCGCACCCGCTTCTGCAGGTTCTCCACCAGTTCCAGGGACGCATCCGTACCGAGGTCCGCCATCAGCAGCGTGTCCTCGATCTCGTCCCACACGTCCTGGTCGATGCGTTCGCGGGACAGCAGGGCCAGTAGCCCCTTGCCCAACACGTTGTTCGACTTGGACAGGCGACCGCGCAGTCGGGCCATGCGGCTCAGCGCCGATTCGGGCCGCTCCACGGTGGTGGTCGGGCGCCCCTCCACGAGGACGTCGCCCTCGGCCGGCGGGGCGTCGTCGATGTCCCGGGTGTGTTGGTAGCCGCCCTTGGGGGCCTTGGGCTTGCGCAGCAGCATGGTGCCGAAAATCACCATGAGCGCCACCGCCAGGACGGCTATAACGAGTATCCAAATCCATTGAGTCGTGGTCACGTTTCTAATCTCCCATAAACTGCTCGACGTGTCCCGCCCAAACGAAGATCCCTCACCCACCGATCCGAGCTCCGCACCCGTCACGGGGCCTCAGCCCACGGTCTCCGGCGGCAAGGAGAAAGTGCCCTCGCAGATCAAGGTGCTCATTGCGGCGGCCTTCGTGATCGCCATTGGCTACGGCATCGTGGCCCCGGTGCTGCCCCAGTTCGCCTCGAGCTTCGGAGTGGGTGTGGCCGCGGCCTCCGCCGTGGTGAGCGCGTTCGCTCTGTGCCGGTTGCTGTTCGCTCCGGCCAGCGGCGCGGTCGCGAACAAGTTGGGTGAACGTCCCACTTATTTGATCGGTCTGTTGGTCGTGGCGGTGTCCTCGGCGGCCACGGCATTCGCCGAGACGTATTGGCAGTTGCTGCTGTTCCGCGGCCTGGGCGGTATCGGTTCCACCATGTTCACGGTATCGGCCATGGGCTTGATCGTGCGCCTGGCGCCACCTCGGATGCGCGGGCGGATCTCCGGGTTCTACGCCACCGCGTTCCTGTTGGGCGGCATCCTGGGCCCGGTCGTGGGTGGGTTGCTCGCCGGCTTCGGGATGCAGGCCCCGTTCATCATTTACGCGGTGGCGCTGCTGATCGCCTCCGCCGTGGTGTATTTCCGGCTCAAGGACGAAACTCTCGCGACCCGCAAGGCCACGAACCCGCAGCCGCCCATGACCTTCCGTGAGGCCTTCGAGGTGGGCGCCTACCGTTCCGCCCTGGTCTCCAGCTTTGCCACGGGATGGACCGCCTACGGGGTGCGCGTGGCCCTCATTCCCCTGCTCGCCGTGCAGCTGGTCGGTGAAGGTCCGCAGGTTGCCGGACTGGCCCTCGCGGTGTTCGCGGCCGGTAATGCCCTGGCCCTCACATTCACCGGGCGCCTGACCGACAAGCTGGGCCGTAAACCGCTCATCCTCACCGGATTGATCGTGTGCGCCCTGGCGACCATTGGCGTGGGACTGGTCTCATCCGTTCCGATGTTCGTGATCCTGTCCCTGATCTCGGGCATGGGCTCCGGCACCCTCAATCCCGGTCAGCAGGCGGCGGTGGCAGACGTCATTGGTCCCGAGCGCGCCGGCGGCAGGGTGCTGTCGCGCTATCAAATGAGCGCTGACGCGGGTCAGATTCTCGGTCCGATCCTGGCGGGAGCACTCGCGGACGCCGCCGGATTCGGTTGGGCGTTCGGCGTCTCCGGCGGCCTCATGCTCCTGGCCGCGCTCGCGTGGCTGCCGGCCAAGGAGACCATGCCTCCGGAGGGCGATCCCCAGACCGAGACCCCGGACAAAGGGGACCGGCGGGCCTGATTCCGCTCAGCGCAACTCCGTGAGCTTCTGCCCCACCACCAGGCTCACCCCGTCACCGCGCATGGACACGCCGTAGAGGGCGTCCGCGATCTCCATGGTGCGCTTCTGGTGCGTCACGATGATCAGCTGCGAACTCTCCTGCAGCTGCTGGAAAATGCTCAGCAGGCGGCCCAGGTTGCGGTCGTCCAGGGCGGCCTCGACCTCGTCCATCACGTAGAACGGCGAGGGCCGGGCCTTGAAAATGGCCACGAGCAACGCCAGCGCGGTCAGCGAGCGCTCGCCACCGGACAGCAGCGACAGTCGCTTGATCTTCTTGCCCGCCGGGCGCGCCTCCACATCCACACCGGTGGTGAGCATGTCGTCCGGGTCGGTCAGGCGCAGCTGCCCCTCACCCCCGGGGAACAGGGTCGCGAAGACCCGCACGAATTGCTCGGCGGTGTCCCGGTAGGCCTCGGTGAACACGCGTTCCACGTGCTCGTCCACCTGCCGGATGATGGTGCGCAGATCCGCGCGGGAGTTCTTGACGTCCTCCAGCTGCTCCACCAGGAAACTGTGGCGTTCCTCCAGCGCCGCGAATTCCTCGAGCGCCAGGGGGTTCACCTTGCCCAGCGCCTTGAGCTGTTTTTCCGCGCGGCGCAACCGGGTTTCCTGCTCGTCGCGCCGGAACGGCGCACCGGGGTCCGTCATGGCCGGCATGCGCGTGAGGTCTTGGGGTTCGTCGCGCTCCTCCGCATCGAGGGCGGCCTCCAACACGGCATCGGCGTCGGGTACGGGCAGGTGCGGTCCGTAGTGATCCACCAGATAGTCGGGGGTCATCCCGAGTTCTTCGAGCGAGGACTTCTCGAGTGCTTCGAGCCTTGCCTGACGCTGTGCCAGGTCCAATTCTTCGCGGTGCAGTTGTTCGGTCACGGCGTGGAGTTGTGCGCCCAGATCGTCACGTTCGGCGCGCAGGCGCCCGGCTGCCTCGTCCAGTCCGGCGCGTTCCACGTCCGCCGCATCTCGGACCCGGGCCGCCTCGGTCACGGATTCCTCGGCGCGCAGCCGCAGGT
>NZ_JAUNPE010000014.1:25417-26982 GCF_030536815.1 Kocuria sp.
GCATCTCGGACCCGGGCCGCCTCGGTCACGGATTCCTCGGCGCGCAGCCGCAGGTGGTCGGCGGCGTGGGACACGGCCTGCGCAATGGTGGCCTGCACGCGGCGTCGTTCGGCGCGCCGGGCGGCCTCGGCCTGCGCCACGCGCTCGGCCCGGGCCGCACGGGCCTGCGACGTGGCCCGCGAATCCGCCGATCGATGCTGCTCCTCCAACCCGCGCAGGGCCAGTCGCGCCTGGGTTTCGGTTTCGCGCGCTTCCCGTGCCGCGCGTTCGGCCCGGTCCTTCGCCGACGCCGCTTCCAACTGATCCCGCTCGAGGGTCTCTTCGTCGCCGCTGTCCACGGCCTCGGCGCGGGCCACCGCGTCCTGCAGGTGCGCTTCGCGCTCACCGAGCCGTTGCTGCGCGGTGGCAAGGGCCTCACGACGGCGCTGCAGTTCCGCATTCGCCGAGGCCAGCACCGCCTCGGCCCGGCCCAGAGCATTCGCGGCCTCGGAGGCGGCCTTCTGCTGGTCCCGTGCAACCCCGCCTGCTTCGCGGGCCTTGGCGGTCGCCTCGAGTCGGAGGGCCTCGACGTCCTCCGCCGCCGCGGACGCCGCCGCCACTTCGCGCGACCATTGCGCGGCTTCCGAACGGGCCTTGTCGATCTGGGCGTGGATCTCGAGACTGCCGGCGGCTTCCGCCGCGCCACCCTGCGCTCGGTGGGCGCCGAAGACGTCACCGTTCGCGGTCACGGCACGGATCCCCGTGGCTTTCGACGCCGCGGCGACATCCAATACGGCCACCGCGGCGTGGGCATCGGGAACCAGGACCGTGGTGGCCAGCAGGCCGCGCACCGCGGTGAGGATGGCCTGTGCCGCTGAATCCGTGGCGGCCTGTTCCGAACCGGACAGCACCGAGACCGCCTGAACCGCTCCCTCGGGGAGGCTCAGTTCGGGCGGTTCGCCCGCGGCGTCGTGCCCGGAAGCCACCAGGACGTTGACGCGCCCCGAGTCCTCGGTGCGAAGCGAGGCGAAGATGTCCGCCGCCCGAGTGTAAGAACGAACCGCGAGCGCCTCGGACCACGGGCCCAGCGCGGCGCCCACCGCGCGTTCCCAGCCGTCGGCCACGCGTACTGCATCCGATACCGCGCCCAGCACGGACTCGCCATGGCTCGCCGAGACCGCCCGTGACCCATCGGGTTGCGGCATCGACTGCTGGAGGGTGTCCAGGCGAACGGTCACGGAGTGCTGTTCCCGCAGCACCCGCTGGCGTTCGGCCTCGGCCAGGCGGGCGGCGGCCTCGACCTGGTCGGTGGTCTCACGAGCGTGGTCCGCGAGCTCGGCGCTGCGCGCGGCCGCCGCGCGCAGGCTTTCGGCGCGTTCGCTCAGCTGAGCGTGTTCCCCGCGGGCGCTCTCGGAACGAGCCAGCACGTCGTTGATTTCCACGCGCAGCCGTTCGATGTCGGCTTCCGCGGAGGTCAGGTCGGATCGGGCGGAGGACACGGCGGCCGCCAATTTCGCCTGTCCCGCTCGACGGTCAGCGGCCTCGCGCACCAGGTGAGCGGTGCGCTGTTCGGCCGCCCGCGCCGT
>NZ_JAUNPE010000014.1:27082-31280 GCF_030536815.1 Kocuria sp.
CGGTCCAGATTGGCCTGCAGGGAATCGAGCTTTCGAAGGGTCTTCTCCTTGCGGCGGCGGTGCTTGAGAATTCCGGAGGCCTCCTCGATGAAGCCTCGGCGGTCCTCGGGAGTGGCCTGCAGGATGTGGTCCAGCTGGCCCTGTCCCACGATCACGTGCATTTCGCGGCCCAGACCCGAGTCGGACAGCAGTTCCTGGATGTCCAGCAGGCGGCACGAGCGACCATTGATCGCGTATTCGGAACCGCCCGTCCTGAACAGCGTGCGAGAAATGGTGACTTCGCTGTATTCAATGGGCAGGGCGCCGTCGGCATTGTCAATGGTCAGCGACACGTGAGCGCGTCCGAGCGCGGAACGGCCGGAGGTACCGGCGAAAATCACGTCTTCCATCTTGCCGCCGCGCAGGGACTTGGCCCCCTGCTCGCCCATCACCCAGGACAGGGCATCCACCACGTTGGACTTCCCGGAACCATTGGGGCCCACCACTGCGGTGACACCGGGTTCGAAATGGAAGGTGGTGGCCGAAGCGAAGGACTTGAAACCGCGCACGGTGAGGGTCTTCAAGTGCACGTATGGGGCTCCTAGCGTGAGATGTTCACCACCGCGCGGCGCCCGTCCGGGGGTTGGCGGGCCCGCGCAACCACACCACTGTACCCGCGCGGGCCCGGGGATCCGGGGCCCGGTAATAGTCAGCCTGCAGAGAAACGGCTGAACGCCACTGGCTGCAAGGTTCGACCTGGTCGATAGACTGAGCCGGTCCAGTCCGCCTGCTCGCTCGAGCGCCCACGGTGTTGAGTCACTTCCAGATTCAGCACGGCGCGGAGAGAGCCCTGTCTCGAAAGCGCCACGTTGATCGGAAACTCAACCATTAAAAACCGCAATGCAGCCGTGCTGTCCATTACCAAGGTGGAAGCAGACGAGGTGGTCCCCTCAACGCGGTTCGATGACGAGCTCGCCGACACCTTCAAGCGCGTGCGCTTACCCCGCGGTCTCCTCGAACGACTGGCCGGGATCGAGGAACGCCGCATGTGGGCCCCGGGGCGCCACTTCTCGGACGGCGCCACCGAAGCGGGGCAGGCCGCGCTGGACCAGGCAGGCATCAAGCCCGAGCAGATCGGGTTGTTCATCAACTCCTCGGTCACCCGCGACGACTACGAACCAGCGGTGGCCGTGGGCATCCATCACCGGCTGGGCATGCCCAGCTCGGCATTGAACTTCGACATCACCAATGCGTGCCTGGGTTTTCTCAACGCCTTGACTGTGGCGTCCTCCATGATCGACTCGGGTGCCGTCGAGTACGCCCTCATCGTCAACGGCGAGGACCCACTGCGGTGGCACCGCGCGGCCGTGGAGCGGCTGAAAAAGCCCGGCGTCACCCGGGATCAGGTCGTCCAGGAGTTCGCCACCCTCACCCTGGGTTCCGGTGCGGCCGCCGCCGTGGTGGGCCCGGCGGACCGGCACCCGGACGGGCACCGCATCGTTGGTTCCGTCACCCGGGCGGGCACGCAGTACCACGAGCTGTGCGTGGGGGGCGAGGAAGGCATGATCACCAACGCCACCGGACTGCTCAATCACGGGGTGGGTCTCGTGGTCGACGCTATGCGAGAGGCCGAGAGCGAAGGGTGGGACTGGCTTCACATGGACAGCTACGTGACCCACCAGGTCTCCAACTCGCACACCAACAAGCTCATTGCGGACATGGGACTGGACCCCGACCGCGTGCCGCTGACCTTTCCCTTCTGGGGCAATGTGGCCGCGGCCGCCCTGCCCATGACCCTCGCGCTGCAAGCCGAGACGTTGACGCCCGGTGACCGGGTGTTGTGTCTGGGTGTCGGGTCCGGCCTGAACACGACCCTGATGGAACTGGCCTGGTAACGCCTGAGAGAAACTGGAGTTCAACCGTGAGCAAGAAAACCTCTCGATCGCCCCAGACCGGTCCTCGACTGCCGATGACCGAAGTTGCCCTTCCGGGTGTCGATCCGGCGTGGTCCACCACCGTCACGGTGGCTTCCACGGCAGCCGTGGAACCCGTGCCCGGGCGCAAGCGCCGCTGGCACCTGCTGGACAACGGCCCCGCCTTGGAGAAGGCGGGCGTGGCTGCCCGCGGCATCATCCTGGCGGTGCACGGCAACCCCACGTGGTCCTACCTGTGGCGCAGCGTGCTCAAGGCCGCCACGGAAGCCGAACAGCCCTGGCGCGTGGTCGCCGTGGACCAGCTGGACATGGGTTTCTCCGAGCGCACGGGACTGTTCCGCCGCTTGCAGGACCGGGTCCAGGACCTGAGCGACCTCACCGCCGAACTCGGCATTGACACCGCGGACGTCCCCGTGGTCACGCTGGCCCACGACTGGGGTGGTCTGATCTCCCAGGGCTGGGCCCAGGAACATCCGGACATTCACGCGGCTACCATCCTGACCAATACCGCGGTGCACCACGACAATTCGGAGCCGATCCCCACCGCTTTGCAGGTGGCCCTGAACTCCACATTGCACGAACCACTCACCAAGCACACCACCGCGTTTCTGGATACAACGCTCGCCCTGGCCGATCCCGCGCCGAGCAGCCACGTGAAGAAGGCCTTCAAGGCCCCGTACCGCACCCGCGAGCGTCGACAGGCCATTGCCAATTTCGTGGCCGACATTCCCGCGCCCGAGGATCATCCCTCGCACGCGGACTACGAGCGCATTGCGGGTCGCATGAGCGCGCGTGAAGTTCCCACCCTTCTGTTGTGGGGCACCAACGACCCGGTGTTCCAACAGCGCTACCTGGACGATCTCTTGCGCCGTGCGCCGCACGCGGATGTGCACCGTTTCGAAGGCGCCAAGCACCTGGTCGGTGAATCCCGCGACATCGCAGCACCCATCCTCACGTGGCTCGACGAGCACTTCGGCGATGGCCTCCCCGTCACGCAGCAGCACCGGGAGAAGCGCGCCAACGCCTCGAACGACTTCTCACCGTTCTTCGCCGAACTCGAGGCACGGCGCACCGATGACTCCCCCGCCGTGGTCGACATGGGCCCCGTGGCCCAGACCGTGGACGGCACCGCACCGGCCTTGAACGTGGAACGCACCGTGTCCTGGGCGCAACTCAGTTCCCAGGTCGACCGTCTGGGTGCCGCCCTGCTGCGCACCGGCGTGCGCCCCGGCGACCGCGTGAACCTCATGGTTCCCCCCGGTTCGCTGCTGACCACTCTGATTTACTCGTGCCTGCGCATCGGTGCCGTCATTGTGGTCGCGGACCAGGGCCTGGGTCGCAAGGGTCTGACCCGCGCGCTCAAGGGTTCCTCCCCCGACTGGTTCATCGGCATTCGCAAGGCCCTGGTGGGAGCCAAGGCCCTCGGCTGGCCGGGGCGCAAGATCTCCGCGGTGAGCCTGGATCCCGTGGCCAAAAAGGCCCTGGGTGTCGAGCACTCCGTTCCGGAGCTCCTGGACTCGGTGACCACCGTGAACCACGGCGAACTGCCGCTCGTGGATCCCGACGCCGAGGCCGCCGTGTTGTTCACCTCCGGTTCCACCGGCCCCGCCAAGGGCGTGGTGTACACACACCGTCAGATGGCGAGCATGCGCGATGCCATTCGCGTGACCTACGGTCTGCGCGCCGGAACCGGTCTGGTGGCCGGCTTCGCACCGTTCGCATTGTTGGGCCCGGCACTGGGCGCGGCCTCCGTCACCCCGGACATGGACGTGACCCAACCCAAGACATTGACCGCACGGGCGCTGGCGGAGGCCGTCATGGCCATTGACGCCACCGCGATTTTCGCCTCACCGGCGGCCATCGACAATGTGCTGGCGACCGCGGATGAGCTCGCCCCGGCGCAGCGCGATGCGCTCGCCCGGGTCGACCTGATGCTCTCGGCCGGCGCCCCGATTCCGGAAGCGCTGTTGGAGCGCCTCCAGACGTTGCTCCCGGCCGCGGAGTTGCACACGCCGTACGGTATGACCGAAGCCCTGCCGCTCACGGATGTCAGCCTGGACGTCATTCGAGCCGCGCGGGAGGATGCCCAGCGCGGCATGGTCGGTGCGGGCAACGGGGTGTGCGTGGGCACTCCCGTCCACGGCGCCCAGCTGGGTGTCCTACCGCTCGACAGCTCGGGCAACGTCACCGATGAGATCACGACCGAACCGGGTGTCACCGGCGAGATCGTGGCCCGGGCACCGCACGCCAAGGACCACTACGACCGGTTGTGGATCACCGAACGC
>NZ_JAUNPE010000161.1 GCF_030536815.1 Kocuria sp.
CGGCCACCGCGACCCACTCCCCCGTCAACCGGTCGAAGCGCACCTGACCGTGACCCGAGCGCTCGCCCAGCGGGCGGTCGTCAACCACGTGCTCCACGGGTGCGGTGCCACTGTCGCTGAAAAACACGGCCTCCCGCCCGTCGGCCAGGCGGTGGCTTCGGTGCTCGATGAGGGCTGCGCCCGTGGAGTCCCTCGCGGAATCAGCGGCCCTACCCATTGCACATCCCTGCCTGCTCGATGGTGAATGTCGGGTTCACTGTCTCACACGCCGTGCGCATTGGGCCTGCGCACAATCACTGATCGTTTTCCGTCATCTGCTCCCACGTGGTCGATCCGGGCAATGGGCCGCGAGGGTCCAAGGTGTCGTGGTCCGGGTTCGAAACGCGAGTGGGCGGCGTCGTCGGGCTGGGTGTGCTGCTGGCCGCCTCGCTCGAGGTCGAGGGGGCGCTCTGACTGGGACTCGACTCCTGGTCGGCCGAGGAAGTTTCGCAGCCCACCAAGAGCCCACCCATGATCAGCGCCGCCGCCCCCGCTGCCGCCGCCCGGGCCAGTCCGGCCGAGCGAGCTTGTGCAGTGTTCTCAAGTTCACGATTCACGATTACCCCCATAGATTCTGTTGAGCGCCTCATGCGCCTGCCTCGATCTAAACCGCTGGGAGAACGCGATTCATCGGCCTCGGCGAATCTGTGGATAACTCCGGTGGGGCGGTCGGTGATGGGCGGGTGGGCGGCGTCGGCGTGGCCGGAGATGCCGGGGAGAGCGCGCTCGAAAAGGAAGATGGGGTGGTCGCCCAGCAAACCGGGCACAATTCCGGGACCCCTCAAGGTGGGGCTATGGGCGCGGGGCCAGGGGCAGCAAGCGTTCCATCTGATGGAGCGCCAACCGCATTTGTTCTTCTGTAGCAACCGTCAGCCGCTGGAACACGAGCCCATCCAGGGAGGCGAATACCAGCCTCGCAACAGCTTCGTCCGCCTCATACCCGGCGGCGGACAAGGCCCCCTGCATGCGATTGATATAGGCGGAATACAGACGCTCTGCTGCCGGCCTCAGGGCTGGCATCCCTCGTGAGGCCAACACCATTTCGAACTGGAATGCCTGGCGTTCGGGGAAGTGTCGCACCTCGGCAATAACGTTACTGAGTACTTCGACGACGACGTCGCTGCGGCCCAAGTCATGCTCGACAACCTCGTTCCGGGGCTGGAAGTCCTGGACGCCACCGGCCACAACTGGGTTGAGGACCAATACGCGGGTGAGACCTGGCCGATGCACTATGCCGGGCACCTCACGGAGTGCTTCGAGGGACTCCAGCAGCCCGATGGTCGGGTATACCTGGCCGGCGCGGATTACGCCACGGGTTGGGGCGGGTTCATCGACGGCGCCATTGAGAGTGGCCTGACAGCCGCACGTCACGTTCACGATCTGCTCTCTCACCAGCAGGAGTCACCGCGCCCCTAGAGTGGTGCTATGCCATCCCCCGAATCGCCGAACAGCAATCGGAGCCTGGAACGTTTGGCCGCAATTCTCGATGCGGTCAATCATTCCTCCGCTTCCGCGAGTGAAATTGCCCGCCGCACGGGCCTCTCGGTGTCCACGGCTCACCGGTTGGCCTTGTCCATGGCAGAGTACGGGTTTCTGCGCCGCACCGAGAACGGAGACTTCCGCCTTGGTTCTCGCTTTGTCCAGTCAACGCTGGAGAAAGTTGCTCTGCCTGTGTTGACGGCGTTGCGTGACTCCACGGCCGAAAGTGCCCAGTTATGGATCCGCCGTGGCGATGAACGAATATGCGTTCTCAGTTCGGACAGCCGCCAGGAGCTGCGCGCATCACTGCCGCCCGGGTCTCGCCTGACACTTCCCGCCGGTTCGAGCGGCCACCTGCTAACCCATGATCCCGAGGCCGTGGAGCAGGTGGAGGCACACGGGTGGGTGGAATCCTCCGGACGCCGAACCCCCGGGCTGGGGTCTGTGAGCGCGCCCGTGAACCTGCGCGGCCAATTGATCGCCGCTGTCTGCCTGGCCATGCCCCTAGCTCGCGTCACCACATCGCCCGGGCAGGATTTTGGAAAGGACGTGGCCGCCGCGGCCTTACGCATCAGCCAGGATTTGGAACAAGCAGCGCCTTAGCTGCCCCTGGCACCTCTCTCACCCAACCCCCTCGACGTGTTGTCGAGGGGGTTGTTGTGTTCTGAATCACTTGGTATGGTCTTCCCGCCAAACAGAAGTAATATCCCACTCAGTGAGAATATTGGGGTATCCCAAGGCTAGACCAAGGACACAGACACCATGACCGACAATCTGCATTTGGAGGGCAATTCCCTCCCCCTGGAAGGCATCCGCGTCTTAGAACTCGGGAGTTTCATCGCAGCGCCCTTCGCCGCCCGGCTCTTCGGGGATTTCGGCGCAGAAGTCATCAAGATCGAGCGCCCCGACGGGGGCGATGAGTTACGCGACTGGCGCAAGACCCGCGGAAGTACGTCCATGCTGTTCCGGACCCTGGGCCGCAATAAAAAGTCCGTGACTTTGGACCTGCGTTCGGAGACGGGCCGTGAGGCCGCCAAGAAGATAGCTGCCCAGTGCGACGTCGTTATCGAGAATTTTCGCCCCGGCACGCTGGAGAAGTGGGGATTGGGCCCCGAGGTGCTCACCGATCTCAACCCGGACGTGGTGATGGTGCGAATCTCTGGCTACGGTCAGACCGGCCCGTACCGGAACCGCGCCGGATTCGGCAGCTCAGCCGAATCCTTTGCCGGCCTGCGGTACATCACCGGTGAGCCCGACCGCCCCGCCGGTCGCGCTGCCGCTTCAATGGGTGACACGGTAGCCGGACTGTACGGGGTCATCGGCGCATTAATGCTCATGCTCCAAAAAGCTCGCGGCGTGCGCTCCGCAGGTCCGCAGGTCGTGGACGTCGCCCTCTACGAAGGCGTGTTCAGCCTCCTCGAATCGCTGGTTCCGGATTACGACGCGTACGGCATGGTCCGCAAGCGTACCGGGGGTCGGCTGCCCGGGGTGGTCCCGACCGGTTCCTATCCATGCTCGGACGGCCTCGAAGTGGTCATCGGAGGCAATTCCAATTCCGTGTTCGTCCGCCTGATGCACGCCATTGGTCGGGGGGATCTTGCCGCCGATGAAACACTGCGCACCACGCAGGCACGCGGCGCCAGAGAAGAAGAACTCAACGGCGCCATTGCAGCATGGACCTCAAGCCACCCGCTCTCCGAGGTTCTGGAACTCCTTGACGCCGCCGGTGTTCCGGCGGGGCCGGTCTACGACGCGCCGGCCATTGCCGAGGATGAGCACTATCTGGCCCGTGACATGATCCAGACCCACGAGGTGGTGATCGAGGACGAACCCGAGATGATCCGATTCCCCGGTGTAGTGCCCAAAATCCCAGGTCACGAGGGTCGAGTCCAATGGGTGGGCCCGGAACTGGGCGAGCACACGGAGCAGGTGCTCCAGGATCTCGCCGGCCTGAGCTCGGATCAGATCGCGGACATCACGCTGCAGGGGGTGCGCTGACATGCGGGCACAGATCACCGATGTATTTCTGCGCGACGGACTTCAGGATGAGGACGTGATTGTCTCCACCGCAGACAAGGTGGCCGTGGGACAGGCCCTGGTGAACGCGGGGCTGAGCCGAATGGAAGTCGCCTCGTTCGTCAATCCCAAGAAGGTCCCGCAAATGGCCGACGCCGCAGAGGTTCTGGCCGGAATGCCGACGGCCTCCGGCGTCACGTACACCTCGCTGGCCCTCAACGGTCGCGGAATTGCCCGGGCCGTGGCTGCCGGTGCCACCGACATTCAGGTGGTCACCTCGGCCAGTCAGGCCCACAGCAGCGCGAATGCCGGGCAGGGTATCAAGGAGGCGCTGGCCGACCTCGCTGCGGAAGTCGCTCAGTATCCACAGATCCATTTCTTCGCCGGGATTTCTACGGCTTTCACGTGCCCGTTCGAAGGTGAGATCGACCCCGCACATTTGCTGCGGGTGGTCCGAGCATTCAAGGACATGGGTATCACCGACCTCGGCCTGGCCGACACGCTGGGCACCTCGCCGACCGAGCAGGTCATGGGTTCTCTGGACCACGTGATCCAGGCGGAGCCGGAACTCACCTATTCATTGCATCTGCACAACGCTCATGGCCAAGCGCTGAAAACTGTCAGCACCGCGATCGACCGTCTGGGAATCACGCGTTTCGACAGCGCGCTCGGTGGGTTCGGTGGTTGCCCCTACGCTCCCGGGGCCCACGGCAACATTGCCACCGAAGAGCTGGTGCGCCACCTTCATGCGTCCGGCCACGACACCGGTATCGATGAAATCCGGCTTGACGAGGCGGTCGCCCTGGCCCGCGATGTGGTGGCTCACTCACCTGCGATTTCCGCGGCACTGCCGGCCTCCCGATAACACCTCTCTTCGCTAACCCCACACATGCCCACGGGCACCAACGACCACATGACCTAGGGGACACCGATGTCCACAACACGTTCCGATTCCACGTCCACCGAATTCA
>NZ_JAUNPE010000348.1 GCF_030536815.1 Kocuria sp.
CGGTCAAGGGGAAATCCAGCGCGCGCACCGCGAACAGCGACGAGTACACGGTGACACCCTGGGTTCCCACGGCATTGAGGAAAGCAACCAGGGAGAACAGCCAGACCGCCGTCGGCAATTTTCCGCGATCGGGCGCCGCGGACTGGGCGGGAGAGGTCGGGCGGGAGGCGACGTCGCGCTCAACCTTGGTGATGATCAGCCACGCGATCACCAACGCGAGAACGCATGCCGCCGCGCCGATCAGTGCGGAGGTCTGCCAGCCCAGAGCCACACCCAGGAACGGGAACGTGAGCCCCGAGATCAGCAGGCCCATTTGCACCCCGGACTGTTTCCAACCCATCCACCGGGCACGCTGGGTGAAACTCGTGCGCTGGGCAATCAGACGGTTGGTGGCGGGATTCGAGAAGGACTGCGCGACACCGGCGATCAGAGCAGCGGCCAGCAACACCACAAAGGACTGCCACATCGCGCTCACCAGGAACGCGACCACGATGCCCGAGAAGATCAACGCGATCTGGAAGCGCGGGGTGAGCTTGTCCGCGAGCACCCCGAGGAACGTGGCCGTGAGCCCGGCGGAAAGATACACAGCCGCCAGGATGAACCCGTACTGGCCCTCGGTGATGCCGTACTCGTCCACGATCAGCGCGCTCAGGGACCCCAACGCGTAATTGAACACGGGCCCGATGGCCATGGCCCCCATCAGCACGACCAGCAGCACTCCGGGTGCTCCGCTCGATGCATAAGATGTGGGACGTGTCACCCACAGCACATTAGCGGGCCTAACTGAATCGCGACAGGGGCGGTCCGGAGAGCGAGACGCCGCGGGCATCCTCACGTAGGCTCGTAGAACGGACTACGGAGGCGATCGATATGAGTGAAGACCTTGACCCGGACCTTGCCCGCGCCTTGAGCGAGCCCGCCCGGTTCGTGCGTGCGGACCCTGCATTGTTGGAGGTTGTGCGCGATGCGGGAGCGCCGGCTCAACGACAATTGCTCACGCAGAGTTCCGAGGCCTCTTCGATCGAAGACCGCTACGCATCGGCGGCCATGCTTGCCGCGCTGTTCAACGACCGCGGACCCCTGGATCAGGCGGCCCGCAGCTACGGTTCCACCCCGCCGCGCGAACTCGTGGCGCTGTCCGATGTGGAAGCCCTGCGCCCCGCGCTCAAGAAGTCACTGTCCAGCCCTGTACTGACCGGTTTGCTGGAATGGGCCACCAAGCCCAACCCCGCCGATCCCCCGCTCGAACTCGCCATGGCCGCCCGGGATCTGGAGCTCCAGGACGCCTCCGTGCTGCGTTCCGTGGCCAGCCGCGCCGAGCAGGTTGCACAGCAGACCACCAAGCGCACTCAACGCGGCCCGCTCGAACGGGTTGCGGAGGTGCTGCGGCAGGCTGCGGATCGTGTGAGCGAAACGGATGGCGCGACGTCTGCGGTTGCGGAACCCGCATCGAAGCCCTCCCCGCAAGATCCGGTGAATTCCTCGGGCAGCTCGGGACCGGCCGT
>NZ_JAUNPE010000349.1 GCF_030536815.1 Kocuria sp.
GGTGGCGGCGGGACCGGGGTTCACGTTCTCGAAGTCGGCGGACGCGCCGTCGAGGACTTCACGCATGACCACTGCATATTCCTGCCAGTCGGTGGCCAGCCGCCACAATCCACCCTGTTCCAGTACGCGGGCCGCCAACCCGGCGAAGCGCGGGGACACCAGGCGTCGCTTATGATGACGCGTCTTGTGCCAGGGATCCGGGAAGAACACCCACAGCTCATGCACCGAACCGGGCTCCAGCATGGACTCCAGTACTTCGGGAGCGTTGGCCTGGGCAACCCGAACATTGGTCACACCCGCCTGCGATGCCTTCATCAGCAGGTCCGCGATACCCGGCTTGTAAACTTCCACGGCCAAGTGGTCCAGCTCGGGGTGCGCGAGCGCATGATTGACTATTGCCTCACCCAGACCCGAGCCGATCTCGACCACCAGCGGTGCCTTGCGGCCGAACAGCGTCTCGTGGTCCAGCCGGAAGGACGGATCCACGGAGGTGTCCGTCATGACGCGGGGGATGTTCAGAACCCACTGAGAGGCGTACTCGTCCCACGCCTTTTGGCGCTTGGGGGAGAGACGATCTCCGCGGCGCACGAACGAGTACGGCTGCTTGTGGAAGACCGGGCGCTCGCCGGAGGTCTGTGAATCGGGGTTCTGGGCGGAATCATTGCTGGAGTTCATCGTTGAACATCCTAGGTCCCCGAGCGACATATTGATTCACGGGGAACGAGGAAGGCCCTAGCATTGAGTGGCCCGCAGCCGCTTCGGTGGGCCCAGGATCGAGCCGGGCACCACACGGACACACAGAGCGGG
The DNA here is from genome assembly GCF_030536815.1 of Kocuria sp. Lineage (GTDB taxonomy): Bacteria > Actinomycetota > Actinomycetes > Actinomycetales > Micrococcaceae > Kocuria > Kocuria gwangalliensis. The sequence continues at coordinate 808 of NZ_JAUNPE010000349.1, forward strand.
ACACCACCCAGAGGAGCAGGACACCCATGAGCCAGAGTTCCGCCGAGTCCCACCCGTTCCGGAGCCGTTTGGGTCTGAGTCCGCGGTTGGATCGTGTGCTGTTGATCGGTGCGCTGGGCATCCTCTCCGCGGTCAGCCCCATGGCCACGGACGTGTACCTCGCGTCCATGCCGGACATGAGTGAGTACTTCGGTACCACGGCGTCGCTGGTCCAACTCACCCTCACCACCTACATGATCGGCATTGCGCTGGGGCAGTTCGTGCTGGGCCCGCTGTCCGATGTGCTCGGTCGACACAAGCTCATGGTCGCCGGCAACGCGTTGTTCGTGGTGGCTTCGCTGGGCATCGTGTTTGCGCCCACCATTGAAGTGGTGCTGGCCCTGCGCGCGATCCAGGGTGTCGCCGGTGCCGCCGGAGTGGTGATCGCCCGCGCCATGGTCTCGGACATGACGACCGGCCGCACCGCCGCGCAGCTCTACTCCATCCTGGCCCTGATCACCTCGCTCGCGCCCGTGGTCGCCCCGCTGCTGGGTGGGGTGATCGCCACGGTCGCGCAGTGGCAAACCGTGTTCTGGGTGCTGACGGGTTTCGGGTTGTTGATGCTCGCGTGCTCGGTGTTGGTGATCCCCGAAACACTCCCCAAGGCCATGCGCTCGCAGGGCGGCATGGGCCGGATCGTGCGCAACGCGGTCACGGT
>NZ_JAUNPE010000162.1 GCF_030536815.1 Kocuria sp.
TCGACAAGTACGACCTGCTCGACCCGAACGCCGGGACCTCCGGCAACGCCGGCGGCGAGGCCTGATCGCTTTGACCGCCCGGTAAGGGTTACCGAGCCTCGGCTCCGGTGATCCTTGACGCACCGAATTGACGACGCCCGCTCAGTTTTGCTGAGCGGGCGTCGTCGTTTTCAATGCACTAACCTCGTTCCATGGCTTCCGATTCCAAGGGCACCGCTGCCGCAAAACAACGATCTGCGCGACGAGTGACCTGGTCCCTGCGCAACCGGCCGGCCGGAAGCCCGCATCCGCGGACCCTGGATAATCTCACGGCCAATCTGGGGCAGGTCTCCACCGTGGCCGTTCAGCGCCTGAGCACCACGCTGCCGTGGTTCTCCCAATTGCGGGCGGACGAACGCTCCGAGCTCGGGCTGCTGGCCCAGCGTGGTATCTCGTCCTTCGTGCGGTGGTACGAGGACCCCCAGGAACCGGTATGGGTCCTGACCGAGGTGTTCCGACAGGCACCCACCGAACTCACCCGTTCCATTTCCCTGCAGAACGCGCTGCAAGTCCTGCGCATCGTGGTGGACGTCGTGGAAGAAAAAGTTCCCGAGCTCGCGCAGCCCAGTGACGAGATCGCACTGCGCGAGGCCGTGCTGCGCTTCTCCCGCGAAGTGGCCTTTGCCGCCGCGGACGTCTACGCCAAGGCCGCCGAGAACCGTGGCTCGTGGGACGCCCGGTTGGAGTCACTCGTGGTGGACGGGGTCCTGCGCGGGGACCGCTCTGATTCCATCCGCTCCCGGGTGGCAGCGCTCGGTTGGACGGACCAGGGGCAGGTCACTGTGATGGTGGGCGCCACCCCGGCCACCACCGGGCCGGGCAGTGTGGACAAGATTCGGCGTTCCGCGACCCGTCATGCCGCCGAGTGCCTCGTCTCGCTTCAGACCGACCGTCTGGTGCTCGTACTGGGCGGTGTGGCGGACCCCCGCCGCGGGCTTCCCCAGCTCGCCTCCGTGTTCGGTGAAGGCCCCGTGGTCTTCGGTCCCGAGGTCGACACGGTCTTCGACGCCAAGTACTCCGCCGACCGCGCGTCTGCGGGGTTCCGAGCGACGTCGGCGTGGCCTCAGGCACCGAGGCCCGTTGACTCCGAGGACGTCTGGCCCGAACGTGCCATGTCCGGAGACCCCCTCGCGTTGCGGGCCATGGTGGACGCCGTGTGGGAACCGCTGTCCATGTCCTCGACCGGTCTGGTGGACACCCTGAGTACCTATTTCAGCGTGGGTAATTCTCTCGAGGCCACCTCTCGTGAACTGTTCGTGCATGCCAACACCGTGCGCTACCGGCTGCGCAGGGTCTGTGACATCACCGGCTGGGACCCGTTGATCCCCAGGGAGGCCTTCGTGTTGCATTGCGCCATGGTCGCGGGCCGCCTGAACTCGCCCCACTAGCCGACGGTTTGTAGGAGTCACACAAAGGCGCACACGCCACTTGGTGGCTCGGAACACCTCCTTTCGGCTCGCGATTTGGTGAAATGGGATGGTGATTGCCGTAGTTTGCCCGGGTCAGGGCTCCCAGAAACCAGGTTTCCTCCGCGAATGGCTGTCGGTGGACGGCGTGCCAGAGCATGTGGCGCAGCTGTCCGACGCCGCCGGGTTGGACCTTGCCCATTACGGCACCGACGCCGATGAAGAAACCATCAAGGACACCGCCGTTGCACAGCCGCTGATCGTGGCCGCAGGATTGGTGGCCGGCCGGTTGCTCGCGGATGCGTGGAACGGCCGCGGCGACATCGTCTTCGCGGGCCACTCGGTCGGTGAGATCACCGCCGCGGCACTCTCGGGTGTCCTGAGCGAAGCGGACGCGATGCGATTTGTCCGAGTCCGCGCCACGGAAATGGCCCGGGCGGCAGCGGCCACACCCACGGGCATGGCCGCCGTTCTGGGCGGCAAGGCCGACGACGTCGCCGCAGCCATGGCTGCCGCGGGCACCTCCCCCGCCAATGCCAATGGCGGCGGTCAGGTGGTAGCCGCGGGCACCCTGGAGCAGTTGAAGGCCCTCCAGGAGAATCCCCCGGCCCGCGCCAAGGTGATTGCCCTCAAGGTGGCCGGCGCGTTCCACACCGAGCACATGGCACCGGCGCTGGAGCCGTTGCGCGCACTGGCTCCCGAGCTCTCCCCGCAGAATCCCGCTCATCAATTGCTCACCAATTTCGACGGCTCCCTGATCACCTCCGGTGCCGCCGTGGTGGACTCGCTCGTGGAGCAGGTCTGCCGCCCGGTGCGCTGGGATGCGTGCATGGACACCATGGCCGAGCTGGATGTGGAACAGCTCATTGAGCTCCCACCGGCCGGGACCCTGGCGGGGTTGGCCAAGCGCGGCTTGAAGACCGCACGGGCAACCGCGGTGAACACACCCGAAGATCTTGAAGCGGTCCGGAGTATTCTGAGCTGACAACGGTGCCTCGCCATTGCGCAGCACGCTTCGAATCGCACCATGTAAGGAGTCAGCCTCTCGTGGCGACCATTAAGCAGAACACCCCGAACGCTCATTCCAGGATCCTGGGTATGGGTGCTTACCGTCCGTCCGTGACGGTCACCAATGATGATGTGTGCCAGTGGATCGAATCCTCGGACGAGTGGATCGTCAAGCGCACCGGTATCAACACGCGTATGCGCGCCCCTCAGGAAGTGTCCGTGCTGGAGATGGCCGAGCACGCCGCGCGTGAAGCCTTGGCGAGCGCCGGGCTGACCGGTGAGCAGCTGAGCGCGATCATTGTCTCGACCGTGACGTTCCCGTACATGACGCCCTCTTTGGCGGCCGCGCTCGCGGATCGGATTGGTGCGACTCCGGCGCCCGCCTACGACGTTTCCGCAGCCTGCGCGGGCTACTGCTACGGCATTGCCCAGGCGGACGCGCTCGTGCGCTCCGGCGCAGCCACCAACGTGTTGGTGATCGGTGCCGAGAAGCTCTCGGACGTGATCGACAACGGTGAACGTTCCATTTCGTTCCTGCTGGGCGATGGTGCCGGCGCCGCGGTCATCGGCCCCTCGGACGAACCCGGCATCGGCCCCTCGATCTGGGGTTCGGACGGTTCCAAATGGGATGCCATTCGTATGACCCACCCGCTCACGGACATTCTCACCGTGGAACGGGGCGGTGAGCGCACCTTCTCCAAGGACCTCACGGACCCGGAGACGGGCGAGATGCGACCGGACGCCACCCTGTGGCCCACCCTGCGCCAGGACGGACAGACCGTGTTCCGTTGGGCGTCCTGGGAGGGTGCTCGCGTCGCCCAGGAGGCGCTCGACGCCGCCGGCCTGGCTCCCGAGGAGTTGGCCGCCTTCGTACCCCACCAGGCGAATATGCGCATCATCGACCAGATGGCCAAGGTGCTCAAGCTGCCCGAGTCCGTCATCATTGCCCGCGACATCGCGGACGCCGGTAACACCTCCGCCGCATCCATCCCGCTGGCCACGCACCGCCTGCTCGCCGAGCACCCGGAATTGTCCGGAAAGCCGTCACTGCAGATCGGTTTCGGCGCGGGTCTGGTCTACGGCGCGCAAGTGGTGCTGCTGCCCTGAACCCGCTTGTGAGGTGTCGTAGGGTTAGATCGCACACCTTATGTTCTTGGATCGTTCCGGACGTTTCGGTACGAACCACAACGACAGCTCACCAGAGCGTCGTCGTTCCATAGCAAGGTCGCGACACGCGGCCCCAGAGAAAGGAAGCCCCCATGGCGAGCAAAGACGAAATCCTGGCCGGCCTGGCAGAAATCGTGAACGAAGAGACCGGCCTGGAGACCGAAGCTGTCCAGCTCGACAAGTCCTTCACCGATGATCTCGACATCGACTCGATCTCCATGATGACCATTGTCGTCAACGCCGAAGAGAAGTTCGATGTGACCATCCCGGACGAAGAGGTCAAGAACCTCAAGACCGTCGAGGACGCCGTCAACTTCATCGACAACGCTCAGGCCTGAGCCACTGATGCAGCGCGGCGTGTCGGGTGGGCCCTACGAGGCTCACCCACACGCCGCACTTCATCTGCCGGTGACCTGGCTGCGGCCAGAGCCCGGAACCCATGCGATCCCGGACACGAGGAAGTGCAGATAATGTCCCGCAAAGTAGTTGTCACCGGCTTGGGAGCCATCACCCCCATCGGTGAAAACGTCCAGGAAACCTGGGCCAACGCTCTCAAGGGCGTCTCCGGTGTTCACGCCCTGGAAAATGACTGGGTCGAGCAATACGACCTCGCGGTGCGCATTGGCGCAACCGCCCCCATACCCTCGGAAGATGTGGTGTCCCGCGTTCAGGCCAAGCGCCTGGACCCCTCGGGGCGGTTCTCCGTGGCCGCCGCCCGTGAGGCCTGGACCGACGCCGGTTTCTCCGGGGACACCGCCGACACCAGCGACGAGCTGGACCCCACTCGCGTTGGCGTGGCCTTCGGCACCGGTATCGGTGGCGTGTGGACCCTCTTGGATGCGTGGGACACCATGCAGGCCAAGGGTGC
>NZ_JAUNPE010000163.1 GCF_030536815.1 Kocuria sp.
GAACTACCACACAGAATATGCGAGTTCATAGAAAAAACCGGGATTGCCCGCGGTCACGAAAGTGGGTTCATCCTTCAGGTCCCAGCGCCCAGAGCATTGGTGGCCCCTACCGGCTCGAGCTCCAGCACCCCCTCGGGTGCTGGAGCTCGGCGTCGTTGTCTCACGTGGTGAATTCAGGCATCACGTGGTCAACGAAGTACTGCAGCGAGCGCTTCTTCTCCTCGTGAGTCATGGAGTTGTCCGTCCAGAAGGAGTACTCGTCGTAGCCCATGTTCTCGTAACCGCGCACGCGCTCAATGACTTCATCGGGTGTCCCGATCACGGAGTTGCGGCGAATCGTTTCCAACTCGAACTCGGGGCGCTCCGCAAAGTTCTCCTCCGGCGTCGGCTCGAGGAAACCGTTGTGGGGATTTTTCTTCCCGAAAGCCCATGCGGAGAATGTGCGGTAGAACTTGCTGATCCCCGCCGCTCCTGCGCCCCAGCCCTCGGGGTCTTCCGGGGAGTGCACATAGGTGTGACGCAGCACCATGATGTCGGGCGTGAAATCCGGGTCGGAGTTGTGCTTACAAGCTTCGTCGAACTTGTTCTTGAGGTCCTGTACCTCTTCATCCCCCTTCATGAGGGGGGTGACCTGCACATTGCATTGGTTGGCTATCGCGAACTCATGGGTTTCCGGGGTCCGCGCCGCGACCCAGATGGGCGGGTTGGGTTTCTGTACCGGTTTGGGTACGGATGTGGACACCGGGAACTGCCACAGCTCGCCGTCGTGGGCGTAGTCACCCTCCCACAGTTTGCGTACGGCAGGCACCAGTTCTCGCAAATACTTGCCGCCATCGGAGGCGGGCATGCCGCCGGCCATGCGGTTGAACTCGAACTGGTAAGCCCCCCGGGCCACCCCGAGTTCAGCCCGTCCACCGCTGATGACGTCCAACAGAGCCGTTTCACCGGCAGCACGAATGGGGCTCCAGAACGGGGCGATGATGGTTCCCGCCCCCAGATGGATGGTGGATGTCTTGGCCGCCAGGTACGCCAACTGCGGCATGGGATTGGGTGATGCCGTGTACTCCATCGAGTGGTGCTCACCGATCCAGACGGTGCCGAACCCACCGGCCTCGGCCAGTTGCACCAGCTCCACCAGATTGGCCCAGTGTTGCTCCTCACTGATTGCGTCGTCCCAACGTTCCATGTGGATGAAGAGCGAAAAACGCATCGGCTTCTCCTTTGTTCCTGTCCCCGGACAGCGGTGTCCGAGTACCTACTTGTTCGCGGAGGCTCGCTCCGCGACGGTTTGATTGGCGCGGGCCCAATACCGGGGCTCCACCTCTCGCACGATCACCGTGATGTTCTCGGGCGCGGCTCCCACGGAATGCTCGACGGCGTCGTGCACGTTGGCGATGAGGTCCCGCAATTGTTCGGGCGTGCGGCCCCGGGCAATGGAGATGTCCACGAGTGGCATGACGTCACCCCCGCATCACGAACGGATCGGCCACGGGACCTTCGTCCGTGTTGATCCAAATGCTCTTGAGCCGGGTGTATTCGTTCATGGATTCCAGCCCGTGCTCCACGCCCACTCCGGACTCCTTGAACCCCTGCCGCGGAGACATGGGGGACATGGCGCGGTAGGTGTTGAGCCAGATGGTCCCGGCTTCCAACCGCTGAGCCATGCGCATGGCTCGCTGCAGGTTGCTCGTCCAGACCCCGGCCGCCAGCCCGTAATTGGTGTCGTTGGCCAGGTGCAGGACCTCGTCCTCGGTGTCGAAGGGCATGATCGCGGCCACCGGGCCAAAGATTTCCTCGCGACACACGCGCATCTCGTTGGTCGCCTCGGTCAGCACGGTGGGCTGCAGGAAGTACCCCGGCAGCTCGATGTCCGGACGCTCCCCTCCCGAGTGCACCGAAGCACCCTCGTTGACGCCCAACTCGATGTAGGAACGCACTTTGGCGAGTTGATCCTCGAACGCCAGGGGGCCCAGTTCGGTCCCGTCGTCCAGCGGGTCCCCGATCTTGATGCTCGAGGCTCGTTCGCTCACGCGTTCCAGCAATTCGTCGTAGACGCTGCGATGCGCGAACACGCGGCTGCCGGCAATGCAGGTCTGCCCGGCCGCGGCAAAGATGCCGGCGACGACGCCCATGGCCGCGTTGGGCACGTCGGCGTCCTCGAACACAATGTTCGGACTTTTCCCGCCGAGTTCCAACGTGCAGCCGATAAAGCGGCTAGCGGCAGAGGCGGCGATGGCCGACCCGGTCTTCGTGGATCCGGTGAAGGAGATCTTGGCGATGCGTGGGTTGTCCACCAGTGCCGCTCCCGCCTCACCCCCGAAACCGGCAACCGCGTTCACGGCGCCCGCCGGGAAACCGGCTTCAACGGTCAGTTCCGCGAGACGCAGGATTGTACGGGATGTGTACTCGCTGGGTTTGATGACCATGGTGTTGCCCGCGGCCAGCGCCGGCGCCAGTTTGGACACCGTGAGCGTGAGCGGCGAGTTCCACGGGGTGATCGCCCCCACCACGCCCAGTGCCTCACGCTGGGTGAAGTTCAACACCTCGGGCGAGTTCGTGGGGATCTGTGAGCCCTGCACCTTGTCCGCCAGGCCCGCGTAGTAGTAGAGGTACTCGGGCAAGGACTTGAGCTGGCCGCGCATCTCGCGCAGCAGCTTTCCGTTGTCCAGGCTCTCGAACCGCGCGAGTTCCTCTGCGTTTGCGGCGACAGCGTCCCCCAGGCGACGCAGCAGGTGGCCGCGCTTTGTGGGCGTGGTGCGCTGCCACGCGCTGGACTCGAAAGTCCGGCGAGCGGCGTCGACGGCGGTTCGAACGTCTTCTTGGTTGCCGCGAGCGGCCTCGTAGAGCACCTCGAGAGTGGCGGGGTTGGTGCTCTCGAAATAGCTTCCGTCGGACGGTTCGCGATACTCACCGTCAATGAAATGTCCGATGCGCTCAGTCATCGTGTGCTCCTCCCTGGATCAGTGTTGTCAGGCTTTCGGTCAGCTGGTCAGGGGCCTCCACGGGCAGCATGTGCCGCACGCCGGGCAGGACGCGCACGGCGCAACGGGGAATCAACCGCTGCAACCGGTACGACATCTGCGGGGTGGAGCCCGGGTCCAGTTCTCCGGTGATCGCCAGCGTGGGTGCGGCAATCTTCGGTAGTGCTGCGGCGACCTCGCGGTCCCCCGTAGCGAACACCCGGTACGCGTACAAATAGGACTCCACGTTATTGGCCAGCAATACCTCGCGCGTGGCTACCCGTTCCGTCTCCGCGGCGGGTCCGTTCGTCGGAAACCAGCGGTCGACGGCGCGGCGCATGCTTTCGTGGAAATCGGTGCGTGCCAGCTCAAACCGCTGCCGAACGGCGTCGGCCTCCTCCTGGGTGCGCTCGCACACCGCGCTCACGCACGCCAGCGTCAGTACGCGGTCCGGGTGATGCGCTGCGATGTACTGCGCGATCAGCGCCCCGAGTGAGAACCCCACGAGATGAACCGGGCCCTCGGGCATGCGCCGCAACACGTCCCCGGCGAGATCCGCTAGTGAGACCTCGTGGGTGAGTGGCGGCTGAGCGCCGTGACCGGGCAGATCCAGCGCCACGGCACGGTCCCCGAACGACGGGCCCACCTTGTCCCATACGGTGTGGTCCAATCCCACGCCGTGCAGGAACACCACTGGGGCTTCCTGCACGGCGCGCTGCGGCGCGATGCTCACTGGTCCGCGGACAACGGGGCCAGGCGCTGCTGCGGCCGTCCCTGCGCGGCACCGGCCAGGGCGATCACGATCTCGTCCGCGTGCGGGGCGTCTGCGATACGCACCTCGAGCGACTGGTGATGCGAGCGGATGGTCGCGTCCGTGAAGTGCTTGAGCGGGATGTCGAACACGGTTCCGGCAGCGGCGCGCTTCTCGACGGCGGGCAACAGGGTGGACGCCTGAGCGGCGTCCCGGAAGTGATTGCCGAACTTCAGGGTATGAATCAGTGCGGAGCCATGCTCGATCTCACCATCCAACCCCACGATCGCGGCTTTTCCGTACGCCTCCAAAGGAGCGTCCAGCGCCTCCATGACCCGGGGGGCCAGCAGAGCGCCGAGGTCCGAAGCCACGGCGTCGATCCCGGCGCTGAGATCGTCCACGAATCCCTGCCCCTTCCAGGGGTTCTCGATGGTCGCCGCCACCATGACCACGCGAGCGGTGGGTTCCACGGGGCGGCCGCCCTCGGTCAGGGTCTCTTCCACCAGGGTGGTGATCTTACGAACGTTCATGCCAGTAGTCCTTTCAGGATGTCGGTGGACACCGCAGGATCAGTACTGCGATCCCCGATGCGATGGAACGGACGGGGACCGTCCGCTGCGGCTGCCACCACGCAGATCTCATCCGCGTGGGGGGAATCAGCCAGATGAATGTCCAGCGTCTGGTAATGCTTGCGGGACGTCGCGTGCGTTTTGTGCCACAGGGGCACCCGCAGCTCGGTTCCGGGTTCACCGCGTCCGTCCGCAAAGCACAGGACCG
>NZ_JAUNPE010000164.1 GCF_030536815.1 Kocuria sp.
GCGTCAGCGTTGGGCTTCTTGGAACCGGGCTCCACGAACTCGAGCGCCATCATGGCGCCGCGCCCGCGCAGCTCGCCCACGATGGGCGAGGACTCGGCAAGGTCGCCCAGCTCTTCCTTGATGATCTTCTCGATCTCCAAGGCGCGCTCCTTCAGGCCCCACTCTTCAATGGTCTCAAGGGCGCCCAGGGCTGCCGCACACGCGACGGGGTTGCCGCCGTAGGTGCCACCCAACCCGCCGCCGTGCACGGAGTTCATGATCTCCGCACGACCCACCACGCCGGACAGCGGCATACCGCCGGCGATGCCCTTGGCGAAGGTCACCAGGTCGGGCTCGATGCCATCCCACTCGGAGGAGAACCACTTGCCGGTGCGTGCCACGCCGGCCTGGACCTCGTCGGCCACGAACACGGCGCCGTTGTCCTGACACCACTTGGTCAGGGCCGGCAGGAAGCCCTCGGCGGGGACGATGAAGCCACCCTCACCCTGGATGGGCTCGATGACCACTGCGGCAACGTTCTCCGCACCGACCTGCTTCTCGATCAGCAGCAGCGCGCGCTCGGCCGCTTCCTGACCGGTCATGCCGTCAGCGTCGCGGAACGGGTAGGACATGGGAACGCGGTACACGTCGGATGCGAACGGCCCGAAGCCCTGCTTGTAGGGCATGACCTTGGAGGTCATGGCCAGCGTCAGGTTGGTGCGACCGTGGTACGCGTGGTCGAAGACGACCACCGCGGTGCGCTTGGTGTACGTGCGGGCGAGCTTGACCGCGTTCTCCACTGCCTCGGAACCCGAGTTGAACAGGGCCGCACGCTTGTCGAAGGAACCCGGAGTCAGCTCGGCGATCTTTTCGCCGAGTTCCACGTAGCCCTCGTAGGGGGTGACCATGAAGCACGTGTGGGTGAACTTCTCCACCGCGTTCTTGACGTTCTCCACAACCTTGGGTGCGGAAGCGCCCACGGAGGTCACGGCGATGCCGGAGCCCAGGTCGATCAGCTGGTTGCCGTCGACATCCAGGATCACGCCGCCGTCCAGCTTGTCCGCGTACGCGGGCACGGAGGATGCCACGCCGGAAGCAATTGCATTGCCGCGACGCTGCGCCAATTCCTGGGACTTGGGGCCCGGAACGGCGGTCTTCAGCTCACGCTTCTGTTCCAGCGTGTATTCGATTTCAGCCATAGTTGTGTTGCTGTCCTTTCACAGATCAAAAATTGGAGGCCGGATCAGGCCCAGGGAGAAGGCAGGCCCATGTACTGGGTGGTGGTGTACTCGGCAATGCCCTCAGCGCCGCCCTCGCGGCCCAGACCGGATTCCTTGACGCCACCGAAAGGAGCCGCAGCGTTGGAAATCACGCCCACGTTCATGCCCAGCAGACCATATTCAATGCGCTCACCAATGCGCAGTGCGCGGGAAATGTTCTCGGTGAACACGTAGGACGCCAGCCCGTACTCGGTGGAGTTGGCGAGCCGAACGGCGTGATCTTCGTCCGTGAAGGTGATGACCGGAGCCACGGGGCCGAAGATCTCCTCGGTGAACACGCGGCTGTCCTCGGTCACGCCGGTGATCAGCGTGGGCTCGAAGAAGTAGCCGGCGCCGTCCACGGCCTTGCCGCCCACGGCAATGGTCGCGCCCTTCTCCTTGGCGTCCTCGACGAGTTCGGCGACGCCGTCGCGGGCCTTCTTCTCGACCAGCGGGCCCACGTCCGTGCCGTCTTCCAAGCCGTTACCGGTCTTGAGAGCTGCGAGCTTCTCCCCGAACTTCGTGGAGAACTCCTCGGCCACGGACTCGTGCACCAGGAAACGGTTGGCGGCGGTGCACGCCTCACCCATGTTGCGCATCTTGGCGGCCATGGCGCCCTCGACGGCCTTGTCCAGATCGGCATCCTCGAAGACGATGAACGGGCCGTTGCCGCCCAGCTCCATGGAGGTGCGCAGCACGCGGTCCGCAGCGGTCTTCATGAGCTGCTTACCCACCGGGGTGGAGCCGGTGAAGGAGACCTTGCGAAGGCGCGGATCATCCATGATCGGACCGGACACCTTGGAGGCGGAGGCCGAGCACACCACGTTGAGGACACCTGCGGGAATGCCGGCCTCGATCATCAAATTTGCGAAGTACTGCGAGGTCAGCGGGGTCAAGCGCGCGGGCTTGAGGATCATGGTGCAACCGGCGGCCACGGCGGGGGCGACCTTACGGGTGGCCATGGCCAGCGGGAAATTCCACGGGGTGATCAAGAGGCACGGGCCCACGGGCTTGTGGGTCACGATCATCTTGAGGTTGCCCTCGGGGGTGTCCGCGTACCGGCCGTAGTGGCGGGGTGCTTCTTCGGAGAACCAGCGCATGAACTGGTTGGCGTACGCAACCTCGCCGCGGGACTCCTTGAGCGGCTTACCCATTTCCAGGGTCATCAGCGTGGCAAGTTCCTCGGTGTGCTCCTTCACCAAGTCGTACGCGCGCATCAGAATGTCCGAGCGTTCCCGGGTGGAAGTGCGGGCCCAGGACTCCTGGGCGTTCGCGGCGGCGTCCATGGCCGCACGGGAATCATCCTCGGTGGCCGAGGCCAAGGTGGCAAGGACTTCGCCGGTGGCGGGGTTCTCGACATCGAAGGTGCCGCCGTCCGAAGCGTCGCGCCATTCACCATTGATCAACAAACCCGTGGGAGTGCCCTCAAGCAGTGCAGAAATGTTCTCTTGGCTAGTCATATTGTGCCTCTCTCACAGTTCCATCTGAAGAACTGGGCAGTCGAAGGTGCTTGGGCGCAATGTCCCTGCGTCCATGGTATGCCCCGGGGCAAGTCGTGACACGCCTTATTTCTTGCGGGCTTCCACCGCCGCCACCAGGCGGGGTTCGGCGTCAGCTCCGGGCTCGATACCGCGCGGAATGCGGACCATGAAAACCAGCCCGAGAACCCACCAGAAAGCAAAGATCACGTAGGGGGCGAGCCCCAAGCCGGCAGGCATGCCCGGGATGTACAGAATTGCCAGTCCGGCGCACAGCACGACCGACAAAATGCCGATGACCGTGCCCCCGTTGCCGCGACCACCGATGCGGAAGGGGCGTTCCATCTCAGGCTCGCGTTTGCGCAGGATCACGAACACGATCGAGACCAGCAGGTAGGCGATCACAATGGATGGTGAGCCCGAATCCACCAGCCAACCCAGCATTTCCTCGCCAAAGAACGGTGCAATAAAGGAGAGTGCGCCCACGAACAACAGGGCATTGACGGGCGTCCCGTGTGTGGGGTGGATCTTGCCGAACCAACCGGGCAGCATGCGGGAGTTGCCCAGCGCCCACAGCAGGCGTGAGGCGCCCATGAGCAGGGAGTTCCACGACGTCAGAATGCCCGCCAGGCCGCCGGCCAGAAGAAGGTTCGCCATGACCTGGGAATTGAACACGGCACCCATGGCATCCGCCACGGCGATGTCCGCGACCGCGAGTTCCTCGACGGGAAGCGATGCGGACGTGGCGAGAATCACGGCTGCGTACCAGACTGTTGCGAGCAGAACGGACGTGATGATGGTGCCGCCCAATTTCTTGGGGGACAAGTTCATTTCCTCGGACACCTGCGGAATCACGTCGAATCCGACGAACAAGAACGGCACGACCACCAGGACCAGGAAAAATCCGCTGATGCCGTTGTCGAAGAACGGTTCCATGTTGCGCGTGGAGCCACCGAAGAACGCACCGAAAATCATCATGAGGCCCACCAGCACCAGGAAAATGATCACGAAGATTTGCACGGTGGAGGCCTGCTTCACGCCGCGGATGTTGATCCACGTGATGATAACCGCGCACAGAGACCCGAGCAGGGCCCAGGTGAGGTTGACCTCGAATCCAGCCACGGTCCACAACGGTATCTGGCTCAGGTTCGGGAAAATATACTCCACCGTTCGCGGGACGGCCACCGCCTCGAACGCCACGATGGTGATGTAACCGACCGTGATTCCCCACGAGCCGATGAAGGCCCAGCGCGCGCCCATGCCGCGCAGCAGATAGTTGTGTTCACCGCCGGCCGCCGGCATGGCGGCCACCAGTTCGCCGTACACCAGTCCGACCACCGCCATGATGGCTCCGCCGGCCACCATGGCGAGCGCGGCACCCAGCGTTCCGGCGTCGTCAAGCCAGCCACCGGTCAGGACCACCCAGCCGAAGCCGATCATGGCTCCGAACCCCAGGGCGATCGCATCTATCCGGCCCAGGACTTTCTTGAATCCCCGCTGGTCTGCGTGCGTCATAAAGGAGTCCTATCGAACGAATATGAGAGTTGACTCACCCATTGTGTCGTTCAAAGGACTCACGTGTGTTTCTAGCAGTGACATTGCGTGGTGCCCGGCACCGCGCGGCTACGCGCCGACGGCGACACCGCTGGCGACGTCGCGGGGGACCGGTGCCCCGTCAGAGAATAGGTCTCCGGCCACTTCTGTTGTCAGGCGGCGTGATTGCAGTGTGCGCAGGTGCAGTTTTCACACGTGCAGTTCTCGCA
>NZ_JAUNPE010000165.1 GCF_030536815.1 Kocuria sp.
CCCGCGGCCTCCGGGTCGGAGTCGCCCAGGAACTTCTCGATGCGCGCGGCCTCGTCCATTTCACCGATCTGCGCGGCTGCCTTGCCCAGCGCGGCCAGTGCCCGCAGGAATCCGCGGTTCGGTTCATGGGAGTAAGGCACCGGACCGTGGCCCTTCCAGCCGTGACCGCGCAGCGCATCCAGGCCACGGTGGTAGCCCACGCGAGCGTACGCGTAGCCCTCCAGCGTGCGGCCGTCAGCGAGCGCTTCCTCCGCGAGGATGGCCCACGGCAGTTGCTCCTTGGGGAACGCGGCCGCGAGGTCCTCGGCCTCGTCCCCGGCGTCGAAGCGCGCGGTCAGCTGGGGGTTCTCCTCCAGGTAGGTGGGCTCGGGTCCGTCCAGGAGGTTCTTGCCAATGAGTGCCACGGTGGTTCCTTTCCACGATCGTCACGGTGTCTGCTGCCCACTGTACGCACAGCGGACCCCGCCGCTCGCGGCCTTTCGCGCCGGGCGTGACTTACTGCTCGATCATGATCCCCACGCCCGGACCCAGCGGCAGGTTGAAGAAGTAGAAGACCATGAGAATGATCGTCCAGGCGACCCAGAAGGGCACCACGAACGGGATCATGCGCGCCATGACCGTACCCAGGCCTGCCTCGGGTTCGTACTTACGCAGCATGGCCAACAGCACCACCATGTACGGGTTGAGCGGGGTCATCACCTGGGTTGCGGAGTCGCCCACGCGGAAGGCCGCCTGGATGAAGGCGGGCTCGAACCCCAGGATGCCGAACATCGGCACGAAGACGGCGGCCATCAGGGTCCACATGGACGAACCGGAAATGATGAACAGGTTCAGCAGTGAACACAGGATGATGAAGCCGATGATCACGGGGAATCCGGTCACGCCCACGTTCTGCAGCCCGGTCGCACCGGTCACGGCGATCCACGAGCCAATGCCCGACCAGTTGAACAGGGCTATGAACTGGCCCAGGATGAACGCCAACACCAGGAACGAGGTCATGTCCTTGAGCGCTTCACCCATCATGACCGGAACGTCCTTGAAACCCCGGATGGAACCCGCGATGCGGCCGTAGACGTAGCCGCTCACGGAGAAGAACACAAAGATGATGAACACAATGGAGCCCAACAGCGGGGACGCCGGGAGAAAGTTGCCCTCTTCGTTGCGCCACGGCGAATTGGGCACCAGCGAAAACACGGTCAGCACCACGGCAATGAGCACAAAGGTTACGCACGCCCAGACCAGCGCCTTCTTCTCCCGCGGGGACAGCGCCGCCTCCGTCTTGGGCTCCTGGGACTCCGCGACGGTCTGCTCATCACCCACGATGCGCATGGACCGGGTGTCGGTCATCAGCTGGGCCGTCTCCGGGTTGACCTCTTCCCGAGAAACCCTGGCGCGTTCCACCCGGGGTTCCACAACCTTGTCGATCACCCAGCCGGCAATCGCGGAGAGGACCAGCGCCGAGGCAATGTTGAAGTAGTAATTGGAGATCGGATTGACCTCGGTCGCGTTCTCCGCCAGCGCCGGCACCGTGGGGATCACGGCATTGGTGATACCCGCGAACAGGGCGTCGAGCGACGTCGGGAAGATATTGGTCGAGTACCCCGCACCCGCCGAGGCGAAACCGCCCAACAGGCCGGCCACCGGGTGCCGCCCCGCCGCCTTGAAGGCCAGCGCGGCCAGCGGCGGGATCACCACGAACGCGGAGTCGGCCATGATGGAGCCGACCACGCCCACGAAACCCACGGTGTAGGGCAGCAACCAGCGCGGCGCGCTACCGATCGTGTACCGGATGGCGGCGGCCAGAAAACCGGATTTCTCCGCGATACCAATGGCCAACAGGATGGTCGCCACGGTCACCAGCGGCGGGAAACCGATGTAGTTCTCACCCAGGGTCGAGGTGAACCACGCAATGCCCTCACCGGTGAACAGGCCCTTGATGGCCAGCGGCTCATCGGTACCCGGAACCGTGACGACCACGTTGCCCCAGGCCATGGCCGTGGACACGATCGCGGTGATCAGGAAGAGGATCGCGAACAGGGCGAACGGCTCCGGCAGTTTGTTGCCGACCCGTTCAATGCCCGTGAGGAGCCTGTCCCCCAGGCTCGATTTTGTGGTCGCGGTTGCGCTCATGTCTGCTCCATGGTGGTCAGTGATCGGTCACGGTCAGAAGTGGGTGGGTCATCCCAGGTGGTGGCCGGTCGAATCCGGCTCAGTCGAAGTAGTGCTCCACGGCTATGCCGCCGCCGTTGGCCCGAAAGTCCTCGGTGACGTGTTGAGCAAGAGTGTCGTCCACCAGGTAGTCGAGGGCCACCGCGGCCAGGCCGTAGGCGCCGTCCACCCCGGCGCTCTCGGCGAGCGGGGTGGCCGCCGCAGCCGCGAAATCTCGCGTGTGCAGACCCGTGTCCTGATCCGTGATGCTGATGAGCGGGTGAATGCCCGGGATGCGGTAACTGACGTTGCCGAAGTCCGTGGATGCGGCCAGCACCTCGGAGACCGTGCCCGCCGGGTACGGATCGCGCCCACGACGCCGCTGGGCCAGGACCCAGCGATCGGACAGTGGCGAGTTACCCAGTACGGGAAGCGTGGCCGGCGAGGAGTCCCAGTCGATCTCCACACCCACACCGGCCATCAGGGCCGCACCCTGCAGAATGTCGGTGACGCGTTCCGAGAGCGCCTTGAGCGTTTCCGGGTGCTGGGAGCGCACGTACAGGTCCAGGGTGGCGGTTTCGGTGATGATGTTCGGCCGCTCCCCGCCCTCGGGCAGCACGGCGTGGACACGGTCGGTCGGTGGTGTCTGCTGCCGCAGCAACCCTAACCCCTGGTAGGCGAGCACGGCGGCGTCGAGAGCATTGCGCCCCATGAAGGGGTGCGAGGACGCATGGGCCGCCCGACCGCGGTAGCGCACCGTGCATTGGCGCCGGCCGAGCCACACCTGGTCCACGAGGTCCGTGACGTAGGAGTGCACCATGGCGGCCGCGTCGATCCCTTCCAAGGCACCGGCCCGGGCCATGATCTCCTTGCCGCCCTCGCCCTCCTCCGCGGGGGTGCCCAGGTACACGACGCGACCGGAAAAAGCGGCGGGGTTCTCGCGGATGAGTTCCACGAGCGCAACGAATGCGCCCAGTCCGGTCACGGCGATCACGTTGTGGCCGCAGCCGTGGCCGATGCCGGGCAGGGCGTCGTACTCGGACATGACCGCGATGGTGCGGTGGCGCTGCGGATCGAAGTCTTCGGAGGTGATCTCCGCGCGGATGGCGGTGGCCAGCCCGAAGGCGGGATTCTCCGCGGCAATGTCGTGGGCTTTCAGGTGAGCGAGGACTTGCCGGACGGCAAAGTGTTCCTGGAACGCCGTTTCCGGGTGCTCGTGCAGTTCATGCAGCACGCGGTGCAGGTCGGTGGCCTGGTCATCAACCAGGGACTCGAGACGCTCGTGCAGCTCGTCCGCGGCGCCCGCGTGGTCTGCCAGATGATGCTGCAGCTTGTTCTTGCGGCGCTCGGTGTCGCGCTCGAGCTGCTCCAAGTACGCGCGTGACGGTTCCGGACTGATTGTCAGATCGCGGAAGGGTCGGTCAGGAATCTCGTGGTCTGCGTGGCTCGTTCCCATGCTTAGGCAGCGTAACAAGTGATTCGGATCACGGGCGGGAATGAGACGGCGCGGCGGCGTCGTCGGTCGCTAAATAACGCGGTGCCCGCGCGAGAACGCGCGGGCACCGGTTTCAGGAAACGCGAATTACTTGATGGAGGTGCCTGCGGACCCGAGGTCCTGGCAGGCCTCGACCACGCGGGCGGCCATGCCGGCCTCGGCCTCGGCACCCCACACGCGGGGGTCGTACTTCTTCTTGTTACCGACCTCGCCGTCGATCTTCAGGACGCCGTCGTAGTTCTGCAGCATGAAACCGGCCACGGGGCGAGTGAAGGCGTACTGGGTGTCCGTGTCCACGTTCATCTTGATCACGCCGTAGGACACCGCGTCAGCGATCTCCTGGGGCGAGGAACCGGAACCGCCGTGGAAGACCAGGTCGAACGGGCGGTCCTTACCGATCTTCTGTCCCACTTCCTGCTGGATCTGCTGGAGCAGCTCGGGGCGCAACTTGACCCCGCCCGGCTTGTACACGCCGTGCACGTTGCCGAAGGTCAGCGCGGTGATGTAGCGGCCCTTCTCACCGGCACCCAGCGCCTCAATGGTCTTCAGGCCGTCCTCGACGGTGGTGTAGAGCTTGTCGTTGATTTCGGCCTCGACGCCGTCCTCCTCGCCACCCACGGCACCGATCTCGACCTCGAGAATGATCTTGGCCTTGTGGGTGCGCTCCAACAGCTCCTGAGCGATCTTGAGGTTCTCGTCCAACTCGATGGCGGAGCCGTCCCACATGTGGGACTGGAAAATGGGGTCCTCGCCGCGGGCCACGGCCTTCTCGGACTCGGCCAACAGCGGCAGCACAAAGCC
>NZ_JAUNPE010000015.1:0-18121 GCF_030536815.1 Kocuria sp.
CCAAGCCCGACTCTCCCACTGATCTCAAGGGACAGTCGTGGGGGTACGTGTTCAAACGTGCTATTTCGGAATTCAGCAAGGACGGCTGTACCGACCTGGCGGCATCGCTGACCTACTTCGCGGTGCTGTCGGTCTTCCCGGCGCTGTTGGCGTTGGTTTCGCTGCTGGGCGTTTTCGGCCAGGGCGAAGCCACCACCACGGCGATCCTGGACTTCTTGGAGCAGTACGCACCGCCCGAACTGGTCAGTCTGCTGTCCGGTCCCATTTCCCAGCTGACCACCCAGTCGGGTGCCGGATTGGCCCTGATCGTCGGTGTGGCCGGTGCATTGTGGACCGCTTCCGGTTACACCGGCGCGTTCGGTCGTGCCATGAACCGGATCTACGAGGTCAGCGAGGGACGCCCGTTCCTGAAGCTCAAGCCCGTCATGTTGCTCGTGACCCTGGCGGTCGTCTTGATCGTGGCGCTGGTCATGTTCATGGTGCTCCTGTCCGGTGACATCGCCCAGACCGTGGGCGACCTGGTGGGCCTGGGCTCCACCGCGGTGACCGTGTGGAACTGGGCCAAGATTCCCGTCATCCTCTTCCTGGTGGTGCTGCTGATCGCGCTGCTGTACTACGCGACTCCCAATGTGAAGCAGCCCAAGTTCCGCTGGATGAGCCCCGGTGCCGTGATCGCATTGGTGGCCATGGGCCTGGCCGGTGCCGCTTTCGCGTTCTATGTGACCAACTTCGCGAGCTACAACGCCACCTACGGCGTCATCGGCTCCGTGATCATCTTGCTGTTGGGCCTGTGGATCATGAACAACGTGCTCCTGTTCGGCGCGGAGGTCGATGCCGAGGTCGAGCGCGGCCGCCAGCTCCAGGGTGGCCTGCGGGCCGAGGGCACCATCCAGTTGCCCCCGCGTGACGTCCGCCAGACCAAGAAGCTCCAGGCCAAAGAGGAAAAACTCGAGGCCGAAGGCCGCAAGCTCCGCCTGCAGCACGACCACATCGATTACTCGTCCGATTCCGACGATTCCAAGGACTCCAAGGACTAGCGTTAACTACTTCACGCGTTCGGTCCGAAGCCGGTTCGAGGTCCCCACGGGCCACGAACCGGCTTCGGCCGTTAACGCACCCTCGGATTCCGCGCGCGCTGCGCGGCCCCGCACTCTTCTCGCACGCCCACGGCGCACAATCCAAGGCCGGCGGCCTCGCCGCGTTCCCCGCCGAGCGGCGTCGTCACAACGCAGTTCCTCGCGGGGCGAACTCCCGGCACCTCCCCCGAGCTCTGACCTAAGCTGGAAGCAATGCCAGCTACAGCCCAACAGGAAGGCACACGCATGCACAAGGTTAAAGGTGTCGTGGTCAAGGCAAAGAACGAACCGGCCACGGTGGAAACGATTCTGGTACCGGATCCCGGACCCGGCGAGGCCCTGGTGGACGTGCTGACGTGCGGTGTGTGCCAAACCGACCTGCATTACAAGGTGGGCGGCGTGGGTGACAACTTCCCCTACCTGCTCGGCCACGAAGCCGCCGGTGTCGTCAGCGCCGTGGGCGAAGGCGTCACCGAGGTCGAGGTGGGCGATCACGTGATCCTCAATTGGCGCGCTGTGTGCGGTGAGTGCCGCGCATGCCGCAGGGGCGAGCCGTGGTACTGCTTCGACACGCACAATGCGACCCAGAAAATGACTCTCGAGGACGGTACCGAACTGGAACCGGCCCTGGGCATCGGTGCCTTTGCGGAAAAGACGTTGGTGGCGGCCGGGCAATGCACCCGTGTGGAAACTCCTCTCGAGGACCACCAGTACGCTGCCGTGGGTCTGCTCGGGTGCGGCGTGACCGCCGGCATCGGTGCGGCCATCAATACCGGCGCCGTGAAGCGTGGCGAGTCCGTAGCCGTGATCGGCTGCGGTGGCGTGGGCACGGCCGCAATTGCCGGTGCGGCCTTGGCCGGAGCCACAACCATCATTGCCGTGGACCTCGACACCGAGAAACTCGCCACCGCCCAGCGCCTGGGCGCAACCCACACGGTCAACTCCAAGGACCGTGATCCGGTGGAAGCGATTAGGGAACTCACGGACGGTAACGGTGCGGATCTGGTCATTGATGCCGTGGGCATCGAGCCCACCTTCAAGCAAGCATTCCAGGCTCGCGATCTCGCCGGACGGGTGGTCCTGGTGGGCGTGCCCGATCCCGGAACCACCATTGACCTGCCCCTGGACGAAATCTTCTCCCGCGGCGGTTCCATCAAGTCCGCGTGGTACGGGGACACCCTGCCCTCGCGTGACTTCCCCATGC
Organism: Kocuria sp.; assembly: GCF_030536815.1. Classification (GTDB taxonomy): domain Bacteria; phylum Actinomycetota; class Actinomycetes; order Actinomycetales; family Micrococcaceae; genus Kocuria; species Kocuria gwangalliensis. The sequence continues at coordinate 2,281 of NZ_JAUNPE010000015.1, forward strand.
TCGTGGACCAGTACAAGCTGGGCCGCCTCGACCTCGATGCGTTCGTGACCGAGCGCATCGAGCTGGACGAGGTGGACGAAGCATTCGAGACCATGAAGGCCGGTAAGGTCCTGCGATCCGTAGTGGAGATGCCCCGATGAGCGAACAGCCGACAACGATTCTCAGCGACGACCAGACCGGTCTGCGGATCGACAATTGCGTGACCTCCGGCACGTTCAGCCTGGACGGCGGCACGTGGGAGGTCGACAACAACGTGTGGATCATCGGCAACGGGGTGGAGTGCGCGGTCATTGACCCGGCACACAACCCGCAAGCCGTTGTGGACGCCGTGGCGGGGCGAACCATCACCCACGTGCTGTTGACCCACGGACACGACGACCACATCGCCGCGGTTCGCGAGTTCGTGGAACTGGCCGGCACCGACGCCCAGATCTATATGCACCCGGAGGACCTGGTGCTGTGGCGCAAGGTGTTCTCGGACGGCTCCGAGCCGGAACCGCTCGAGGACAACCAGCACATCGTCGCGGGTACGGCGGCACTGACCGTGCTGCACACCCCCGGGCACTCCCCCGGTTCCGTGGTCTTCCACGCTCCCGAGGTCGGCGATCACGGCGTGCTGTTCAGCGGCGACACGATGTTCCAGGGCGGCCCGGGTGCTACGGGACGGTCCTATTCGGATTTCCCCACCATCATTGAATCCATTCAGGAACGCATCCTCGGCCTGCCGGAGGAAACCCTGGTACTCACCGGGCACGGCGACTCCACCACCGTGGGCAACGAGAAACCGCACCTGAGCGAGTGGATTGCGCGCGGCCACTGAGTCCACGGGCACAAGCTCCACCCAAATGAACCGCGTCACGGCCGGCAACGGCTGCGGCGCGGTTCGTCTTTAATGAGCGCCCTTGCACCGGCGTCCGGGGGCTTTCTCATCCCCCGCGGGCGTCACCGCGCGGCCGGGACGACCGTGCCGGTCACCCGTGCAGGCTGGACAACGGCGACCGGCGCCACATGAAGATGAAAGTCAGTGAGCTGGCCAAGGGAATCAGGGCCATGGCCACCGGGACGAGCGCAGCGGAAATGTAGTCGTAGCGCACACCGAAGTACGCGCTGAGCACCAACCCCAGGGCCGTTCCGGCAGAGGTAGCCGCGGTCATGTGCGAGACGAGCCCCATGTACATGTTCTCCGGGGCCACGTAGGCCGCCAGGCCGAACAAGCACAGCAGACTCGGCCCAATGGTCAACCCGATCAAGGCGAGCACCACCGCGAACCCGAGCGCCCCCGAAGGGGTGGATAACATCATGGAGGTCAGCAGCGCCGCTGTGGCGTAGAGGATCCACAGGTTCCAGGGCGTCACCCGGGTGCGCCAGGACACGGTGACGACCGCCGCAATTGCGGACGTCAAACCCAGGAACGCATACAGGGCACCCATCGACGGCACAATGTCCACGGACACGGCAAAGACCACCAGGCACCCCTGGATCGCACCCAGTAGGGCCCCGAGACCACCGCAGCCCACCAGCAGCATGGTGCGCAGCCGCTGCGCGGACCAGCGCCGAGCGTGGGCTAGTCGTTCCGACCCCTCCCGCAGCGACATGGTGAGGATTGGCTGCTTGAACCTGGCGGACGGATGAAGCATGAAGATGAGCACCATGAGCACTGAGAGCACCGCCGAGACCCGCAGGACGGTTTGCGGCCCTGCCGTGGTGGCGATCAACCCGGTGATGGCGGCACCCGTGACCACGGACATGGCTTCACTCACGGATTCCATGCGCATGGCCGCGGGTAGAAGGTCCACCCGTTTGCGATGCTCCAACACAGAATTCCACCGGATCCTGCAGGCCAGACCCTGCGGGGCCAGGGACAGTCCGGCGAGGAAGAAGGGCAAGAACATCCCCACACTCTCGATCCCCGTGGGGACGGATTCAATGGGCGCCAGGGGCAACAGCCACATGACCGTGCCCTGAACCAGAGCCAGCACGGCCAACCCCCCTTGACGCCAGGGGACATTGACGAAGAACGTCATGATGAGTCCGCACAGGGCACTTCCCAGATACACGGCCGCCGAGCCCAGCGCCGCCGTCCACGGGGAAGCCGTCTGAGTGGCGATCCATGTGATCACTCCCAGGGGCGCGAGAACCTGGGGCAATCGCAACGCGAGCATGATCCGGGTGAGGCCGCGCCCGCCCATCCCATTGAGCTCTTTGACGTCTCTGATCAACTCGGGGACGGTGGTGGACGTGACGGGCGAGGGTGCGGGCACGGAAGAACTCACGGGATCAGCCTACGCGTTCGTCTCCAGACCGGTCATGACCCGCAAGTGTGACCCCTTGGGCGTCTTGGTCACGACCAGTTGTGTACCGATGCGCTGTTTCATCTCGGCCACGTGGGAGACCAACCCGATCACCCGTCCGTTCTGCCGGAGTCCGTCAATGGTCTCGAGCACCTGTTCCAGGGTGTCCTCGTCCAAGGAACCAAACCCTTCGTCCACGAACAGGGTGTCCATGTCCTGACCGCCCGCGGCCGCGCGCACCACGTCCGCGAGTGCCAGGGCGAGGGCGAGGGACGTGAAGAATGATTCACCGCCGGACAACGTTTCCGTACCTCGGCGGACCCCTGTCCACGAATCGTCCACTTCCAGGCCCAGCCCCGCCTTTCCGCCGCCCCGCGTCTGGTCGGTATGCAGCAAGCTGAACCGGCCGGAGGACATCCGCTGCAGATGCTCCGAGGCCACGGCCGCCACGTGCTCCAGCTTGGCCGCGAGCACAAAGGACGTCAGTGTCATGCGAAGACTGTTGTCCGCGGACAACCCGTTGGCCACGGCGGACAGGCCGGTGAGCCGTTCCGTCTTTTCCCGGGCTTGGCTCAGGCGCTCACCGCGTTCACCTCCCGCACGGCCCAGTTCCCGAACCGCGCGTTCAAGGGCGGTAATGGTTCCCGACGCCGCGGTGATCAGGTCCCGGCGGGCCGCGAGGCTCTCACTGTGCTGCACGGCCCGGGCCACGGATTCCGTGGACGTTTCAGCGCGTTCCCGCGGCGAGAGCTGACCAGTGGCCACCATGGCTTCCGTGGCCAGTTCGGCGGTGACCTTGCCGTGCCGGTCGTGGTGATTCTGCAGCCAGATTTCAATCTCCTGGACCTCGGAGGGCTCCAGACGTGCCGACCGCACCTCCTCCGCCGTTGCGAAGGGTGAGTCCTCCAGCTCGCCCGTGAGGGCGTGTTGGGCGTAATCGAGATCCTGGGTGGCACGGTCGAGGCCGCGCTGGGCGGTTTCCATGCCGGACACGGCATCGATGAGGTCCTGGGCGGCATCCAGCCGTTGCCGGGCCGATTCGAAACCGAACAATTCCCGGTCCAAGCGCTCACTGGCCTCCTCCAGCTGCGCGGTCAGGGACGTCCTCCGCGTGGCATCGCGTTCGATCCGAAGGTCGATGTCGCGCAGGCCCACCCGTGACTCATCGATGCGACGATCAAGGGTTGTCAGCGTGTCCGCAGTATCACGGGCGCGCACGAGTTGGCGTTCGAGCCGGGCAACGGCATGCGCGGATTCCGTGGCCGCGGCTCGAACCGCGATGATGTCCTCCTGTGCTCCGGCGCCGAGTGCCTGAGCGGCGTGCTGCTGGGCCGTCTGCCACTCGTTGTGGGCCCGGTCGGACTCCGCCTGGGCTCGGTCACGGGTCGTTCGGGAACCCGCGAGCATTCGTTCGGTGACTTCGCTGCCCCGCTCCTGCCCCGCGGGAGCGGGGTGGAGTGTGGAACCGCACACGGGACATGGTTCTGACGCGCGCAGTGCGGAGGCGAGCGTCGCGGCGGCCGAGGCGAAGCGTTGAGCTTCCAGTTCCTCCACACGGTGAGCCGCGGCACGGCGGGCGGCTTCCGCGGTGCGATATTGCTCTCCGCGTGCGTCCCGTTCCCGAGCGAGGGTTTGGAACTCCTCCGTTGCCGCCAAGGTATGGCGCGCTCGTTCATCACGGTCCCGGATCACAGCGGCATCCCGTGTGGCTTCGCGCAGCTCTTCCGCGGTGCGCTCCACTCCCGCTCGTTCCTCGAGGTCTCGGTCCAGGGTGTTCTCGACAGTTTCTTTTCGAGCACGGTGCCGCGCCAGGTGCTGTTCCACTTCGGTGAGGGCCAGCTGAACGGTTCGCAGCGATTCCTCCGCCTCGAGCGCCTGCTGTGCGCCGTGACGAGCACTCACGGCCACGTCGCGAACGGCCGCCAGATCCCGTTCGCCGGTTATCCAGCCCTCCAGAACGGTGGCTTGATCGCCCAGGACGAGCCGAAATCGCTCATGATCCGCGGACCCCGCCGAAAACGCCCCCCGTGCCGCTTGCGCCGCGGTTCGGGCTCGGTCAACCGCCGACTTCGCGTGTTCGGCCGCGTCGACCAGGCCGGCCAGTTTGTGCGCGGACCGGTGTCGTGTCAGCTGAGCGTCCCGAGCGTTCACGGTCTCCCCTTGCCCCTCCAGCTCCGCGCGGACACCGCTCAGTCGGTCATGGCGTTCGATGTTGGCGAGCCGCTCGGCAAGCTCTCGTGCTCGTGTCGCAGCTTGTGTCTGTTGAGTGCTCACCGCATCACGGGCGCTGGTGAGCTGGGGCACCACGGTGTCGAGCCGGCCCGACAGCTCCTCCAGGGTTGTCGGTGCGGGGAACTCCTCCGCCCCGTCCGACGTCGAGTCGGCCACCGGCCTGTCGTCGTTCGGGGAACCCCGCCACTCAGAAAGCGAAACGGTTTCCGCCGGTAGTTGCGCAAGCACCTCCCCCAGCTGCTCGTCCAGTTGGCTCACGCGTTCGAGGTCTCGTTGCTGATCAAGGCTGAGCGCATCGAGTTCGGCTTGGCAAGCGGAGGCAAGGTCCTTGAGTTCCTGTTGGATACGAGGGTAGATATCGGTACCGAACAGTGTTTCCAGGAGCTTCTCGCGTTCCTTGGAACCCGCCCGTAAGAACTGCGCGAACCGGCCCTGAGGGAGCATCATCACCTGCGTGAATTGTTCCCGGTTCAAACCCACCACGTGTTCTACGGTCTGGCCGACCTCGTCCGGTCGATAACCGCGTTCGACCCAATCACCCGCCACGAACTCTCGCAGCAGCACCCTGGCGTGTTGTTCGGACCACCCCGACGCCGCCCGTTTGGACGGTCTGCTCCAGGCCGGGGAGCGGCTGATGTGCCACCGGCGCCCGCCGGCCGAGAACTCCAGATCCACCAGGGGTGGAGTGTCCGGGTCCGCATGGTCACTGTGCCCCGGTTTCCTTCCACCCATGGCCACCGTTGTGGGTGCCGTGGAATACAGGGCAAAACAAATCGCATCCAGCACGCTGGTTTTGCCGGCCCCCGTCTCACCGTTGAGCAAGAACACGCCGGCCTCATTCAATGTGTCGAACTCGACCACTTCGTGTCCCGCGAAGGGACCGAATGCGGTGATCTCCAAACGATGCAGTTTCATGGTGTTCCCTCTTCCGACGTACCACGGGAGCGCGCGGCAGCCACCGCTGATGCGATATCACTTTGCTCCGCATCCGATACCGACCGCTGTCGGACGTGTTCGAAGAACGATGCGCACAGTGAGTCCGGGCTCTGGGCGCCTTTGACCCGGGCGCTGTAACTGATCTGCTGTTGCGAACGGCCGCCCTCGGGTTCCCACCGCAGTTCCACGGTCTGTGGAAACCTGGTGCGGATGCGCTCCATGGCCGAGGCGGGACGTTCGGGATCCGTGAGCACCACCTGGCACCATGCGCTTTCCGCATTTGCGTGGCCGGGATCCCGCAGCAGGTCCACCAGGTTCCCGCGCAGTTGAGCCAGGTGCAGCCCGGCCCGGTGGTCGAGGGCTTCGACCCGCGGTTCAGCCGCGCCCGTGAACTCCACGAGCCACGCGCCCTTCGTCTGGCCCGTTTCCGAGAACGAGTAGGCCACGGGAGATCCGCTGTACCGCACGGCGGTGCGCACCGTTTGCCGCCTGTGGATGTGGCCCAGCGCAGCGTAGCTGTGTGCCGCGAAAACATCCGCGCTGACGGTGCCGAGACCCCCGGAGTCGATGACGCGTTCGGAGTCCGTGGTGGCCGCACCCGTGACGAATGCGTGTGCCATGACCACGCCCCGGGTGTGGGCTCGGGATCGGAGATCGGCCGCGGTGGATGTGGCGATTGTGTCCAGAACGTCCTGGTGGGTGGGTGAACACGCCAACCGGGGTGCCACCGACCGCGGCTCGAGGTACGGAATGCCGTACACGGCCACCGTGGACGCACTGGTTTGTGCTGCCGGGTCGGCCCCGCTCAGCGCCGTGTCCGTGACCCGCACCCCCGACGCGTGGGCGGAGAAGAGAACGGGGAGATCCGCCTGCTCCGAGCGGGTGCGAATGAAGACCCCGCCGTGCGCCATGATCTGCGCCCCGAAACCCAAACGGGCGGCGGAATCGTGATTGCCGCTGGTCATCACCACGTACGCACCGGCTCGGCGAATCTTCGCGAGGGTGGCGTTGAGCAGTTCCACCACCTCGGTGCGCGGTTGCGCCCGGTCGTACACGTCGCCGGAAATCAGCACCGCGTCAATGCGGTGCTCGACAACCCATTCGACGATCTCGTCCATGGCGCGGGCCTGGACGTCCAGGACGTCCACACCGTGGAACGTGCGGCCCAGGTGCCAGTCGGAGGTGTGGAGAAATCTCATGCTCGACAATCTATCCACCTTCACCGACACGCATTGGGGCATCGACACTCACATAGACTCGGTGCATGTACGCCTCTTCCCCAGCACCCTTGCTCTCGCCCGATCACGGGATCGACGCCGCCCGGGGCGCCTACCCGGACACCGTCACCGCCGTGTTCGGCAGCCTGGCGATCGCTGCGGCAACGGACAGCCCGGCATCCGAGGCGTACGTGCAGCTGGCCGCCCGCTCGGCGGACGCCCTCAATGAGGTGGCGGAGTGGGCCAATACCGGGCTGTCGGCCGATCCGACCGCGTGTGCGTGGCTGTCCTACCTGCGCTGGGCACGGGCGGCCGGTGCTCGGCCGCCCGCCAGTTCCCCGGTGCCGCCCGCGCGCGAGTTCGACCGTGATTTCCCCGTGCTCAGCCGCGCTTGCGGTTGCTCGGGTGACAGTTTTGCCGCGCTGGCCACCGGCGAATTCGGTGAAGTGGCCCGCCCGATCGACCCCACGGCCGAAAGCGGTGAGGTCCTCGCGCGCAGCATCCCCTACGGGCTGGTCCCCAATCTGGGCTGGAAGGCGCTCGTGCCGATCATCGTGGACGCCGCCGCCATCACGCACGGTCATGCGGAAGCTCAAACGGCCGCGGTCGGCGCGGCTCTCGCCATTCACGCGAGCGTGCGCGCCCAAGAGACGGACGCCGGTTTCGGGGAGGTCCTCACCGCCGTGAGCGAGGTTTGCGAGGGCATGACTCGCCCGGCGCCGAAAACACGCGCTCTCTTGCACTTGGTCACCCAGACCACGGGGCGCGCAGACCTCGGATCCGCCGACGGCGCCCTGTCCCGTGCCCTCGGGGACGGCACCGCGGCGTCGTCGGGGCTGGCCCTGGGACTGTTTGCAGCGGGTACCGCACAGGCCGCCGATGGGGCGCGCAGCGAGACCGTGACGCAGGCACTTGAGGTGGTCTCGGCGCATCCGGCGGCCTCCCCCGGGGCCCGCTCCGTGGCGGCGGCCGTCTGCGCAGCGCGGTTTGGAACTCAGGTCGTCCCGACGGTGACCGATCCGGTGGGCGCGGAACTGGCCGAGCTCGCCCGCCGGTGGAGCGACCGCTGGCGCCCCTGAGCGTTGGATCCGCGCGCGGGAGCGGCGTCCGCACACCCGACCAGTGGGGCGGGCCCACGACGCTCAGAGTCGGGTGTTGTAGATCTTGGTTCCGTAGTGGGCGGCCAGTTCCTCCATGGAATCGGCCGCGCTGCGATGCGCCAGATCCATGACGATGCCCGCGCACGCCTGGGCATCGGCCAATGCGTTGTGATGATTTTCAAGGGACACACCCACGGCGTGTGAGACCGCCGGCAGCGAGTACGACCGCAGTCGGTAGGCGGCCCTCGACAGTCGCAAAGTGCACGCGTAGCGCCATGACCGGGCCGGATGGCCCACTGCCGCATTGGCTGCCTTGATGACGCCGGTGTCGAAAATCGCGTTATGGGCCACCAGGATCCCGTCCGGGGCGCCGGCCTCGAGGCGTTCCACCAGCCACTTCCAGTACTGCGCGTACGGCGGCGCCCCCGCCACATCCGCCGGCCGAATCCCGTGCACCCTGATATTGCCCGGTTCGAAGTGGTCATGGCCGGGCGGAGGTTGCAGGAGCGAGTACTGGGTGTCAGCCACGTGGCCGTCCTCCACGCGGACCACGCCTACGGCGCACGCGGAGGCAAAGCTACGGTTGGCTGTTTCGAAGTCTATGGCTGTAAAACTGACGGGCACGGTGACAGGCTACTGCCGGCCTCAGACACGCTGCGCGCGCACCGGGGTGATCCGCGCAGTTACGCCCCGAACGTTCGTGACCGGAACCGGTCGAGCGATCAGGCGTGGACCGATGCGTGAGCGTCGTACCAGTCGTCGGCCTTTTCCACGGCCTGATTGATTTGTGCGATGTCCAATTCGTGATGGATCGCGTAGGCCACGGCCTGCAACGGGAAGATCCGGGCGTGCAGCTGTGCCCGCTCGAAGTCGTCGGGGGTGGTGGCGTGGCGAACGCTGTCCCAGCCGAACCACAAGCCCAGGGAGGCGGTGTCGTAGGCGGGGTCCGACAGGCACGCGTGATCCCAGTCGATGATTCCCACCAGACGATCGTTGTCCCACAACATGTTGTTGCCCATGAGGTCACCGTGCACCAGTTCGGGCTCGACCATCTCGAGTTCCACCAGGTCCTGGATGGCTTCCTGGGCGCGCGATCTGTTGCCCGGGATCAGGCGCGGAATGACCTGGTCGAGCAGTACATGGCGGCGTCGGTGCCCGCCCCAGTGCTGGCCCGGCCGGTCGAGCCACGGTGCGGCCTGGGAAACGTCGGCCGAACGCAGCTGATCGAGAACGCTCGCCAGGACCGTAGTGTCCACGGGCCCGGGATCGCGAGTGGTCCCGGGGAGCCACGTCATGCCCACGGCCGTGTACCGCCCCTCGTTGAGCACCGGGGTCAGTGGCCGCGGAATCGCGAAATCGAAGTCGGGAAGCAGCGACAGCGCCCGCACGCGGCGTCGTACGTTTTCACCCGATGTGGGGTTCTTGGCTATGCGCACGCTCATCACGTGCCCCGCGTTCACCACGATGTGTGCGGAGCCGCCCGCGTGGACCTCCCATTCGGAGCGGTCCACGCTCACTCCCGCTTCCGCCAACACCGCGTCGACGGCGTCAGCGAACGGAAGATGCCCGCATGCGAATTTCATGACTCAGTCCCCCGGGCCCGGTCGTGGTGGATCAACCACGACCGGATCGTCCTGTTCTCCCAATGCCGCCAAAAGATGCGGCAGCACAGCATTCATGGCCCGCGCTCGGTGACTGACCCGGTTCTTTTCCTCGGGAGTCAACTGCGCACAACTCAAACCGTCATAGCCATCCGGGGCGAAGATCGGGTCGTACCCGAAACCATGCTCACCCGCCGGTTCCCGCAGGATCCTCCCCGGGAATTCTTCTACCACCACGTGTTCCGTGCCGAGGGGGGTCACCACGGCGGCGGCGCACACGAATTGGGCGCCCCGGTGGTCGTCGGGGACGTCTCCCAGTTGCGCCAGCAACAAGTTCAGATTGGCGCTGTCATCGCCATGGCGACCGGACCAGCGGGCGGAAAATATTCCCGGAGCCCCACCCATGACGTCCACCGCGAGACCCGAATCATCCGCGAGCGCGATCATTCCTGTTTCGCGCGCCGCGGCGCGTGCCTTGAGCAGCGCGTTCTCGGCAAAGCTCACGCCGTCTTCTACGACGTCGCTGAGGCCCGCGGTGCGCGCATCCACCACGGTTGTGGCGTCGTCGAGGTGCGGCACGGCCGCGGCCACCATGGCTTGGAGTTCGCGAACCTTACCCGGGTTCTTGGAGGCCAGGACGATCCTGGCCGGTTCTGGGTCAGCGTCCACGACCCGCCTCCAGCGTTTCCTGCTGAATGGTGGTCAACTGGGCGCACCCCGCGACCGCCAGGTCGAGCAGGACATCGAGCTCACCCCGGTTGAAGGGCGCACCCTCGGCGGTGCCCTGGACCTCCACGAAATTCCCCGACCCCGTAACCACCACGTTCATGTCGGTCTCCGCGCGGACATCCTCAACGTAAGGCAGGTCCAGCATGGGAACGCCGTCGATGATGCCCACCGATACCGCCGAGACGGTGTCCACCAGCGGTTTCACGTTCGCCTTGATCACGCCGTTCGCGTGGGCCCAGGAAATCGCCTCCGCCAGCGCCACGTAGGCGCCGGTGATCGCTGCCGTGCGCGTTCCACCGTCCGCCTGGAGCACATCGCAGTCCAGCACCACGGTGTTCTCACCGAGGGCCTTCAAATCAATGATGGAGCGGAGCGCGCGGCCGATCAGGCGGGAAATTTCGTGGGTGCGGCCACCGATTTTGCCCTTGACGGACTCGCGGGCCGAACGCGTTGATGTGGCGCGCGGCAACATGGCGTATTCAGCGGTCACCCAACCGCGGCCCTCGCCCTTGAGCCAGCGGGGAACTCCCTCGGTCAGGGATGCGGTGCACAGCACGCGGGTGGCGCCGAATTCAATGAGCGCGGAGCCCTCTGCCTGATCGGACCAGCCGCGAGTGATGGTGATGGGACGCAGTTCATCGACGGCGCGGCCATCGGCTCGCACAATATTCGCCTGCTCCGCAGCAGCGGTGGATCGCTCCCCGACCAACGTGGAATTATTTTGTGACGGATCGGTAGGCGAAGTCATAGCGCCAGCCTAGTCCGCCGTTACTGGCCTTGCCAACGCACCTGAAATGGTGACATTCTCCGAGACCACCTTGTAGGTGTACCCCGGCTCCGCAATGCCCACGGGACCGTCGAACGCAGCGATGCCTTCCCGCCGGGTCCTGGTGGGCGAATTCCACACCGGCAGGTGGGTCAACAGCAGCTGGTGCACCTTGGCCTGGGCTGCGGCCTGGCCGGCGCGGTAGCCCGTGAGATGGATACCTCGTAAGTGATCCTCGCGGCCTTCTTCGTAGGCCGCCTCGCACAGGAACAGGTCAGCGTCGCGGGCGGCATCCACCAGGCCGTCGCAGTAATCGGTGTCCCCGGAATAAGTCATGACCGAGGGCCCCATCGGGCCGTCGAACGTGATGCGCAGGGCGTAGGACTCGGGGCACGGGTGTTCCACCTCGAACGGGGTCACGGTGAAGGGGCCCACGGTCACCGGCTGGCGCTCCCGCCACACGTTGAACACGAACTCGGTTTCCATGCTGTGGCCGTCGGGCATTGCGTGGGAGCGGTTGAGGTAGTCATGCAATCCGGACGGTCCGTACAACGGAATACGTCCGGCCTTCCATCCCCGCGGGTCCCACTTGACCGCCACGTGCAGACCGGCCAGGTCCACGCAGTGATCCGGGTGGAGGTGCGAAATCATCACCGCGTCAATGTCTTCCAACGCGAGCTGCCGTTGCAGGACGCCCAGGGAGCCATTTCCCATGTCCAGGATCACGCGCCAGGTGCGGCCCTGGTGATCCTCACCGGTCAGCAAGTAACACGACGCGGGAGAGTTGGGGCCCGGGAAGCTACCGGTGTTCCCAATAACGGTCAACATCATGACTGCGGGTGCCTTTCGTGGTGCCGACTCAACGCTGAGCCGGGTGGATCATGGCCAAAGAACCCGTGGGGTACTGTTCGGCCACCGAGGACGTATGACGAACGCGCAGCACCTCGGGTCCGAGGAATCTGCGGGCAAGAACTTCAAAACTTTCGGGATCACCCGTGGCCAAGAATTCGTGGTGCGGAGTGAGGTTGACGTCGCGCTCCAGGTTGTCGTCCATCAGCGCGCGGTAGACATCACGCGCTGTTTCCTCCGCTGAGGACACCAGGTTCACGCTGTCCCCCATGACGTAGGAGATCACCGCGGTCAGGAGCGGGTAGTGGGTGCACCCCAGAACCAGTGTGTCCACACCCGCATCTTTGAGCGGCTCCAGATAACCCTGGGCGGCGCGCAAGAGTTCGGGTCCCGTGGTCACGCCACGTTCCACGTAGTCGACGAATTCCGGACACGCCACGGACGTGACCTGCAAATGCGGTGCCGCGGCAAACGTGTCATCGTAGGCACGGGAACCCACGGTGGCTTCCGTACCGATCACGCCGATCTTCCCGTTGCGCGTGGTGGCGACCGCGCGCCGGACGGCCGGTTGGATCACCTCGACCACGGGAATGTTGTAGGCCCGGGTGTAACGCTCCCGAGCATCGCGCAGCACGGCAGCGGACGCCGTGTTGCAGGCGATGACCAAGAGTTTCACGCCGGAATCAACCAGGTCGTCCATGATGTCCATGGCCAGGGAACGCACCCGAGCAATGGGCAGTGGACCGTAGGGGCCGTGCGCGGTGTCCCCCACGTACAGGATTTCCTCGTGCGGCAACTGGTCAATGATGGAACGAGCAACGGTCAATCCACCCACGCCGGAATCGAACACGCCAATGGGCGAATTCGGATTGGGGCCTGAAGTGTTCACGTGCTCATCCTGCATATCGAAAGACAGTAACGCTCCGCGCTGATTTTCCCTATCCGAGCCACCGATGAGCGGACACACTACAAGTAACAGTCCGTGCCTGACGGTGCGGCACAACGGCGAAAAACTGGGAAATTCAGCCCAAAATGCGCATCCAAAGGATCGGACGCCTCGGAAACTGACGTCGAGGACGTGCAACACATGCGAGACATCTCACAGTCCCACGGTGCCGTGCTCGGCACGGTCAGAGCGTCTTGAGCAACGCATTCATCAGTGACTCCTGCAGCCAGGACACAAAGTTGTAGACGACCGCCATGTAGTCATGGATGTCCCCCACGTCTGCGAAGTCGACCTGCTCACCGACCCGTTCGGCGTCCTCGGACGTGGTGATGTCCAACCGCGTTGCCAGCACCAGCCGAATATCGTTGAGCGATCGCGCGAAATCCTGCGCCTGTTCCACGGTCAGGGTCACGGGATCGGATTCCAACGCCAACGACGACGCCTTCAGCGCCCCGACCTTCGCCTCGCGCAGTGACCTGTCGGTCAGCCGGCGGAATTCTTCCGCTCGCTCGGGGTCCATGGACGCAGCCGGGAGCAGTCTCTTCAGGGCCGGGTCGGTGGGTTCGCTCGCGTCCTGGTCGATACCGACCATGGCCGCCAGGGGATCCTCATCCGGGCGGGCTTGGGGCTCAAGGGTCCCGGCGACGTCGGAAAACAGTTTTTGGAGTAACTGAACTTCGGGTGCTTCGAAGCGCCCGACGATGCCCTTGCGGGTCTTCTTGAATCCTTGTGCCATTAGTTGTGGTCCGCCCGTTCGTACGTGGCCCAGAGTCCGTATCCATGCAGGGCACTCACGTGGGTCTCTGCTTCCTCGAGGGTCCCCGACGCCACAATGGAGCGCCCGTTGTGGTGCACCTCGAGCATCAAGGTCCGAGCCTTGGAATCCGAATAGCCGAAGTAGGAACGGAACACATACACCACGTAACTCATGAGGTTGACGGGGTCGTCCCACACCACCACGTTCCACGGAACGCTGAGCATCGTGCGGGTTTCTGGGTCTTGGGTCAGAACAGGAGTCTCGACCGGAGCCGCGCTCATGAGAACGGGTGCGTATCGGGCACGCGCGGATAAAGGAGTGCAAATCATGGTGCGCCCATCGTATCCGCCACGCACGGATGTGCGCAGTGAGCCGATCCCATTAGGCTGGAGGCGTGAATCAGCGCAGCTATCCATGGGAACCCCAACCGACCTCCCTCATGACGGACCATTACGAGCTCACCATGCTCCAGGCCGCGCTGCGGGCGGGAACGGCCTCGCGGCGCAGCGTATTCGAGGTGTTCGCCCGCCGCCTGCCCAATGGTCGCCGCTACGGCGTGTTCGCCGGGGTGGGTCGCGTGTTGGAGGGCCTCGAGAAGTTCCGCTTCTCGGAGCCTCAATTGCGGTTCCTGCGGGACACGAACGTGGTGGATCAACAAACGATCGGCTACCTCAAGAATTTCCGGTTCACCGGACAGATCCGCGGCTACGCCGAGGGTGAGGTGTACTTCCCCCACTCGCCCCTGCTGACCGTGGAATCCTCCTTTGCCGAGGCCTGCGTCCTGGAGACCTACATCCTCTCGGTGCTCAATTACGACTCCGCCGTGGCTTCCGCTGCATCCCGCATGGTGGGTGCTGCTGGTGAGCGCCCGTGCATTGAAATGGGTTCCCGCCGCGCCCACGAGGAGGCTGCTGTCGCAGCTGCTCGCGCGGCCGTGATTGCCGGGTTCACCTCGACGTCCAATCTGGAAGCCGGTTATCGCTACGGCGTGAAGACGGTGGGCACCGCCGCCCACTCGTTCACGTTGCTGCACGACTCGGAGGAAGAGGCCTTCCGGGCCCAGATCGATGCCCTGGGGATCTCCACCACGCTGCTGGTGGACACCTATGACGTGGAAAAAGCGGTCAGGTTGGCCGTGGACATTGCCGGCCCGGATCTGGGCGGGGTCCGCTTGGATTCGGGCGACCTGGTCACCCAGGCGGCTCAGGTGCGCTCCTTGTTGGACAAGCTGGGCAACGCCAACACCACGATCACGGTGACCAGTGACCTCGACGAGTACGCCATTGCCGCCCTGCGCGCGGCTCCCGTGGATTCTTACGGCGTGGGCACCCGCCTGGTCACCGGTTCCGGTGCGCCCACCTCGTCAATGGTGTACAAGCTCGTGGCACGTGAAGGCGCCTCCGGCACCATGGAGCCCGTGGCCAAGGCCTCATCCGGCAAAGCATCGGTGGGTGGCGAGAAATTCGCGCTGCGCCGTCGTAACGACCAGGGCGAGGCCACCCAGGAAATCGTGGGTGTCTCCCATGAACCGACCGATGACGGAGACGACCGTGAGCTGCTGGTCCACTACGTGACCGGCGGTGAACTGCGCGACGGGTACGTGGGTGCGCAGGCCGTGGGCCGCGCCCGCGAACGCCACGCCCTGTCCGTGGCGGAACTGCCCCGCGCGGCCCGACGCCTGTCCGAGGGCGAGCCCGTGATTCCCACCATCATCGAACCCGGAACCGCTCATTGATCAAGGAGGCACCCGTGCGCACAGCCCTCATCATTGTTGACGTACAAAACGATTTCTGCGAAGGCGGCAGCCTGGCCGTGACCGGAGGCGCCGCGGTGGCCGCGCAGATCGCGGAATACCTGGAGGACCACCACTCCGACTACCGGGTGGTCGCCGCGACCCAGGACTGGCACATCGATCCCGGGTCGCATTTCAGCGACGAACCGGACTTCGTGTCGAGCTGGCCGGTGCACTGCGTGGCTGAGACCGACGGTGCGGCAACCCACCCGCATTTCGATACCGACCACGTCACGGAATTCTTCCGCAAGGGCGCCTACGACGCCGCCTACTCCGGTTTCGAGGGCCTGTCCGCCCCGGACGTGGACGTCCCCATGGGCGAAGACCCCGAGGACGCGGATGAAGAACGGACCAGCCTGGACGACTGGCTCCAGGAGCATGAGATCGAGGCCGTGGACGTCGTGGGGCTCGCCCTGGACTATTGCGTTCTGGCCACCGCCAAGGACGCGATGGACGCCGGTTACGAGACCCGGGTCCTGTTACCCCTGACCGCCCCGGTGGCCAAGGAGTCCGGCGAGCGCGCCACCGTGGAACTCGCGGACGCCGGCGTGGCCGTGGTCGAGGATCTCGACCGTCCCCTGTTCGACTGTCCGTCCTGTTATTTGCTCACGTTTTAACTCCTGTG
>NZ_JAUNPE010000015.1:18131-29542 GCF_030536815.1 Kocuria sp.
ACCCCCGCTCGACCGGCCCCGCCCGACTGACCGTGTCTCGGCTGATCGGCAGATGTACCCACCGCATGACAAGGGCTCCGAACAATGTTGTTCGGAGCCCTTGTCATGGTCGGGTCGTTGCCTGTCGGCCTGCTATTTCCGCCCGATGAACCACCGTTGCAACAGGGCCAACCGCGCGGTGATCTGGTCCGCACTGGCCTGGGCGACCGCCGGGCCGCCACATTTCTCCCGCAGTTGATTGTGGATGATGCCGTGCGGGGTACCCGTGCGCGCGGACCACGCGGACACGTTCTTGGACAGTTGCGAGCGCAGTTCCTTCAGCCGCCGGTGATCGGGCACCGCGGGTGCGGCCGGTTCCGACGGTGAATCGCCGGAGCGGCGCTGGGCATGCCGGGTTTGTCGTTCCCGCAACAGGGTGGACACTTGTTCGGCGTCCAACAGCCCGGGAATCCCCAGGAAGTCCGCTTCCTCCTCGGAACCCACGGCCACGCCGCCACCGAACGCGCCGCCGTCGAAGAGCACACCGTGGAAGGAAGCATCGGAGTCAAGGGCCTCGAAGTTACCCTGGGCCAGCGAACCCGATGCGTTCTCTTCGCGATTGGCTTCCTCGAGCAGGTCGTCATCCCAGCCGCTCTCCATGGGTTGATCGAAATCCACCACGCCGGGCATGGTCTTGGGTTTGTCGAGCGCGTGATCGCGCTCCTCCTCCATGGAGTTGGCGAGGCCCATGAGTGCGGGCACCGAGGGTAGGAACACCGACGCCGTCTCACCGCGCTTTCGCGCGCGCACAAAACGACCGACCGCCTGCGCGAAGAACAACGGCGTGGACGTGGACGTTGCATACACGCCCACCGCGAGGCGAGGAACGTCCACGCCCTCGGACACCATGCGCACCGCCACCATCCAGCGCTGATCGGATTCGGAGAACTCGTCGATCTTGTTCGACGCCGCCTTGTCGTCGGAGAGCACCACCGTGGGGCGGCGTCCGGTGATCGCAGTGAGTTGTTCGGCGTACGCCTTGGCATCCTGGTGATCGGTGGCGATGACCAACCCACCGGCGTCGGGCACCGTGCGGCGGACCTGGGTCAGCCGCTGATCAGCGGCCTGCAGAACGGACGGAATCCAGTGGCCGTTGGGATCCAGCGCGGTGCGCCACGCCTGGGAGGTGATGTCCTTGGTGAAGCCCTCCCCCAATTGGGCAGCCATTTCCTCACCGGCGGAGGTCCGCCACCGCATCTGGCCGGAATACGCCATGAAGATCACCGGGCGCACCACGTGGTCCTTGAGTGCGTCACCGTAACCATAGGTGTAATCGGCGGTGGAGCGGCGGATTCCCTCCCGGTCCTCCTGATACGTCACGAATGGAATCGGTGACGTATCCGAACGGAACGGGGTACCGGTGAGTGCCAAGCGACGGGCCGCGGGTTCGAACGCCTCACGCAGGCCGTCTCCCCAGGACAGGGCGTCACCGGCGTGGTGGATTTCGTCCATGATCACCAGGGAGCGTCCGGCTTCGGTCCGCGCCCGGTGCAACAACGGCTTGTTGGCCACCTGGGCGTAGGTCACCGCAGCGCCCATGTAGGACGAGCCGTGGCTACCGTCCGCGTTCTTGAAATTGGGGTCCAGGGCGAGTCCCACGCGCGCGGCGGCATCGGCCCACTGGCGCTTGAGATGCTCGGTGGGGGTCACAACGGTGATGCGCTGGATCTTGCCGGAATCGTGGAGCTTCTTGGCCACGGTCAACGCGAAGGTCGTTTTACCGGCACCCGGTGTCGCCACCGCCATGAAATCCCGGGGCTGGGATTCCTCGTAGCGCCGGAGGGCCTCCGCCTGCCATGCACGCAGCTTGGGTGCCGTGCCCCACGCCGCGCGATCCGGGTATGCCGGTGGCAGGTCCGCCACCGCTCCGAACAGGTCTAACTGATCGCTTTCAGACACGTAGTGCTCGTCCTCTCCGCGCACGTGCCGCATGAACCGCCTCGCGTACGACGGCGTGTGGGCCCGCACAGCACAAGGCGCCCGCGAGCACGGGCGCCGCCGGTCACGCGGCCCAGGGGCCCACGTGACGAATTTTGTGATGGATGCTTAGTTGTTGTCCGAATCGTCCTTGCCCGGGCGGAGTCCCTGATAGATCTCCTTGCATGCGGGGCAGACGGGGAACTTCTGCGGATCGCGGCCGGGCAGCCACACCTTGCCGCACAGGGCGATCACCGGTTCACCGGACAGCGCAGATTCCATGATCTTTTCTTTGCGCACGTAGTGGGAGAATCGTTCGTGATCGCCGGGTTCCTGCAGCTGACGCGTGTCCTCACGCTCAATGGTGGAGGTGGATCCCACGGTGTCCGCCTTGCGGCCGAACAGACCATTGGTCACCGTGTGACGGTGCTCAACGGTGCTACCAGTGCTCATCGATGCTGCGGTGTTCTCCATGGCCCACAGTCTACCCCCGGGCCCGGACACGACTCAGCGCCCAGGCTCTGGAAGAACTCTGGACGCTGAGCCGCGAAGCGCTTAGCGGTACTGTGCAACCTCCTGCAGCAGCTCAGGGGCGCGGCGGTCCAGCCATTTCCCGCCGAGCACAATACCCACCCAGAAGACACCCAGGCCTTCCACGATGCCCACTGCCAGGGCCAGCCAGCCCCACAGTGCCTGCCCGGTGACCACCTGCGTGACGAGCAGGATCACCGGCGGCAACGCCATGAGCGCCACGGCACCCAGGATCACGAACTGGATGATCACGTTCAGCAGCGTGTACCCCTGCGGGGTCTTGAGGGGAGACGCTCCCGGGGGCGGCACGGGATAGGTGTAGCGGGCGGACATCACGGACACCACACCGGTACCGGCCAACAACAGTGCCGCGCAGATCCCGATCATGCCGGGCAGATAGCTCCACCCACCGGTACGGACCATGCTCAGCGCGAGCATGGCAATCACGAATGGCACCCCGATGCACAGCATGGCCAGTGCCCGGCCCAGGCGGTCGTGGCTTCCCTTGACCGGTGCCAGGATGTGCAGCGTGAACGCGGTGTTGTCGTAGCCCACGTCAGCGGAGATCGCGTACGCCATCAGCAGCGCAACAAAGCAGGGAAGAACCCAAATGGGGCCGGTGCCGTCTTCGCTGATGAACCAGAAAGCGGCCGCCATGGCCGGGATGATCAGCAGCGTGGCCGAATACCGGGGGTCCTTGAGCCAGTACGTGAGGCAGCGCGCCATCACGGCTCCCCAGCCCGTCGCGGGCAACCGGCCGAACAGGCCCACCCCGGACATGGACCTGGAACCGGAGCGAGCGGCGTCGCCGGTGGCATCGGCCAGGGCCCCGCGTAAAGCGGCACGCCACACCACCACCAACACGGCCAGAGTGGCCACGGTGATCGCCAGACGTCCGAGCGCCGCACCCCACTGGCCCCGAGCGACGTCGGCGGGAATGGCCCACGTGGCGCCCAAGGGTGACCACGCGAGATAACCGGCCCAGGTCGGCAGCTGCTCCCACACCTGTCCGACACCGCGACCGATCAATGCGAACAGCGGGCCGAGCAGGACCACCAGACCCAACAAGACGATCGAGATGATTTCCCCGGCGCGGCGCCGTTTGTTGAAATTCGCGGACAGAGCCGTGACCGCCCGAGAACCGACGAACGCGAGGAGCAATCCCAGCAGGGCGCACGGGATGGCGAGCACCAGGGCACTGCCCCAAGCACGCCATGACGAAATCCACGCCGCCGTGATCAGCAGGGTCGCGATACCCGGAATGCCGATGACGGCGCCCAGGATCTGGCCGATCTGAATGCCGGGGATCCGTAGGGGAAACAAGGCCAATCGGGACGGGTCCAAACTGGAATCCGCCTTGGAACTGACGACCGGCACGAGCCACCAGCCCGCGAGCAGCAGGGTGCCGAAGAACACGGCCACGGTGCGGACGGTCTCGAGGGACTCGTTGCCCACCAGGAACAGCGCAACACCGAACGAGCCCACCAGGAACAGAACGTACAACCCGCCCAGAATGGTTCCTACAAGGATCCACGTGCTGCGCGTGAGGGTGTTGATCAACAGCCGCCACTTCAGCGCTGCCATGCGCAGGCCCTCGGTCAGCGGCCCCACGGCACGCGCGTGGGTGGAGGGACCCGCGGGCCCGGTGGGTCGCAGCGTTTCGGGGGCCACGTCCACCGTGCCCTGCGCAGAGGTGTCAGTGCCGGGCGCGCCGGAGGTTACGCTCCGCTCGGTTGAATTCATTCGGGTCGAAGCCACGACAAACCCTCCCCCGCGTCCGTGCGGCCGCCCACGAGAGTCACGAAACGATCCTCGAGGGACATCTCACCGCGCACCTGCTCGACCGTGCCCTGCGCCAGGACCCGACCGTTGTCCATGACCGCCACGTGGTCGCACATGCGCTGGACCAGGTCCATCACGTGGCTTGAGACCACCACCGTGCCGCCCGCCTGCGTGTACTGATGCAGGATGGCCCGGATATTGGCGGCGGACACCGGGTCCACCGACTCGAACGGCTCGTCGAGCACCAGCAGCGCCGGTGCGTGGATCATGGCCGCGGCCAGGGCGATCTTCTTGGTCATACCCGCGGAGTAGTCCTGGACCTGTTTGCCAGCGGCATCCTGGAGGTCCATTGCGTGAATGAGGTCCTCGGTGCGCTCCTTGACCAGCTCCCGGTCCATGCCGCGCAGCAGACCCGAATACGTCACCAGCTGCCGGCCGGTCAGCCGGTCGAACAAGTGGGTTCCGTCCGGCAGCACACCCATGCGTCGTTTGGCGGTCACCGAATCGGCCCACACGTCCACGGGCCGGCCCTGGCTACCGCCGCCCACCCAGACCGTGCCCGCGGTGGGTCGCAAGAGGCCTGTGGCCATGGACAACGTGGTGGTCTTACCCGCGCCGTTGCGCCCCACCAGTCCGTAGAACGACCCGCGGGGTACCGCGAGGTTGACACGATCCGCGGCCGGGCGAGCCCCCGGTCCGGGGTGGCCGTAGACCTTGGTCAGGTCCTGGATCAGCAGTGCTGGGTTCGGAGCGTGTGGTTGCGGAGGCCGCTCCGCGGGCCTGGAACTGTCTGCCTGGATGCTCATGACCCCAGCCTATGAACAGGGCCGTGTGACACACATCCCCCGCCGGTGTGATTTCCGAAGCGGCCAGGTCATCCCCTGGCGTGAGCGAGGCTCACACCTGAGTCACGGATGACGGCCCACGACCGGAGCCCGCGCCGCGGTCTAGAACAACGCCCGCATCAATTGGCCGCGAGCCGTGGTGACACGAGGATCCTCGGAACCCACCACGTCGAAAAGTTCCACCAGGCGCTCGCGCACGGTGTCCTTCTCCTCACCGGTGGTGGTCCGAACAAGCTGCAGCAAGCGCCGGAACGCGTCCTCCACGTGGCCGCCGGAAACATCCAGATCGGCCACGTCCAGCGCGGCCCGGATGTCCTGGGGATCATCCGCAGCAGTTTGACGCACAGCATTCGCGTCCATTTCACTCACGCGCTGCAGCAGGTGCACCTGGGCGAGCGCGAGCTTGGCATCCTTGTCGCCCGGGTTCTCTGCGAGCGCCTTGTTGTAACTGGCCTCCGCGCCGTGCAAATCACCCGCTTCGAGCTTGTCGAGCGCGTCCTGGTGCAGCGGGGGCAGTTGTTTGGGGGCCGCCTGCGCGGTGGGTTCGGCCGTGCCGGTCACACCGTTCTGAGCTGCCAGCGTGAGGAGTTCGTCCAGGAGCTGACGCATCTGGTCCGCGGGCACGGTCGAATTCACGAGCGGCACGGCCTGACCGCCCACCATGGCCACGACGGTGGGAACGCTCTGGGCCTGGAACACCTGGGCGATCTGCTGTTCTTTGGACGCGTCCACGGTGCCCAGCAGGAGCTTGCCCCGGTAGCTGTCCACCAGTTCCGCGAGGGTCTCCACAAAGGTCTCGGACTCGGGGCTCTGCGGTGCATGCAGGGCAACCACCACCGGAACGGTGGTCGACTGTTCCGCGTACTTCTGGAAGTCCTGGACGGTGATGCTCACGCGATAGCTTGCACCGTGGTTCGTGCCCGCCGACGGCGCCGCCGCCCCGGAGGTATCCGCTTCCGGGGAGTGCATGGCTCCGAGATCCACTGCTCCGCGCACCGACGCCGGCACCGCTTGCTCATGTGAACCGGGGTTCGTCCGGTGCTGGTCGTTCTGCTGGGGAAATTCACTCATGCTCGGTCTCCTTTGTCGCCGCATCCTCATGCCTCCGGGCGCCACATCGCGCTCGTGGTCAGCGCCGGATGCAATGCATTGTGCTCTCTGACCATTATCGCCATGCGCGCCACGCCCACTTCAACGCGGCCGTGCGTTGTACGCTTCCGGCGTGACCACATCGCCCCAGCCGCCGGAGAAGTCTGCACCGAGATTCCGCCCGTCGCGCCATCGCTTCGATGTGCCCCCGGAGCCCGGAGCCAGTCCCGGTGCCGCCTCCCCACCCCGTCGTGCGCCGTGGGACAAAGGGATGTTCGCCGGTGGTCATCCGGTGCAGACTGGATTCTTCCTGACCGTCGGTGTCGGCATTGCCCTGCTCGGTTTTTACGTGCTGACCAACGTGGGAAGTTTGGCCGGCTGGGTGGTCACCGCCGCGTTCATTGCCCTGGGGTTGGACCCCATTGTGCGGTGGCTCGAAGCGCGCGGGTTGCCGAGGCCCCTGGCGGTGGCCGTGGTGATCCTGGCCCTGGCCCTGGCGGTCACGGCCTTCATCGTGCTGGTTGTTCCGCGGATCATGAGTCAGGCCCAACAGTTCATGGGCACCATTCCCGAACTCGTCAACGATTTCATGGGCTCCTCGTTCTTCCTGGCCATGGACGACCGATTCGACATTGCGGCCACCTTCGAACGAACCGTGGGGTCATGGCAAACCCAATTGGCCACCAATCAGGATGTGCTGGGTGGAATGTTCGGTTCCGTGGTGAGCGTGGGTGGGGTGGTGATCAATGCGGTCACGGGCACCATCATTGTCATGGCACTCACGTTGTACTTCTTGTTCTCCCTTCCCATGGCCAAGGCCTGGGGATACCGCCTGGCTCCGGCCAGTCGACGCGCCGGGGTTCAGAAGCTCGGCGACCAAATGGTCAACGGGGTGGGTAACTACGTGGTCGGCCAGGCCTGCGTCGCACTCATTAACGCCTCCGTGGCGTTCGTCCTGATGAACATCACCGGTGTCCCGTACGCGACCCTGCTCGTCCTGTTCGTGGCGGTGCTCGCGTTCATTCCTCTGGTCGGCGGTGTCCTGGCGGGCATCCTCATGACGTTGTTCGCCATGCTCGGTGGCTGGGACTCGGTCGTGCCCTTCGCCGTGTGCTATTTCGCCTACCTCCAGGTCGAGGCGTACTTCGTGTCACCCCGCATCATGAAACGCGCGGTGGCCGTGCCCGGAGCGGTGGCCGTGATCGCCGTGGCAGCGGGCGGTGCGCTGTGGGGAATCCTCGGCGCAGTGATTGCCATTCCCACGGCCGCCGCCGGTCTCCTCCTGGTGCGGGAGGTCTTTGTGCCCCGTCAGGATGCTCGCTGACCGCCGCCGACGACGCTCGGTCCGGTCCGCGAGGTGCCGCAGCCATGCGCTGCCGGCCGGGTGCGCGCCGTCGTCGACGGGGCGATAGGCTTGCCCGGTGCGATTGGTAATAGCTGACTGTTCCGTGCGTTACGAAGGCCGCCTCAATGCCTTCCTGCCCCTGGCCCGACGCCTGCTCATGCTCAAGGCGGACGGGTCCGTGCTGGTGCATTCCGACGGCGGGTCGTACAAACCCCTGAACTGGATGAGCCCTCCGGCCAAACTCCACGTGGCTGAGCCGAGTGCCGAGCAGGTCGGCGAAGGCGTACGGGAGGCCTGGGTGGTCCAGGCCGCCAAGACCGATGATCGACTGTTGATCGATATTTACGAGATCCACGACGACATCGGCCACGACCTGGGTGTTGACCCGGGTCTAGTCAAAGACGGTGTGGAAGCGGACCTGCAGCGTTTGCTGGCCGAACAAATCACGCTGCTCGGGAACGACTTCTCCCTGGTGCGCCGGGAGTACCCCACGGCCATCGGCCCGGTGGACATCCTGGCCCGTGACGGATCCGGTGCCAGTGTGGCGGTGGAACTGAAGCGCCGCGGCGACATCGACGGTGTGGAGCAGCTGACCCGCTATCTCGAACTCCTCAACCGCGATCCCCTATTGCGGCCCGTTCGAGGTGTCTTCGCGGCCCAGCAGATCAAGCCGCAAGCCCGAACCCTGGCCCACGACCGCGGCATTGAATGCGTGACCCTGGATTATGAGGAAATGCGGGGCAATGTGGACACCCAGTCACGGCTGTTCTAGAAGCGCCGGAGCCGCTCTGAGACGAACGTCACGTGAACGCACGGCGACTTTCTCATCAGTAGGCTGATAGCTGTTGACCTTGGACTTGCAATGTGTGAAGCTAGTACCGTTCTTCGCTTCATGTTTTACATGCTCGCAGGAATGGTAGCGAGCGTGAAGTTCTGACTGGCGCTGTGGCGCAACATTTAGTGAGCCGCATCCACAGCCTTCTCGCGGTACCTGTTCAGGTGTACGAAAACAAGTACACGCATTTATTTACTCCAGAAGGAGCGCCCCATTATGGCTCAGGGCACCGTTAAGTGGTTCAACGCAGAAAAAGGCTTCGGCTTCATCACCCCGGACGACGCTGAGGGTGACGTTTTCGTTCACTACAGTGAAATCCAGACCGGTGGATTCCGCACTCTCGAAGAGAACCAGCGCGTCGAGTTCGAAATCGGTCAGGGCCAGAAGGGCCCCCAGGCAACCGGCGTGACTGTCATCTGATAGTTTCACCCCACACAAAACCCCGCAGCCAGGTGGCTGCGGGGTTTTGTTCATCTCCGCAACGAATACGGAGGTGGGCAGGTCCCCGGCGTCAGTGCGAACCCGGGTGGATGCGGCCCAGCACGGCTTAGAACAAACCGCCCACAATGCGTCGTTCAACGCTGGCGCCGGCAGCGGAGAGTCGCTCCACGAAATGCTCATAGCCGCGGTCGATGTGCGCCACCCCGGATACTTCCGTCACACCGGTGGCCGCCATACCCACGATGGCCAGGGCGGCACCCGCGCGAATGTCCTTGGCCTCGACCGGCGCCCCCGACAACTGGTGCGCGGGAAGACCGTCCACGCGTGCGTGATGACCGTCCAGTCGGACGCGGGCACCCAGTCGCTCCAGTTCCGCGGTGAAACCCCAGCGAGCCTCGAACACGTTCTCCGTGACCATGCCCGACCCCTGCGCCACGGCGTTCAATGCCACCACGAACGGTTGCAGATCCGTGGGGAAACCGGGGTAGGGCAACGTCGAGACATTGATCGCGTGAGGTCGCTCCGGGCCTTCAACGATGAACCGGCCACGGGAGGTGTCAATGGTGCAGCCGGCGGCGCGGAGCTTTTCAAGGACCATGGTCAGGTGCGCGGGTTCCGCCCCCTGAATCTCCACCCGGCCGCCCGTGACGGCGGCGGCAAAGGCCCACGTGCCGGCCACAATCCGATCGGGAACGGTTCGATGGGTCACGGGGTGCAGCTTTCGAGCCCCCTCCACGGTGATCGTGCTGGTCCCCAGGCCATCGATGTGGGCGCCCATGGCCTGTATCATCCGGCCGATATCCACGATTTCGGGTTCCCGTGCGGCGTTCTCCAGCACCGTGGTCCCGTTGGCCAGTGCGGCGGCCATCATGAGGTTCTCGGTGGCACCCACGGACGGGTAGTCCAGGTGATAGGTGGTGCCACGCAAGTTCCCCGCCACGGAGGCCCTCAAGAACCCCTTCTCAATACTCAGCTCCGCACCCATTGCTTCGAGACCCGCACGATGCATGTCCAGTCCCCGGGAGCCAATCGCATCGCCACCGGGCAGGGCAACCTCCGCGCGGTGACAGCGGGCGACCAGCGGACCCAGCACGGAGATGGATGCGCGCATCGCCCGCACCAGATCGTAGTCAGCCTGGTGTCCCAGCACCTCGGGCACATCGATATCCACGGTCTGCTGCGCAGGGTCGTAGCGCACCGTGCACCCCAGCCGGCGCAACAGCTCCGCCATGATGGTGACGTCCTGAATCTCAGGGACGTTGGTGATGGTCGACTCCCCCGCCGCCAACAACGCTGCCGCCATCAACTTGAGCACACTGTTCTTGGCCCCCGACACGGGAAGCACCCCGGACACCTTGGTGGGTCCGTGAACTTCGATCTTTTCTTCCATGGGTCCTCCAGATCACGTGGCTTCGCCGCACCCGCAGACTGCACGGGCCCCCGTACCAGACGGTACGGGGGCCACGATGCGCGATTCTAGCTGCGAATTACTTACTCGGACTGTCCGTCGAAATCGACCTCGTCGGCAACGACCGTCACGCGGTTACTGTCGACCGAGATGAATCCCGAGTCAATATGACCGCTCAGACGGCCGCCGTCCACACGCTCGACGGCGAACTCGCCCGGCTTGAGCAGCCCGGCAACCGACTCGTGTCCGGGGAGGATGCCGATGTCACCCTCGGTGGTGCGAACACGAACCATTTTGGCGGTACCTGCCCAGATCTTACGGTCCAGGGCAACAACCTCAACAATGAGCTCAGCCATGATTACTTCTCGCCAGTCTGGGACTTGATCTCGTCCCAGCGCTGCATGACATCGTCCAGGCCACCCACGTTGTAGAACGCCTGTTCCGGAACGTGGTCCAGCTCGCCGTCGCAGATCTTGGCGAAGGCCTCAACGGTTTCCGTGAGCGGAACCGTGGAACCCTCGACACCGGTGAACTGCTTTGCCGTGTAGGTGTTCTGCGACAGGAACTGCTCGATGCGGCGGGCGCGGGAGACCACGACCTTCTGCTCCTCGGAGAGCTCCTCGACACCCAGAATCGCGATGATGTCCTGCAGTTCCTTGTTCTCCTGCAAGATGCCCTTGACGCGGGTTGCCACGTCGTAGTGCGCCTGACCCACGTACTGCGGGTCCAGGATGCGGGAGGTGGAGGACAGCGGATCAATGGCCGGGTACAGACCACGCGACGCGATGTCACGGGACAGCTCGGTGGTGGCGTCCAAGTGCGCGAAGGTCGTGGCCGGGGCCGGGTCGGTGTAGTCGTCCGCGGGCACGTAAATGGCCTGCATCGACGTAATCGAGTGACCGCGGGTCGAGGTGATGCGCTCCTGGAGCACACCCATCTCGTCCGACAGGGTCGGCTGATAGCCCACGGCAGAGGGAATACGACCCAGCAGGGTCGAGACCTCGGAACCGGCCTGCGTGAAGCGGAAGATGTTGTCGATGAACAACAACACGTCCTGGTTCTGAACATCGCGGAAGTACTCCGCCATGGTCAGGCCCGACAGGGCCACGCGCAAACGCGTTCCGGGCGGCTCATCCATCTGGCCGAACACCAAGGCGGTGTCCTTGAGCACGCCGGCTT
>NZ_JAUNPE010000166.1:0-2317 GCF_030536815.1 Kocuria sp.
TGCCGCGTGTCGAACGCGGCGCGGAGATCACCGGTGGCGGACCCGCGGTCGTGGCACTCCCGGCCGGCGAGGAGCAGGACTATCGGTTCACCTCGGAGGAAGGCGTTCCCCGGGTTGAGGTGTATGACAAGGACGATCTGAGCAGCTGGACCCAGTTCGAATACGGAACGGGCCCCGTGGAACTGGATGTCACGGCGGGTTCTGCCGAGCAAGTCATCATGGTGCACGCGGACGGCGAGTGGACGCTGGAGCCACGCTGAGGCCGATTCGCTGGACACTCAGTCCAGTGAGATCTTCCGGAGCATATTCAGCAGGCTGGCGCGTTCCTCGGCAGAGAGGTTCGAGAGCGTGCAGTTCGATGATGCCTCCACGGCGACCTTCGCCTCCTGATAGAGCTTCTGCCCCTGCGCCGTGGGCACGATGATTTTGGAACGGCGGTCGCTGGGGTCGGTCTCACGGTGGACCAGGCCCCGCTTCTCCAGGGCATCCACGATCAGGACGATCTGGCTGGGATCCAGCACCAGGTGGTAGCTCAACTCGCGCTGCGTGGGGTGCTTCTTTCCGCACACCAGGGACAACACCGAGTAGTGGCGCACCTTCAAGCCCAGATTTGCCAGGGACCGGTTGGCTGTGGCCGAGCCCAGCGAACTGGCGCGGGCCATGAGAAACACGGGCTCTTGCGAAAGGTCGGATTCCCTCAGTGTGTGCGGCATGCATCAATCGTACCGGGAAAAGGCCAAGTAATAGAGGTTGTTAATCATTGACATCCTCAACGAAATACGATGCGATGGACTCAGCACATTGTGAACCGCAGCACTGAATTTGGGAGCAGACATGACTCAGAAACCACTGGCCGGCAAGGTCGCCATCGTCACCGGTTCGGGCCAAGGCCTGGGCCTGGCCTACGCCCAGGAACTCGCTCGGCAGGGCGCGTCCGTCGTGATCAATGACGTCAACCAGGACACCGCGGACGCCGCCGTGGAATCCATCGTGGCCGAGGGCGGTAAGGCCGTGGCCGTCGTCGCCCCCGTGGGTGACACCGCGGCCGCAACCGCGCTGGTCAACGGCGCCGTGGAGGCCTTCGGTCGCCTGGACATCCTGGTCAACAACGCCGGCGTGCTGCGCGACAAGTCGCTGCTGAAGATGACCGACGAGGACTTCGACCTGGTCATCAAGGTTCACCTGCGCGGCACCTTCACCTGCGTGCGCGAGACCTACCGCTACTTCAAGGAGAACGGCGTGGCCGGGCGCATCATTGCGATCGGTTCGCCCACCGGCCAGTACGGCAACTTCGGCCAGACCAACTACGCCGCCGCGAAGGCGGGCATCGTGGGTATGGTCCGCACCTTCGCCCTCGAGATGAAGAAGGCCGGCGTCACCGCCAATGCCGTGATTCCCGTGGCCGCCACCGCCATGACCAAGACCATCCCGTTCTTCCAGAAGGCCGTCGAGGCGGACGAGCGCGGCGAGGCCATGCCCTCCTTCTTCCGTCGCGACCTGGGCTTCGGCACCGCCGATGACGTGGCCGGCCTGATCACCTGGTTGGCTTCCGACGACGCCGCCCACGTCACCGGCCAGGCCATTGGCGCCGGTGGCGATCGCCTCCAGCTGTTCAGCCACCCCACCCCGGTGGTCACCGAGTACCGCGAAGGCGGCTGGAGCTATGAGGCCCTGGCCGAGCAGGCCCATGGTTTGTTCGAGGGCAAGCTGCAGACCTGCGGCGAGAAGATGCCCCCGCTGCCCGAGGAACTTCAGCCCGCGCAGGGCTGAGCCACGTTCCGGACCGGTTGAACTGAAGGGAAATCACCATGCGTTATGAATTCGGCGCAGAGCTCGCCCAGCGGGACGGCATTGACGTCCACGTGCACATCGAGTGCTCGGACCACGGCCACGCGTCATTGCCCCAGGCCCTGACGGATGCGTCCGCCAAGTACTTCAAGGCGGAGGACCGCTCCCCGTCGCTGGACACCATTGCCGAGCGTTACCGTGAGTGGAACCTCGCCGCGGTCGTGTTCACCGTGGACGCCACCACCGCACTGGGCCACGAGCCCAACTCGATCGAGGAGATCGCGGAAGGTGCAGCGCGCAACAACGACGTGCTGATCCCTTTCGGTTCCGTGGATCCCCTCCAGGTTCCGCAGGCCGTGGAGCGTGCCCGGCAGTTGGTCGAGGAATTCGGGGTCAAGGGTTTCAAGTTCCACCCGTCGCTGCAGGGTTTCGACCCCTCGGAGGAGAAGTACTACCCGATCTATGAGGCCATCCAGGAGCTCGGCGTCCCCGCCCTGTTCCACACCGGTCAGAACGGCATGGGTGCCGG
>NZ_JAUNPE010000166.1:2417-4359 GCF_030536815.1 Kocuria sp.
CAGCAGCGCTTCAAGGACCAGGTCAAGCCCAAGATCCTCAAGGGCAATGCCCTGCGGCTCTTCGACCTCGGGGAACTCCAGGAGCCCTACGAACCCAGCGAGGGCGGCGTCGTCGTCGCGGCCAAGAAGTACGCCGCCGAGAAGGCGGCCCAGGCGCAGAAGGTGGAGCGGGCATGAGCGCGCTGTACCCGGACTGCGACCCGTACGGCATTGCCGACCGGTTGACCGAGGCCGAGCGCGCACCCATCCTGCGGCTGCGCACGGTGCTTGAGAACGAGATCACGCCGCTGGTGGCCGAGTACTGGGAGAAGGGCGAATTCCCCTACCAGATCGCACCGTCCCTGTACGGGTTGAACCTGATGACCCCGGACGAGATCGAGGGTGCCCCGCGCTCGCTGTACCACGGGTTCCGGATCTTCGAACTGGCCCGCACTGACGCCTCCATGGCCACGTTCTACACGGCGCAGGCGGGCCTGTTCCGCACCACGTGCCGCGTGGGAGCGTCCCCGGAACAGTTCGCCGAGCTGGATCCCAAGATCACCTCGTTCGAGACCACCGGTGTCTTCTGCCTGACCGAACCGGACCACGGTTCGGACATCGCCGGCGGACTGGCAGCCACGGCCGAACGCCAGGGTGACGAGTGGATCATCAACGGCGCCAAGCGCTGGATCGGTGGCGCGTTCACCGCCGATTACCTGGCCGTGTTCGCCCGCGACGTGGCCGACGGCCAGGTCAAGGCGTTCCTCGTGGATCGCGAGGCGCCCGGGGTGACGCTCGAGAAGATCCACGGCAAGACCGCACTGCGCATGATGCAGAACGCGGACATCACGCTCGAGAACGTGCGCGTTCCCGAGGCGCAGCGGCTGCAGAACTGCAACTCGTTCAAGGATGTCGCGGCCATGCTGCGCGTCATGCGCTCGGACGTCGCGTGGATCGCCACCGGCATCCAGGCCGGCGCGTACGAGGCCGCGCTGCGCTACGTGCGGTCCCGCGAACAGTTCGGCAAGTCGCTGGGCAGTTTCCAGCTCGTTCAGGAGAAGCTCGCGCGCATGCTGGGCAACGTCACGGCCAGCCTCTCGATGGTCTCCGACCTCGCCGAGAAACAGGATCGCGGCGAGTACCGGGACGAGGATTCCGCGCTCGCCAAGATGTGGATCGCACTGCACATGCGCGAGACCGTGGCCCTGGCCCGCGAAGTGGTCGGCGGCAACGGGATCACGCTCGCCACCGACGTCGCCCGTTTCCACGCGGACGCCGAGGCGGTCTATTCCTACGAAGGCACCCACGAGATCAACGCGCTCGTGGTCGGCCGGTCCATCACGGGCAAGTCAGCTTTCGCCTGATTCGCCGACGCCGCCGCTCGCACCGTTGCGCGCGGCCTGACTCACCATTTCAAGGAGAATTTCATGACCGCCAAGACCGTTGTTTCCTTTGCCGAAGTTGCCGACCTCGCGGGCAAGGACCTGGGCTTTTCCGAGTGGCGCGAAATCACGCAGGACCAGGTGAACCTGTTCGCTGACGCCACCGACGACCACCAGTGGATCCACACCGATCCGGAAAAGGCCGCGTCCGGGCCGTTCGGTGCGCCGATCGCCCACGGTTTCCTGACCCTCTCGCTGCTGATCCCCATGTGGTCCGAGCTCTTCGACGTGTCCGACGTGCAGACCAAGGTCAATTACGGCCTGGACAAGGTCCGCTTCACTTCCCCCGTGAAGGTGGGCTCGCGCGTGCGCATGACCGTGACCATCACGGAGGTCTCCGAGGTCAAGGGCAACGGCCTGCACCTGGTGGCCGATGCGACCATTGAGATCGAGGGTGAAGAACGTCCCGCCGTGGT
The DNA here is from genome assembly GCF_030536815.1 of Kocuria sp. Classification (GTDB taxonomy): domain Bacteria; phylum Actinomycetota; class Actinomycetes; order Actinomycetales; family Micrococcaceae; genus Kocuria; species Kocuria gwangalliensis. Next base: position 4,255 of record NZ_JAUNPE010000166.1, read on the forward strand.
GGCGCGCTTCCTGAACCGCTTCTACAAGTAAACGTTCTGCAGTTCTTGCGCCTCAGGGCCCGTTAGAACCCTCCGCTACACGTGAAGGCTCAGTAGAGCCCTCAC
>NZ_JAUNPE010000016.1:0-24977 GCF_030536815.1 Kocuria sp.
GCGGGCAGTTGGGCAAGACGATGGCCACGCGGTCACCGGCCTCCACGCCCATGAGACGCAATCCCTCGGCCGCACGCTGGACCTGCTCACCCAGTTCGGCGTAGCTCACGCCCGCGCCGAAGAACTCCAGAGCGGTTTTACCGCCGTGGCGGGCCACGGACTTCTCAAGCATGTGGATCAAAGACGTGTCGGGGAGGAACAGATCGCGGGGGACGTCGGGGCCGTAGCTCCGCATCCACGGACGGGTTGTCAAGAAATCTCGGGAGGTCTCGCTGGGCATGGCTTCGAGGTTACCCGTTCCCGTGTGGGCCCCCACACCCCATGACGAACGGGTACCGCGCCGGGGCCACGTGTGAGCGGCCGACGAGTCGATAGACTTCGGGCAGTTGATATTGCCCCCACATGGATGAATCGAGCCCCCATGACGCCCTCTTCCGCTTCACGCGATCCCCTGGACACCGGCAACGCCCCCTGGACCGAACAGCCCACGGCACCCATCAATTCCACCGACGCCGAGACCACCAGGCCCCTTCCGCACGCCGACGCCGCCGGATCGTCGCGTTCCGGCGTGGCCTCCGGCCGGCTGCACCGCCCCGACCCGACCACCGGCGTCACGGAACCTATCGGCAACGAACACTTGACCCCGCAGGGCGAGCGCGTCACCGCGACGGCGGCATGGGACGGGGTGCGCCCGGCGGTTCCGGCATCCGGTTCCGGTGCCAGAAGGCCGATCACCGAGGATCTCCGCGGTGCGCAGAAGAAGCGATTCGGCGGGATGCAGTTGCTGCCCGGTCTTTTCGGCTGGTTGGCCGCACTCTCCGTGAGCGGAGTACTCCTGGTGGCCTCGGGTCTGTTCGGTCCCCAATGGGGCATCGAGACCACCCAGGGGATCGGTCGCGCCCTCGACCACGGTCTACTCAATCCTCAGGACGCGGCCGGGTGGTTCGCTCTGGCGGTGTTTGCGGTGATCGAGTTCCTGGCCCTGCTCGCGGGCGGCTACGTGGCCGGCCGCATGGCCCGATTCTCGGGTGTGGCCCAGGGAATCGGCGTGTGGCTGTGGTCCCTGTTGGCCCGCGCGGTCGCCTCCGTGGCGGCTCTGCTCTGGGCCGGTACCGTGGGGTTGGCCCCGCACAGTCTGGCAGCCCAGTCCGTGATCGGCCCGGTTCTCGGCTGGGGGCTGGTTGCTCTGGCCGCCGTGGTGGTCCTGGACCTCGTAGCGGCCATTCTGGGCGGCACGTGGGGCATGCGGTATCACCGGAAAGTCGACATGTGGACCAATTCGAATGTAATTAACGGCTAGACTCGCCACAAATAGGTCATTCCGGGGGTCGGAATTTCCTGGGGAGTAGTTGGAGGTCCAAACCCATGCCGTCCACTCTTGTCGCCATTGTCGACGATCATGAAGTGGTTCGCGAAGGTGTTCGCCTGGTGTCCATGACATCTCAGGCGGACGTCAAACTCGTGGGCTCCTCCGGTTCCGTGTCAACGCTGTTGGACCAGTTGGGCCGCGATCCCGAGAACCCCGCACTGACCGCACACGGGGCGAAAAGGATCGAGTGCGACGTCGTCCTGCTGGACCTGTCGCTCGCTGACCGCTCGCGCCCGGCCGGTAATGTGGAACGGCTCCGCAGCGCCGGGATGAAGGTGCTGATTTTCAGCATCGGCGAGAACGCCGGCTTGATCCGTGAGGCCCTTCGCGCCGGCGCCCTGGGGCTCGTCCGGAAGTCCGAGCCGCTGGAGCACGCCATCGAGGAAGCCCGCAATATTGCGGACGGTAAGCCTGTGATCACCAAGGAACTCGCCGCCGCTATCGACGGAGACGTGGAGTTTTCACGGGCTGCGCTCTCGCCACGTGAGCAGGAGACCCTGCGCCTGTATGCCTCCGGGTTCGCCCAGGTCCAGGTCGCGCGGCGCATGGGTATCAAGCAGTCCGCCGTGAAGACCAACATCGACCGGATCCGCGAGAAGTACGCGCGCATCGGCCGTCCTGCGCCCACCAAGATCGACCTGCGGATCAGGGCCATCGAAGACGGCCTGGTCGAACCGGAAGCGGACATCACCGCGGCCGAAAAGCACCTGTAATGATTCCGCGCCGCTAACTTTAAGGTGCGGAATGAATAAACACGTCGCCCCCGGAACGAGCCGAGTCAGGACCTACCGTAAGGTCCCCACTCGGCTCCGATGGAAAAAATTCTTAGCCATCACGTCCCCCGAAGAGCTCGGTCTCAATTCGTACCGCGCCTATTGGCTGTGGATGACCGGGATCGCGCTGCTCACCGTGGCGTTGTTCGTTGCAGCCTTGCCCATTCTCTGGCAACAGCAAGGGTTCTTTGCGCCCTGGTACACCTTTTTCCTGGCGGCCATCCTGGGGGTCGCCGCAATGCTCGCGATATTCGGTCTCATTCATTCGGTACAGCCCTGGATTCCGTTGCTCCTGGCCGCCGTGGTTGGTTTGGGGGTCCTGGCCCTGCCGCTGGCGTGGAACGGCGGGGTGTTGCTGCAGTACCCATGGATCGGCGGGTTCATCATTGTGAGCCTCTGCAGTATCACGCTGGCGTGGAGCCCCTGGGTCGCGCTGCTGTACATGCTGGGTGTCGAGCTGGCCTACGGCCTGATCATGGCGCAACTCATTCCCGTGGATTCCCGCGCCGAATCCCTGGGCGCGGTGATGTTCGGCCGCATTTGCTACGGACTCATCTCGATCCTCACGGTCGTCATGACCACACGAGCGGTCGAGAAACTGGACCAGGACTACACCGAAGCGCTCTCCCAGGAACTCGCCCTCACCCGGAGCCGCTCCGAAACAGCGGACCAGGAACGCGTGGACCGGCTCATTCACGACAACGTGATGGCCGCCCTGCTGGACGCCTCTCGTGCGGAAGGACCGCTGGCCAGACGAACCCGGGAACTGGCCACCCGCGCCCTGGAGGTCCTCGACCACGAGAACGACCGGCTCTCCGGCAAAACCACCACCATGGTCCACGTGCTCATGGACGAAATCATGGAGTCCCTCTCGCCCTGGCGTGCACGGGTGCGTTTCAGCAACCTCCTCCCCCACATCCGGCCGGTGGGTGAACCACGCGTGTTCGTTCCCACGTTCGTGGCGCAGGGCCTCACCCAGGCCATCACCGAGGCCGTGTCCAACAGCGCACGCCACTCGGGCGCGGACGTGACCTACGTGTCCATGGACGGCGGGCAGAGCCCGCCCACCCCCACTAACCCCGAAGGCTTCTACTTGCGTTTCACCGTCCGTGACGAGGGCCGTGGTTTCGCCCTGCATGAGGTGGGCGCGCAACGCCTGGGCGTGCGAGTGTCCATTGTGGAGAACATTGAAACGGTCGGCGGCGATGCGCAATTGCGTTCCGCCCCGGGTCGCGGCACCGAGGTCATCCTCACATGGCCCAAGGATGCACTGCCATGAGGGGTTTCGGGCTCGGCCGTAGATCCCTCACGGCGCTGGCCATCATGGGTTTCGGTGTCTCCTTCGTCATTGGGGTGACGGAGCTGAAGTCGGTCGAGGACCCGGACGCCCTGGTGTTCTCGCTCGTGCTCTACGCTGCGGCCGCGGTGATCATTGCGCTGCCTCGGTGGACCACCCACCAGTTACCTCTGCCCTCCACCATGCTGGCCGTCCTGTTCTTCTCGCTCGCTGCCGAACGGGGCTACGCCGCGACGATGGCGGAGCCCATTGCCGGGCAGAGCCCGTGGTTCGCCATGGGTTTCACGGTCATGATTTTCTTTCTGTGTCTGCGGCGCAGGATCTGGTGGGCGGTGCTGTTGTGGGTGGTCGTCAGCCTCATGTCCTTGCGCCGTTGGACCGTGTTCGGTGACACTCTGGTCCCCACCGAGAGCTACCCCGTACTCACTCTGGGGATGTTGCTGGCCACGTGGATGGGTTATCGGGAGTTCTTACGGTTCACCCAACGCAACCGGGAGATCCAGAGCATGCTGCTCACCGCCCGCACTAGCGACGAGGCCGAGCAGGACACCAAGAACGCGTCGTACCAGCGCGTGCAGGACGTTCGCCGGTTGGCCGGCGGTTTGCTCGAACGGATTGCCTACGACCCCTCCGAGGTCACCGAGTACGACATCAACCAGTTCCGGCTCACGGAAGCGCAGTTGCGCGACACCATTCGGGGTCGTTCCATTGCTACGCCCTACATCCTGGAACTCGCCCGCACGGCCCGCGACCGCGGCGTGGTGGTGGACATCCTGGACGAGCGGGGCCAACCGTTGCCGCCCAGGGTCCTGGAGGCCACCACCGAGCAACTGGCCGAGATACTCAACCACGCCCACTGCGGCGTGGTCACGATTCGCGCCTTCCCCAAGGGCGATCCCACGGCCGTGTTCATCGTGCACGACAACGACAACGAGGACGAGGATCCCATCGCGATCGAGATTGCGGACGTCACCGGCGAGGTCTCGCGTTTCTAGCACCGCCGGGGGAAGCAGCGAGGACGCCACCGGGGTGATGCGCCTCGCTCACCCGTCCGGGATGACCGCCGCACGGGCCGTGCGGGTTTCATACCCGTACGACGACGCCGCGGCGAGCGCACTGCACGGATCCCTCGCCCAGCGCTCGTGACGGGTATTTCTCCGGATCTTGACCGCACTCGCTTCGGCCCCGGTCCACCGTTGCCTAGCGTGTGCCGTATGGAGACACTCACCGATTCCCCACTCAACCCGCCCGACCCGTTCGACCCTTCGGATCCGCAGGATTACCCGTACGCGGCGTTCGCGGCCGTTGGCTGCGCGGACGGGAAACCGCGGTGTCCGTGGGCTGTGGCAACTCCCGGCACCCTGATCGATCATGACCATGAATGGGCGGTGCCCCCGGGCAACTCCGCGCAGTACTTCCAGGCCTTGAGCATGGAACTTCTCGATTCCGGTTTGGCCCGCTGGTCCCAATCCGGGCGACACCCATCGTGGTATCTGTACATGGCGGAGCTGGAGCCGACCAGGGTGGCTCGGCTGGACGAGGACGACATCGAGGATCTGCTCCTCAACCCGGAGCTCATCCGCAACCGCGCCAAGATTGAGGCCGTCATTCATAACGCGCGCGTGTGCGAGGACTGGGCGATCGCGGATTGGCAGATGCTGGTGACCGAGGCGCAGGTGCCCGCGCCCGCAGGTCCCCCGCTGCGTTCCTTGGACCTACCCGACAGCACGCCCGAGTCACGCAGGCTCTCCGGCCTTTTCCGCGAACGTGGTTTCAAACTCATCGGCCCGGTCACTGCCCATCGCTGGTTGCAGCGCACCGCATTGGCACCCGGCCACGTGCGAGGTTGTTTCCGTGCGAACCCTACAGGCCCGGCACCGCATCCCGCTCCGGCGGGGTGATGCGGTGCCGTGACCTCAATCGAGCAGCAGGGCGGGTTCCTCCAGGATCCGTGCGACGTCCGCCATGAACCGTGCGGACAGGTCCCCGTCCACCACCCGGTGGTCGAAGGAGCCACCGAGCGTGGTGATCCAGCGCGGAATCACGTCGCCGTCAACGACCCACGGTTTCTGCTTAATGGTGCCGAAGGCCACGATGGCCACCTCGCCGGGGTTGATGATGGGCGTTCCCGTGTCGATCCCCAACGCACCGATGTTCGTGATGGACAGCGTGCCGCCCTGCATGTCACCCGGCTGGGTGCGGCCCTGGCGGGCGGTCTGGGCGAGCTCGTTCAGGGCAATGGCCAGTTCACGCAGGTTCAGTTCCTGGGCGTCCTTGATGTTGGGCACCAACAGTCCGCGCGGAGTGGCCGCGGCGATACCGAGGTTCATGTAGCGCTTGATGATGATTTCGGAATCGGTCCATGTGGCGTTGACCTGGGGATTACGCGCAGTAGCCCACATCACGGCCTTGGCCAGGATCAACAGGGGCGTGACCTTGACGCCTTCGAAGTGCGGGGAGGTCTTGAGCCGCTTGACGAACTCCATGGTCCGGGAGGCATCCACGTCCACGAAGATCGATACGTGCGGGGCGCTGAAGGCCGAGCGCACCATGTTCTGGGCCGTGAGCTTGCGGACCCCTTTGACAGGGATGCGCTCATCGCGGGAACGTGCGGGGGCGTTGGTCGAAGTCCAGAAGGTATCCGGGCCGTCGTCCACTTCCCGCAGGTGGGCGGCGTAGGCCAGCAGGTCACGTTTGGTGACCTGGCCGCCCTCGCCCGTGGCGGTCACGTCCGCCAGATCGATGCCCATTTCCTTGGCGGCCTTGCGCACCGGCGGCTTGGCCATGCTGGGACGGCGCGGGATGGACGCCTGAGCCGCCCCCTGCTGCGGGACGGTGTCGTCCAGGGAACGTAGCCACGTTTCACCGCGGTCCTTGAACTTACCGGCCTTGTCCGCCAGGTCCTGGGCCGCCGTGCCCAGACCCGACTTGGACAACCGGTCGGCCCAGCCGGCGGCCACGCGGGCCGCGCCTGCCTTCGAGGATTCCGGTTCCTGACCGGCGGGCTTACCCTGCTCGTCCAGGCCCTGGGGCCGCTCGGCGTCAATGCGCATGGCAGTGCGGGTGCGCTGGCGGCGTCGAACGGGATCGGCCTTGGGACCCGCGCCCACGAGGGCCTTTCCGGAGTCAGTGGAATCCATGCTGCGCCCGGAACCGGACGTGGATTCCTCCTGGGGCCCGAGGTGCTCGGGGCGGGGTTCACCCTCCACGCCGTCCTTGGGTGCCGAACCGGTGTACCCGGGATCGGGCGTGCCGGACGGGGCGGATTCGGAATCACCCACGGTGATGATGGGCGTACCCACCTCCACCGTGGCGCCCTCGGACACCATGATGCTCAGAACGGTACCCGCGAACGGTGAGGGGAGTTCCACCACGGACTTGGCGGTCTCGATCTCACAGATCACCTGGTTGACGGTGACGGTCTGTCCTTCGGCCACCTTCCAGGACAGGATCTCTGCTTCGGTCAGGCCCTCGCCCACATCGGGCAACGTGAATACCTGGGACATGAGTTCTACCTCCTGCGACACCGCACGTGCGGGGTGGTTCGTGACTTCGGGCGATTTAGTAGGCGAAGGAACGGTCGAGTGCTTCCAACACTCGATCCAGGTCCGGAACGTAGTGGTCTTCCACCGCGGCCGGCGGGTACGGCATGTGGAAGGCGCCCACGCGCAGCACGGGGGCCTCCAAGGAGTAGAACGCCCGCTCGGTCACGCGCGCGGCGAGTTCCCCGCCCAGGCCACCGAAGGTGGGGGCCTCATGGGCGATGATCAAGCGACCGGTCTTTCGCACGGACGCCGTGACCTTGTCGAAATCAATGGGTGACAGGCTGCGCAGGTCGATCACTTCCACACTACGGCCGTCCTCCCGGGCTGCCTCGGCCGCCGCGAGCGCCACGGGGACCAGCGGGCCCCAGGCGACGATCGTGGCCTCTTGACCCTCCCGAACCACGGCTGCACTGAAGGCGTCCCCGGTTGGCCGCTCCTCATCCACCTCACCCTTGAGCCAGTAGCGGCGCTTCGGTTCGAAGATGATGACCGGATCGTTGCAGGCAATGGCCTGCTGCGACATCCAGTACGCGTCCTGGGCATTGGACGGGGCAAGGATGCGCAGACCCGCGGTGTGGGCGAACAATGCCTCCGGCGACTCCGAGTGGTGCTCCACCGAACCGATCACACCGCCGTAGGGGATGCGGATGGTCACGGGAACCGTGAGGTTGCCGTCGGAACGGGCGTGAATTTTGGCGAGCTGGGTGGTGATCTGGTTGAACGCGGGGAACGTGAACCCGTCGAACTGGATCTCACAGACGGGCCGGTAACCGCGCTGGGCCAGGCCCACGGCGGTTCCCACGATGCCCGCTTCACCCAGGGGCGTGTCGAGCACACGGTGGGCTCCGTAGCGGTCCTTGAGGCCTTCCGTCACACGATAGACACCTCCCAGGGACCCGATGTCCTCGCCCATGAGCATGACCTTGGGGTTTTCCGCCATGGCGCGGGACAACCCCGCGTTGATTGCCTTGGCAATGGTCAGTTGCTTCACGCGTGAGCTCCTTCCGAGCCGGAGACGTCCTGGTCCCCCTGCGGGGCGAAACCGGCCTGGTAGTCCAGGTACTCGGCGCGCTCGGCGGTGACCAGGGAGTGCGGATCTGCGTACGCCTTGTCGAAGAACTCGTCGAAGGTCGGAGGGGTCATCCCCAGCACGTCCGTGCGCAGTTCGTCTGCCATCTCGCGGCCCTCGTTGGCCACGGACTCGAAGTACTCGTCACCCACGTGATGGGTTTCGCGCAGGAACATTTCCAGCCGCTCGAGCGGATCCAAGGTGCCCCACTGTTCTTCTTCGTCCCGCTGCCGGTACTTGGTGGGGTCATCGGCGGTGGTGTGGGCCCCCATCCGGTAGGTCTCGGCCTCGATCATCACCGGGCCTTCTCCCCTCCGGATCTTGTCCAGTGCGTAGCGGGTCGCTGCGAGCACCGCCAGGATGTCGTTGCCGTCCACCCGCAGGCCTTCAAATCCGTATCCGGCGGCGCGCGTGGCCAGCGGCACACGTGACTGGGTGGAGAAAGGAACCGAGATGGCCCACTGGTTGTTCTGGACGAAGAACAGTATCGGGGCGTCGTAGGAGGCGGCGAACACCATGGACTCGTGGATTTCACCCTCCGTGCTCGCACCGTCCCCGTAGTACGCGACCACGGCCTGGGTCTGCTCACCCGCCGGCTCCCCGGCGTCCTCGGCCGCCTTGCGGTCAAGGGCGGTGCCCATTGCGTAGCCCACGGCGTGCGGCACCTGGGAGGCCAACACCATCGTGTAGAGGTTCACGTTGCACTCGTTGGGATCCCAACCGCCGGCGGTGTGACCGCGGAACAACTGCAACAGCTGGCCGGGTTTGACTCCGCGGTGAAAGACCACGGCGTGCTCCCGATAGGACGGGAAGAGGCGATCGGTGGGTTCGGTGGCCCACGCGGAACCCACCTGCGCCGCTTCCTGACCGCGCAGCGGAACCCACAACACCAGTTGGCCCTGACGCTGCAGGGACGTGGCCTCCTCGTCCACGCGCCGGGCCAGCGCCATGGAGCGGTACAGTCCCTTGAGCTCCACCGTGTCGATGTCCTGGACGTACGGCGAGAGTTTGGGGTCCTCGTGGACCGCGCCCTGCTCGTCGAGCAACTGGAGCCTGGGCACGGTGCTCTCAACCGTCCCGGGGTGCGTCTTTGCTGCCATGGTTGGCTGGTCCTTCCGAGTGGCCTAGTTGGTGCTGCTCATGGGCATGGTGCTGGGGTGGGAGAACTGCGCGCAGAGCTCCAGGAGCCGGGTGTTGGCCTCCACCTCGCCGAAACTCACCCGCACTCCCTCCGATCCGAACCGCCGGACCGACAGGGCGTGCGCATCGCACAGCTCGCCGAAGGCCTCACTGCGTTCTCCCAGCGGGAGCCACACGAAGTTGGCCTGGGTTTCCGGATGCTGCCACCCGAGTTCGGCCAAGCCCGCCAGGACGCGTTCACGCTCATCGACCACCCGTTGGACACGCTCGTTCACCTGGTCAATATGCGCAATGGAGGCCACCGCGGCCAATTGCGCCACCTGGGTCACGCTGAAGGCCGGGGTCGCTTGTCTGAGGTACTGGCTCACGTGCGGTTGGGCCACCGTGTAGCCCACCCGCAGCCCCGCCAGACCGTGCGCCTTGGACAGGGTTCGCAGGGACACCACGTTGGGGTACTCCCGATAGAACTCAATGCCGTTGACCAGGCCTCGGGCGCGTTGGAACTCCCAGTACGCCTCGTCGATGACCACCAGAACGCGCGGGGGGACGCGCTTCATGAACTCGTGCACGTCCGCGGCACGGAGGCTGGGCCCGGTGGGATTGTTGGGGGTGCACAGCAAGATGACGCGGGTGCGTTCGGTGATCGCGGCCGCCATGGCCTCGAGGTCGTGGGAGCCGTCCGGACGATTGGGGATTTGCACGCTTTGCGCGCCGGTCAGCCCCACCGAAATCGGGTAGGCCTCGAACGATCGCCACGCGTAGATCACCTCGTCCGGTTGCCCGTCCGGCCCGGTTCCTGCGAACGCGGCCAACAGCTGGTTCAGGGCGCCCAGGCTGCCCGCACCGGCCACGATGTCCGTGTCGGGAACCGAGAGATAACCCGCGAGCGCCTCGCGCAGCACGGCGGCCGAGGGGTCCGGGTAGCGGTTGATCACATCGAAGTCACGCAGGGCCTGGCGTACGGCGGGAACGGGGCCGTACGGGTTCTCGTTGGACGCCAGTTTGTACGCCACCAGCCCGGGGATCTCCGCGGCGGGTTTTCCTGCGACGTACGCGGGAAGTTGAGCCAGGGCGTCCCGGGGGCTGACCCGTTCCGCGTTCTGCTCAGCGCCCGATGAATCGGCTGGCGGCGTGGCGTTACTCATAGGCCCCATGCTAACTCTCGCTAACGATCCTCCGGGTTGTGGACAACATGATCCTCCATGACTTCGTACATGTAGGTTTCGGTGCGTGCCCCGGCGCCGGAGGCAATGGCGGCGCCCAACGCCCGTTCATGGTTCACGACCGCAGGTTCCGTGGAATTGCTGATTCCCTGGGCACCCAGCGCGTAGACGTACATATCGTGCGCGCCCACCCCGCTGAGGCTTCCCGCGGCCGAGAACTGGTCGTTGTACTGCGTGTCCACGCGCACCGTGGAGCGGTTCTCACCGTCCGGGTTCTTGATGCCGTCCAGGGGTGGCACCATGTCGTCGTTGTGCTCCACGGCCATGACGGAGGTCTTCTGGGAGAACTCGAAACCTCCCACCGGCGCCCCGAACGTGGTCAGGGCATCCACCGAGTACAACTGCTGGAATTCCCGGTTCATCGCAAGCCCCGCGGCGTCGATCCCGCCCAGGCTGTGACCGCTCAGCACGACCGAATCGCCGGGTTGGATTCCGGCGTCCTTCAGGGCCTCACTCACGGCGCGCTGGGCCGGAGGCAGATCGCCCAGCGCGTCGTGCGGCTGTGCTTTCATGGCCGCGACGATGCCTGCGATGTCATGAACGCCCCGGCCGTCGTGCCAGACCTCCGTCCCGGTGAGGACCACCGAGAACGCCGCCCGTCCCGATCGATCGGTGGTCTTCTGCACCAGCACCGTGCTGTTCTCCCGGCCCTGGACAACGTTCTTCGCGTCCTTGAGCGCCGCGGCCGTGCCCCCGACGGTCACCGGTGCCGCGCCGTCGAATTCGACGCCCGTGGGCAGTGCCCGCCTGGCCAGCGGTGCTATGCCGTGGGCGGAGGCAGTGCCCGGTGCCATGCCCGTCATGGTCTCCCTGGCTTTCGGGCGCACGGCGTGAGCCCGCACGTACGGGTACAGCAGTCGCTCCGCCGGCGACAGGTTTCGGCCCGTGGTGTACGGGGCGAGCCACGTGAATCCGGGCGTGCCGCTGAGTCCGTTGACGGCGGTGCGCACCACCGGCCACGATGCGCCCAGCTCGGACTGCAGGCGTGCCTCCTCGGCACCAAGTTGTGCCTCGGTCTCGCCGATCCCCGTCAACAGACCGTCCGCCCACACTCGTGCGTATTGACCCAGAGTGAACTCGTCACCCGGTTGGCCGCCGAGCTCCCGGTAGGCCTGCGACCGACTCATGAGCGCCGATGGCAACGGGATGCGCAGACCGGAGTCGAGCATGTCGTCCAGCCCCACGCCACGGATCACCACGTTGGTGCCCTCGGGCCCACCCCCGGCCACCACCACTCCGAAGGACGTCACCCGAACCTTGGTCGCGAACTGGGCGGGAGTCGTGATGTCCGCTCGCTTCACGGCGGTGGTGAATTCGTCCAGGGCGGTGCGCATCCCGCGGGTGGCGGAGCCGGTCAGGTTCCACCCCGGCATGATCAGGATGCCCGGTCCGAACAAAGACCCCACGCTGGCCTCCACCATCTCGTAGTGGTGCTGAGCGCTCGCCACCCGAAGATGCGTCAACGTCACACGGGCCTGGGTCGCGACGAGCGCCGCCTTCGAATGCGCCGCCGACGCCGCCGCGGCACCGAGCAGCGGATGTCCCGTCATGGTCCACGCGGCGACTTCCATGTCCGCAACGGTGGTCCCCAGGAGCACGTCACCGACCCGTTCGTTCACGCGCGCCAAGACTCCGGCGGCCACCGCGATGGCTTCCGTGCTGACCTCCAGGGCTCCCGGTGCGGTGCCACCGCTCACCCGTATGGATTCCGTGGCGGACGCAATGGCCGCACGGGTGTTCTCCGGAAGGTTCGGGTGTTCCAGCACGGGTCGGCCACCGGACTCCGCGCCGAACAGCGTTGCCTGCAGGTTCTCGGCTCGCCCCGTGATCTCGCGCTCCACCTCCCTGTTCATCCGAACGATCCCGCGGGCACGTGCGTGGGAGCGGACAGTCCCGTCTGAGCCAGAACTCCCACCACCGATGTGCCCAGAGCGCCCAGGTCCAGGAACTGTTCGACCGCTCCGATCTGGGCCGCGAGCCCCGCGGCACCCGCGCGCAGCTCTGCCGCCGCTTGGTGGTAGCCGTGAGCGACGCTCCGGAGGTCGGCGGTCAGCGCATCCAGTCGGACCCGGTAGGCCCGCGCGGCCGGCCCTTTCCACTCGGGTGCCTCCGCCGCGGGGAGCTCCGCCGCCAGCGCCAGCAGCTCATCGGCCGCGCGTTCGTAGCTGCCGGCCAGCATGACGATGCGATCGTGGACGAGTCCCGCCACACCGGCGGGTGACGGACCGGAGGTCCCCGGTGAACCGGAGGGCCCCGGCCCGTTCCAGGCAGTGGGTGACGGCATGGCCTGTTCCTTCCTGACGTGCACTCCGCGGAGAACCTCACGCTAGAACCACGGCCGCGGTCAACTCGGCCGCCCGTGCCCGGTTGTGGACACGGGACCGTGCGCCGCCGAACCGGCACGCCCGTGGAGAACCGGCACCGCGGCGTCGTCGTCAATTAACACCGTGCCGGAGCGCTCGCGGAGGCGTGGAACAATGAGGATCATGTCGAAGACTCCACACACTCTCCCCTCCGGACGCGTGGCCCTGAGCCAGCAGAACCCTCCGATCGCGTTGGGACCTTTGGACGGTCGATACCGACCCCAGGCCGGCATCCTGGTCGACTATCTCTCGGAGGCCTCACTGAATCGCGAGCGCGTTCACGTGGAGGTCGAATGGTTCATCCACTTGTGTGAACAGCGCGCGCTGCCCGGGTTGGAACCGCTCACCCAGGGACAGAAGGACGGCCTGCGGGCCATCGTCACCGATTTCGATGCCCAATCCGTGGCCGAGCTGGCCGAGATCGAGGCGGTGACCGTTCACGATGTGAAGGCCGTGGAGTACTACATCGGTCGTCGCCTGCCGGAGCTGGGGCTGGAGCACCTCACGTCCCTCGTGCACTTTGCGTGCACCTCGGAGGACATCAACAACCTGTCCTACGCGTTGGGCGTCAAGGATGCCGTGACGGACGCCTGGCTGCCCGCCGCCCGCACGCTCGTGGCCGCAATCAGTTCCATGGCCCGGGGCGCCAAGGCAACGCCCATGCTGTCGCGCACCCACGGTCAGCCGGCCACCCCCACCACGTTGGGTAAGGAACTCGCGGTGTTCGCGCACCGCCTGAACCGTCAGCTGCACCGCATTGGCGCCACCGAGTACCTGGGTAAGATCAACGGCGCCACCGGCACGTTCGCGGCCCACGTGGCCGCGGCCCCGGACACCGATTGGCCCGCCGTGTCCCAGTCCTTCGTGGAGGGTCTGGGGTTGGACTGGAACCCGCTGACCACCCAGATCGAGTCCCACGACTGGCAGGCCGAGCTCTACTCGGACATGTCCCGCTTCAACCGGATCCTGCACAACCTGTGCACGGACGTGTGGTCCTACATTTCCATCGGCTACTTCCAGCAGATCCCGGTCGAGGGCGCCACCGGTTCCTCCACCATGCCGCACAAGGTGAACCCCATTCGCTTCGAGAACGCCGAGGCCAACGCCGAGATCTCGTGCTCGCTGCTGGACACCCTGGGCGCCACGCTGGTGACCTCGCGCTGGCAGCGTGACCTCACGGATTCCTCGTCACAGCGCAACATCGGCGTGGCCTTCGGCCACTCGATGCTCGCCATCTCCAACGTGGTCAAGGGCCTGGAACGCCTGGACGTGGCCGAGGACCTGTTGGCCGAGGACCTCGACGAGAACTGGGAGGTACTGGGCGAGGCCGTCCAGACCGCCATGCGCGCCGAGGCCATTGCCGGGCGTGAGGGCATGGACAACCCCTATGAGCGGCTCAAGGACCTGACCCGCGGCCACCGCGTGGACGGTGAGCGCATGCGCGAGTTCATTGGTGAGCTGGGCCTGTCCGAGGCCGCCGAACAGCGGCTCAAGGGTCTGACCCCGGGGCAGTACACCGGTTTGGCCGAGCAGCTCGTGGAGCGTTACGCGAACTGAGCCTCGTGACGCGTGGGAACACCGGCGGAAGCATCGGCAACCCAGCCCAGCACCTGCGCCGGAACGTTGGTGGTGATTTGTTGAACCCCCAGGGACAGGCACACGTGGGTGTCCGCGAACGAGTCGACCGTCCACACTCGTAGGACCGACCCGTTGGACCGCCACGCGAGCACGTCTCGGGGGTGATCGCGCACGTACTGGATCCCGGGCCCGGCCAGCTCCACCTCACCGTTGGTGATGATCGGGACGGCCGGGGGCACCACGAGTTTCATGCCGGCCCGGTAGACCACGGCAGCCGCGGGCCCCACCCGCATGCTGTGCCGCACCGTGCTCACGGTGGTGTCCGCGACCAGCTGGCACACGTGCCGTGGTGAGACGGACTGGAGAAAGTAGCGAACGCCGTCGGGATGAAAACTCATGACGGACACCTTGATGTTGCCCAACCACCCGGTGTCGGGGTCCCAGCCGCGGCGCATGAGCAGCACCAGAACGGCTTCTTCCAGGCCCTGGCCGAACGCACTGGGATGTTTGGTCTCCACGGCCAGGCCCAGGGTGCGGCCCACGGATTCCAGCAGGTCAAGCAGCTCGTCGAGAGTCAACAACTGCTCGTGCCGGCGGCCGTGGGATTCCGGGATCGGCACGGCCTTCCACGAGATGAAATCCAGGGCCCGCAGTTGTTCCAGGGTGTGCTGCGATACCGGCCCGGTGCCGTTGGAGGTGCGGCCCAACTGGGCGTCGTGGTGGAGGACCAGGTGCCCGTCCCGGGTGAGCTGGACATCGCATTCCACTCCGTCAGCGCCGTCCAGGATCGCTTGGACGTACGCGGAACGGGTGAGTTCGGGAAATGCCGCGGAAGATCCTCGGTGCGCGTAGATCAGGGGGCGATCGGCGGCCCGCGCATTGGGGCGCTCAATGCGGTGTACTTGCTCCGGGTCGGTGCCGCGGAGGAGCGGTTCGGAGGATTCACGTGTGGTGAACACACGGCTACCGTATCCTCCGGACCTGAGGCGCCCGTGATCTCCCGGCCAAGGGCCCGTGACGGGCAGATGAACACCCCGGGGCCGCACCATGCGCTGCGGCCCCGGGGCGTTCATACCAACTGCTGCCGATCGCAGCAGCGGCTTACTTCTCGATCGAGTCCGGGTCCTTGACCTTGGTGCCGTCCCCGAAAGCCTTGGCGCGCGCAGCCGCATCGAGGGTGGCCGGGAACTGCGCGGGGAACTCACCAAAGGCTTCCTCGGTGGCCTTGATGACCTGGCGGGACATGGCCAGGTTGGCGCCCCCGCCCACCACGGCACCGATGCCGAACGGCAGGGCCCGGCCCATCACGGCACCGGTCTGCTTGGCCAGGAACCGCTTGACGAACATGTTGCGGATCGTGCGCCCGGCGTCGAACTTCTTGTTGCCGTCGCTCTTACCGAGCATGAGCCCCCACTTGTTGGTGAGGCCCTTGGAACGGCTGGAATTCGCCAGGATCTGGCTCATCAGCTGGTTCCCGTCTTCCCCGAGCATCAACGCCATGACCATGGTGCGGTTCTGCTCTTCGTCATCGGGGTGCACACCGTGCAGTTCGGCCATGGCCTGCGCGTACAGCGCGGTGGCCTCCAGGTAGCCGACCACGGCCACCGAGGACAGACCCAGCGACGCAATGGTACCGATGCCGGGAACCAAGGCTGTGGCACCCACTGCCCCGCCGCCCACGGTCACCGAACGCTTGTAGGTCTTGGTCAGGCGCTTGGCGATCTGAGCGGGCGTGTCCTTGGGGTGCTGCTCGCGTTCACGCTGCAGCATTTTGATCACCATGGGGCGCTGCACCCGCAGCACGTGGTTCAAAAACTTGTTGACACCCGGTTTGGGCTTGCCGTCCTCGTCAAAGGCCTTGTTCAGCGGGTTCATGTCCATATCGGTGCACTCCTCGAGGCGTACTCAATCGGTCGGGGCTGGTCTCACCTGTCACTGGCGTCAACTATTGCACAGCCCGCTGATCACCGCGCGGGCGTTCGCTCTCCGACGACGCCGCACGAGCCGGGTTCCCGCGTATCTCACCCTCCCGGGTGGTTCCCTCTCTCGCTCACGAACTCGTCCCACGCGTTCAGTTTGCGCAGCAGGTCCGTTTTCTTGATCACGTGGCCCGACATCCGCCCCAGGATCGAGGACAGGGCGGCAATCGTGTCAATGATGAACGGCCCCTTATTGAGCATCACGCACTCGGCGCGCTGGCCCTGGGCGGCATCCGTGACCTCCGCGCGGGAAGGAATACCCTTTTTCGCCAGGCTCTCCAGCACCTGGGTGGCCCAGATGACCGGCACGTGGGCGGCCTCACACAGCCACAGGATTTCCTGTTGAACTTCCGCGAGGCGTTCGAACCCGGTTTCCACCGCCAGGTCGCCGCGCGCGATCATGACCCCGGCGTCCTTCCAGCGCATGACCTCCAACAACATTTGCGGCAACTGCTCGAACCCGCCCACCGTCTCGATCTTGAGGGTCACGTCCACGTCGGTGGCGCCCAACCGGGTGAGTTCGTCCAACAAATCGGTGACGTCCGTGCGACTGCGGACGAACGACATGTTCACGATGTCCGCGTTGCGGGCCACGAACTTCAGGTCCCGGCGGTCCTGCTCGGTGAGTGAGCGGATCCGTAGCTCGGTGTCCGGGAAATTAATGCCCTTCTCCGCCTTCAGATTGGAGCCATTGGGCCCGGCATGCAGGACGTCGATGTCCATGCTGTCGGGGGTCACGGAACGGACGACTCCGCCGATCTTGCCGTCGTTCAGCCACACCCGATCCCCCGGTTCGACATCCTCGAACGCCTCGGGGAGCGTGCACCCAATGCTGAACGGGGAGTGGCTCACCGCGGGCACCGGCTCCAGGCTGCGCACGAGCCGCAGGGTGTCACCGATGTTCAGCCGCAGCGCCTGCTCGGTTTCGGGCAACTCGCCCAGGACCGCCCGGTCCCCGTTGGCGGCCGTGAGGACCAAATCGGTGGCGAAATACACGGTTTTGGCGAATTCCACCAGCACACCACCGTCCTCCACCGCCACCACGTGCAGGGAGCGCCCGGATTCACGTGCGTCCCGCAGCCGGATCCGCTCCCCCACCGAACGTTGCGTCAACCACGACGCCGGGCTCACCGGCACGCTGGGCAGCAAGTCATCGTGGGGCGAGCTCCCCAGCCAGAGTCGAGCGCGTTCCGTGATGTGCCCCCTCGCGTCGCGCGTGGGTTTGATCTTCTCGACACGCGGCCCCGGCTCGATCGGCCCGGTGCGCACCTTGGGCCCGCCCAGATCCATGGAGATCCTCAGATCCTTGTCCGATTCCGACGCCGCCGCGCGCACGTGCTCGATCATGCGCGCCCATTCCTCGGGCCCGTCATGCGCGCAGTTGACGCGGGCCACGTTCATCCCGGCGGCCACCATGTCCCGGACCAGGGCGGGGTCCCCGGCGGCCTCGGAAGGTAACGTGACCATGATGCGGGTCTCTCGGTCCTCGGGGGCCCGCCCCAGCAGGTGCACAGTGTTGCGCACCAGCGTTTCCTGGCCACCGCCCTGGTCCTCTCCGGGGTCGATTCCCACGTCGAGCATGTCCAGATCGGGTTCGGGCTTGTCTGCAATGGCCGCCAGGCTCAGCAGCACCGCCTTGAGGTGGTCCTCCACCCCGGCCTCCATGCGGCCCAGCGATGAGAGCCCCAGCTCCGAGAGGTCCGCCTGCAACTGGCGGACGTCCTGGCTGCGCACCGCGGCGTAATCGACCAGATTCACGGCGGACCAACGGTGGCGGGGGCGGACACGGTTGATGCGATCCAACTGCGCGGTCCGTGCCTTGCTCACCACGCGGAATAATTCCTGCACCGCGTCCATGGCCTGCGCCGCCACCTCGCGACGCTGCTGGAACACACGGTCTGGCACTTGGCTCATGCTCTGGTCAACCCCCTGGTCCTATGGTGTCCGTCCAACGTAGTGACACCACATTTACGGACGGTTAACGGCCCTGACGTCAGTGTCGACTGAAATCCGTGAATTTGCCGGTGACCGGACCGTAATGGGCGTCCACGGTCATAACGACACCCGGGGTGTCACTGGAATTGAGGGACGTGAGCAGGTCACGCACCGCCCAGCGAGGACCCTCCACCATGATGGTCACGGTGCCGTCGGAATTATTGGTCGCGTGCCCGACCAGCCCGAGCTTCTCGGCGTGTCTCCAAGCCCAGTAGCGAAATCCCACGCCTTGCACGGTCCCGTGGACCACCGCGGTCATGGCAAGGGGTTCGTTGACATCGAGTTCTTCGGGTTCACGGTCGTCGGACGCGCGCGGGTGCAGTGATGGCATCTCCATGGACCCAGATTAGGAGATACTTCTGGAAGAACATACTGCTGTTGTTCGGCAGCACGCGTGAAAGGTCACCTCACCCATGTCCGAAACCCCCGCACTCGACCCGCAGGATCGGCTCGACATCCTGGAAACCCTGCATTTCTTGTCCCATGTGATCGACAACCGTGAATGGGATCATTTGGCGTACGCGGTGACCGAGGACGTCGAATACCTGGCCCCTCGCATGGTCACCCCCACATCGGTGGCGGACTTGGCACCCGCCATGGCCTTGCACGGGCCCGCGGGGATCCGGCAGGGCTACGAACTGTCCCAAGTGGCCCAGTACGGCAGCGTGCACGTGCTCAACACCGTCATCGAACCCATTGACGAGGACACCGCGGTCACGTGGAGCCGAATGATCCTGGTGTCCTTCGATCAGCGGGCCGTGGGTACCGATGTGGTGGACACGGTGGTGCGCACCCCGGACGGTTGGCGCATTTGCCGACGTGTGCTCCACGCACGGAACATGGTGCGCGAGGCGGAGCGTTCCGGTGCCGGGTACGTTCCGGGTCCTTACACGTTCGTGCACTTCAACGAGGCCATCGTTCGTGCCCAGGAAACCAACGCGACCACCGGTCACCCCCGTCGTGAGGAGCAGACCCGATGAGTGCCGCTCGGTGGGAGCGCCCGGCCGCCGTTGATGCGCTTGAAATCCATGAGGTCCTGGCACGGTACGCGCACTGCATCGACAACCGCGACTGGGAACAGCTCTCCCGTATTTTCACCGCCGATGTGAAGTTCGGGGGCCCGGGTCACTACACCCGATCCCGGGATGATATTCCGGGGCGCATTGAGCAGGTGAGCCCGTATCACCCGCACTACACCACGGACACCGTGATCCACAGCCTCCCCGTCGATTCGGAGGGCAGGAAACGTGCTCGGTCGTGGAGTAAATATTTCATCGTGCGCCACGACCGGACCTTGGCCTCCGGGGATTACCTGGACGAATGGGTGCGCACGGAAGCGGGGTGGCGCATCCTGCAACGCCGGGTGTCCCGAGGGCAGCGCTGGGAGAACGACCCCGGGGGTGCCTCCCAGCGTGACCTGGGAATGGGAGATTTTCTGGCGCCCGCCTCCTAGGAGAGCTCCGCCAGGCCCTCGGTGATCACGGTGTCGCCGTCCGCGAAATCAATCTTTTTCCCCACCGTGGTGTCGGGTGCGGCCAATGCGGCGGCGGCAACCAGGGCCACGTTGCCGCGTGCCGTGTCGACGGCGTCGTCCCCCTGGCCCGGGTCGGTGGTGATCATGCCGGTTGTTTCGTCATCGGTGAGCTTGCCCGGACCCAGAATGGTCCATTTCAGGGAGCTCTCGCGCAGGTGGTCGTCCGCGTCCGCCTTGGCCTGCGCGTACGCGTAGAAGGAATCATCCTCCGGGACGCCGTGATCCTGGCCCGCGCCCATGTAGGAGACCATCACGTAGCGCTCGACGCCCGCGGCCTGAGCCGCGTCCATGGAGCGGATAGCGGCATCGCGATCCACGGCGTACGTGCGCTCGGGATCGCCGCCACCGGCGCCGGCGGACCACACGACGGCGTCCTGTCCGGCTACCAGTTCCTTGAGGCCGTCCGTATCGAGTTTCTCGACGTCCGCGACCACGGCGGTCGCGCCGCGGTCCTCGACGTCCTGGACCTGTGACTCGGAGCGAATCACCGAGTTCACGCGGTGTCCGTCTCCCGAGAGGATTTGGCTCAGCTGCAGGGCCACCTTGCCGTGGCCTCCGATGATCATGATGTTCGACATGGTTAGTCCTTCCGTAGCCGGTAGTACTTCCGTGCCGTGGTCGTTCCGTTGATTCGGATGGCCGCCCACACCGCTACCAGCAGCAGGGCGATGACCACGGCGGGTGCCACTGTCCATAGCGCGATGAGCACCAAGATCATTCCCACCAGGGCCGGAATCATGGGCCAGCCGTACTGCACCATTTCCACGGCCATGTAGTCCTGGACCCGCAGATGCGCGGTGTCCTGCGGCAAACGGCCGGTTCGAGCGCTCGCACGGACCCCTTTGGAACCCACGGAGCGTTCCTCCATCATTCCCACCCGCGGCACCTGGTCGACACGCATGAGCGACAGGATCACGCCCCCCAGCGACGCCGCCGCGCCCGCCAGCAGTACCGGCCACTGCCAGGCGCTGTGGAGGATACCGGTTTGGTTCAGCCGATCACCGGCCACTATCCCCACAATGCCCGCACTGAGTGCCACCACCGCCACCACGGCCAGGCGACGTTTCCACACCTTGTCGACCCATGCCAGCGAGGGGATGGGGACATTGGGTCGGTCGGCTCCCGTGAGTCGGTATTCCTGTGTCACGACGAGTCCTCCTTACGAGTTTTTGTTGGACGCCCCCAACTCTTTGTACAACCTGCTCACCACGGCATGCAGATCGGCGCTGTCATGTTCCACCAGCGCCTCGGTCAACACACCCAGTAGACCGTGAATCATGAACCGGTCATAAAGGCTTGCAGGGCTGGGCTGATGGTGTTCGTTGCGTAGTTGCCGGCACGCCGCGGCAAGTTGGAGCACCAGGGCGTTGCCCGCCAGATAGCCACCCGGACCGGAGAGCACGGCGGAGTAGTACGCCCGATACTCACTCACGTGCTCAACCACGGTGTGGGCGAGCCGCTCCATCACATCACCGTTTCCGGTGGTACCGGCGCCCTTCAAGGACAGCTCTGCGCGTAAGAGATTCACGGTGGTCTGGAGTAATACCTGCTCGCGTGAACCGAAGTTCTCGTACACGGCCTTGCGACTCACGCCGGCGGCCTGAGCGATTTCGGTCATGCCCACGTGGGATCCGCGGCGGGCCACCAGATCGACCGTGGCATCCACCACCGCTTTACGCGTTCGCTCTATTCGTCGATCCATGAGGGTCTCCAATATCCAATGAGAAACTAAATAATACGCTCACTTCCTATTGAACGACATCCTCGGAGTTGGGAGCACCCCCTTTAGGGTTGGGTCCCCCGCTCACCACGAACACCAGGCCCTCGCCGTCGAACTCCACGAACCCGGCTGCACCGGAGTACAGCAGTGAATGCCCGGCCCGCAATTCATGATCCGAGGTCCCCGGCTCGCAGATTCTGGCCGTCACATTTCCCTCGGCGACCAGCACCACGGAGGTCCCCGGGATCCGCCGGCGTAGGGCGTGCTCACGGTGCACCTGGACGGCCACCATGCTCAGGGAGGCGTCCCACAAGGGGTAGCACACCGACCCGTCGGGGCTGGAATCCGGGTCGAGGATCTCGATCGGGGCCTGCTGCGGAGCCAACACGGACAGTAGCTCCGGCACGTCCATGTGCTTTTGCGTGAGTCCGGCTCGCAGCACATTGTCCGAACAACCCATGATCTCCACGGCCGTTCCGGAGATGTACGCGTGCAGTTGTTGGGGCGGGGTGTGCACCGCCTGTCCGGGGTGCAGGTGCACGAGGTTCATGCACAGGGCCACGAGCATGCCCGGGTCACCCGGGTAGTGATGATCCAGCAGCTCAATCACGTGGACGGCCCGTTCCAGCTGGGTGGCCGTGGGGCCCAAGGCCACGTCGTCGTTGGCTTCGGGCAGGTGCGCCAATCGTGTCCTGCGCAGCCGGGCTGCTGCGCTCACGCACGCTCGAACGGAATCCGCGGCGTGCTCCTCGGACAGCGTCAGCGCCGCTCGCAGCGCCGAGGGCTCGCCGGCCGCCCACGACAGCCAGTTCAAGCGCAACTCCTGCGCAAGCTCACGCAACTGCGCCCCCGTTTGTTGTCCCGCCAGTAACCACATATTGGTGAGAGCCACCACGGTTTCCGGTTTGGCTCGGTCGTCCTTGTAATTGCGGGACGGGGATTCGAGGGGCACCCGCTGATCGTTGTCCCGCGCAAAACCCTCCTTGGCCTGCCGGGGCGATGGGTGGACCTGAATGGACAACGGAGCGGCAATCGCCAGAATTTTCAGCAGGAACGGCAGATCCGGCACAACATCGACGAGGCTCCGGGGGTGTCCCCCCACCTCGATGACGGACGGCGCACTCGGGTGGGCGCCCATCCACAATTCTGCCTCCGGCTGCTCGCTGGGTACAGGCCTGCCCTGCATGGTGGCCAACACGGATCGTGATCCCCACGCGTAATTCTGAATCGGATTGTCCATCCGAAAGAACTCTGCCATGCAGATCATCCAATCACAGCGGACTTGAGGATTCGTGTGGACCTTGCCGGGGCACCGGCCCGTCTCACGTAGAATTCGGCCCTGTGACCATAGATCTTTCTTCCTCGTTCAAGGCCTACGATGTGCGCGGCATTGTGGGCTCCACCATCACTGCGGACAGCGTGCGAGCCACCGGCGCCGCATACGTCGATGTGCTCGGTCTGGCAGGCACCACCGTGGCCGTGGGCGGAGACATGCGCCCCTCCTCCCCCGAATTCATCGACGCGTTCGCCCAGGGTGCCATGGCGCGCGGCGCGGATGTGATCAAGATCGGCACCATCTCCACGGACGAGTTGTACTTCGCGTGCGGCACGCTCAACTGCGCCGGCGTGACCTTCACCGCGAGCCACAATCCCGCCGCCTACAACGGCATCAAGATGTCCATGGCCGGAGCCGTCCCGGTGTCCTCGGAGACCGGACTCTTCGAGATCCGTGACCTCGCCCAGCAGTACCTGGACTCGGGTGAGATTCCGCAGGCCGAACGGCACGGTACGGAAACCAGCCGGGATGTGCTGGCGGACTACGCTCGCTACCTGCGCGATCTGGTGGACCTCAGCAAGATCCGACCCCTCAAGGTGGTCGTGGACGCGGGTAACGGCATGGCCGGGCTGACGACTCCCGCGGTCCTGGGAGACGCCGAGCTCGAGGCCTTACCCCTGGAGATCGTGCCCCTGTACTTCGAGCTGGACGGCACGTTCCCCAATCACCCCGCCAACCCGCTCGAACCGGCAAACCTCGTGGATCTGCAGGTTGCGGTCCGCGAACACGGTGCAGACATCGGATTGGCCTTCGACGGGGACGCGGATCGCTGCTTCGTGGTGGACGAGCGCGGCGAGCCCGTCTCGCCGTCGGCCATTGCCGCCATCGTGGCCGAACGCGAGATCGCCCGGGCCCGCGCCGGGGGCGACGAGCAGCCCGTGGTGATCCACAACCTGATCACCTCCAAGGCTGTGCCGGAGCTCGTGGAGGCCAACGGTGGCCGCGCCGTGCGCACCCGTGTGGGGCACTCGTTCATTAAGGCCGTGATGGCCTCCGAGAAGGCCGTGTTCGGTGGTGAGCACTCCGCCCACTACTACTTCAAGGACTTCTACAACGCGGACACCGGAATGCTCGCGGCCATGCACGTGCTGGCGGCCCTCGGTGAGCAGCAGGGCACCCTGAGCGATCTGATGGACCGTTACGACCCCTACGTGGCGTCCGGCGAGATCAACTCCGAGATCGAGGACAAAGCCTCTGCGGTGGATCGTGTGCGCGCACACTACGCCGAACACGGCCCCGCCGTCACGGTCGAGGACATGGACGGCACCACCTTCACCCACCCGGGTGAGGGCTGGTGGTTCAACCTGCGTCCGTCCAACACCGAGCCGTTCCTGCGCCTGAACGTGGAGGCTCCGGATACCGCCACCATGGAGCGGGTCCGGGACACGGTGCTGGGTCTGGTGCGTCAGGGCTGAGAATCCGGGTCTCGCTCGCACTCCACACGACGACGACGCCGCACGGGACTTCCCGTGCGGCGTCGTCGATCGAGGGTGACGCCCCGGCCGGCCGGGGCGTGGAGGTGAGAAAATCCCTTAGACGTTGGCCTTGCGGGCTTCGTCGTGCAGCATCCACTGGTCGGGACCGAAGATTTCGTAGTGGATGTTCCGGCCCGGGGCGCCCTTTTCAATGAGCTGCGATCGCAGGCCCTTCATGAAGGGCAGGGGCCCGCACATGAACGCGGTGGTGTCCTCGTCGATGTCCAGGTCGACCTCTGAAAGGTCCATGAAGCCCTCGTGATCGCCTTCACCGGGCGTCTCCATCCAGGTGATCATCTGCGCGTTGGGCAGGCTGTCCACCAGGCGCTCCATGATCTGGCGACCCGGCCAACGGTCCAGGGAATGGTCCGCGTGCAGCACGGTGACCTTGCGCTGTGAGCCTTCCTTGGCCAGACGATCCAGGAACGAGACGATCGGGGTGGTACCGATACCGGCCGAAGCGAGCACCAGCGCGCCGTGCCCCTCGTCCAGGACCACGTCACCGTAGGGGTTGGAGATCTCCAGGATGTCCCCCTCGTTGATGTCCTCATGCAAAATGGGGGTCACCTCGCCCTGGGGGT
>NZ_JAUNPE010000016.1:25077-28479 GCF_030536815.1 Kocuria sp.
ATGTCCCCCTCGTTGATGTCCTCATGCAAAATGGGGGTCACCTCGCCCTGGGGGTCCTTACGGATCACCACGCGACGGTGGCCCTCCTGAGAGGGCACCAGGGTGAACTGGCGAGGCTGCCGGATGCCGTCTTTGACCTTGACCTGGATGGTCACGTACTGGCCGGGGATCGGGCGGGTCAACGGGGTGTCATCAGCGGGTTCGAACTCGAACGCGATGACGTCCTTGGCGATGTCTTCCTTCGAGATCAGCTTGAACGGTGCAAACATCACGTCATTGGCCTGCTGACCGTAAAGACCCTTCTCCAGCTTGATCAGGGCGTCCGCCATGAGCCAGTAGACCTCGTCCCACGCGGCAACGACCTCGGGAGTCGCGGCATCGCCCAGGTCGGCTGCAATGGCACCGAACAGGTGCTCGTGCACGGTGGAGTACTCATCGGGCAGCAGACCCAAAGACGTGTGCTTGTGGGCCACGCGCGAGAGCACTTCGTCCGGGTAGGAATCCGGATTCTTCAGCAGGTGCGAGGCAAAGGCCGCGATGGAACCGGCCAGCGCCTGCGGCTGAGTGCCGTTCTTCTGGTTGGAGCGGCTGAACATGCCGTCCAGCAGATCGGGGCGGGCGTTGAACATGGACTTGTAGAACTCGGGCGTGATCGCGGGGATCCGCTCGGCGATCACACCAATGGTTTGTTCGATGACGGGGCGAGACTTTTCAGACAGCACGGCTGCTCCTTAGGTGGGAAACCCTGTGTTCCGAAATCTAGCATCCTAAATACAAGTAATCTAACTCTCAGATGAAAGAGTCTTCCGGGGGTGCCAGCCCGATGCTGACCGCCACCTTGCCTATTTGGCGCTCGTTGACCAGATCGGCAATGGTGACATCGTCCAGCTCGCGATAAAAGGCCTCGCGCGCCCCGGCCAGTGCGGCGCGCAACCGGCAGCCGTGATTGAGAGGGCAGGCCGCCTCATCGGCTTCACACTCGACCATGGCGGTGTCGGCCTCGAGCTCGCGCAGTACGGAACCCACACTTGATCGCAGGCCCTCTTCCGTCACACTCACACCCCCGGACCGGCCACGGAGTGAGACGAGCAGACCCATGGAGCGCAGTTTCGCCACGGTTTTGGTCACGTGGTGATAGGGGGCACCCACCCCTTCGGCAATGCGCTGGGTGGACAGCAGAGTGCCCTCCGGCAGACCACCCATCAGGAGCAGCACTCGCAGGGAAATATCCGAAAAAGCCGTCAGCTTCACGTCGCGGGCCTCCTCTCCGGGCTTGAATCCAGTAGATGTAGCAAACCTTGTCATAACCGTTAGTTGCACTGGAAAATTCCGCGGCGCTGACCCGCCCGCATCTTCACTGACGTGTCATTGCGCTCCGCGCTACACAGGTGGTGGCCTCCGTAGCGGATCGCCACCCGCGAGCGGTGACCGGAAACGCACATGGAAACGCCGCGCCCGCCACTCCTCCGCAGAGTGACGTGCACGGCGTGACTACCTCACGGGGACAGTGGCCGGCCGGGCCGGTCCACGTCCGGGTCAGGAGCTCTTGAGGCGCTCCTCGAGACCCGCGCGCTGCTCCAGGATGACCTCCGGGACATCGCCGAGCTTGTGGAACCACTCGTCGATACCCGGCAGCTCCGCCAGCCACTCGTCCTTGTCCACGCGCAGTGCGGCGTCGAGTTCTTCATCGGAGATGTCCAGGCCGCTCAGGTCCAGGTCCTCCTTGGCGGGAACAACGCCCACGGGGGTTTCCTGACCACCCGCGGTGCCCCTGAGCCGCTCGACGATCCACTTGACCACGCGGGAGTTCTCGCCGAAGCCCGGCCACGCGAAGCCACCGTCCGCGGTGCGGCGGAACCAGTTCACGTAGTAGATCTTGGGCATGTTCTCCTCACCCACGCGGGCGCCGGTGTCGAGCCAGTGCTCGAGGTAGTCATTGGCGTTGTAGCCGATGAAGGGGAGCATGGCCATGGGGTCGCGACGAACCACACCCACCGCGCCCTTGGCCGCGGCGGTGGTTTCGGACGAGAGTGTCGCACCCTGGAAGACACCGTGTTCCCAGCCGAAGGACTCGGAGACCAGGGGCACGGTGGTCTTGCGGCGGCCACCGAAGATGATGGCAGACAGCGGTACACCTTCGGGGTCGTCGTACTCTTCGGCCAGGATGTCGACCTGCTTGATGGGGGTGCAGAAACGTGAGTTGGGGTGCGCGGCCGGACGCCCGGACTCCGGGGTCCAGTCGTTACCCTTCCAGTCGGTCAGGTGCTCGGGGACCTCGTCGGTCATGCCCTCCCACCACACGCCGCCGTCGTCGGTGAGCGCAACGTTGGTGAAGATGGTGTTGCCGCGCGCCACTCCGCGCATGGCGTTGGGGTTGGTGGACCAGCCGGTACCCGGAGCCACACCGAACAGGCCGGCCTCGGGATTGACCACGCGCGCCTGACCGTTCTTGAAGCGGATCCAGGAGATGTCGTCTCCGACCATCTCGGCCTTCCAGCCGTCGATGGTGGGTTCGAGCATTGCGAAGTTCGTCTTACCGCAAGCGGACGGGAAGGCCGCGGAGATGTAGCGAGCTTCGCCTTCCGGGTCGGTGATCTTCAGGATGAGCATGTGCTCGGCCAGCCAGCCCTCGTCGTGCGCGATTGCAGATGCGATGCGCAGCGCGTAGCACTTCTTGCCGAGCAGCGCGTTACCGCCGTAACCGGAGCCGAAGGACCAAATGGCGCGATCCTCGGGGAACTGCACGATGTACTTGGACGGGTTGCACGGCCACGGGACGTCTTCTTCACCGGGCTCGAGCGGAGCGCCCAGGGAGTGCAGGGCCTCGACGAAGAACGCGTTGTCGCGGGTCATCTTGTCCAAGACCGGAGTGCCGATGGTGGCCATGATCCGCATGGAGCACACCACGTAAGCGGAGTCGGTGATCTCCACACCGTACTTGGGATCCTCAGCCTCCAGGCTGCCCATCACGAACGGAATCACGTACATGGTGCGCCCGCGCATGGACCCGGTGAACTTACCGATCAAGGTTTCCTTCATGACCGCGGGGTCTTCCCAGTTATTGGTGGGACCGGCTCCCTTGGGAGTCTTGGTGCAGATGAAGGTGCGCTCCTCGACACGGGCTACGTCATCCGGATCGGAGAAAGCGGCGAAAGAATTGGGGAATTTTTCCTCGTCCAGCCGAACGAACGTGCCGGCGTCCACGAGCTCGGTGGTCAGCGTGTTCCATTCTTCCTCGGAACCATCTGCCCAGTGAATGGCGTCCGGCTGGGTCATTTCAGCCATGTCGCGAACCCAGTCCAGGAGGCGCTGGTGCGTGGTGGGTGCGTTGTCGAGCGCTTCACGCGCAGCCTGGTTGAGTCCGGTGGATTCGGTGCTTGCAGTGGTGTTGTCAGCCATTGA
>NZ_JAUNPE010000017.1 GCF_030536815.1 Kocuria sp.
AGCCTCGATCTATCGATCGTCGAGAGGATGACATGTTGACGTTCACTTCCCCGCGGACACCGTCCGCCCTCACGTCCCATGAACTGTCCGCACTGGGTTCCGTCATGCACGGTGGTGGCACCGTGGCGGAATTTCACGTATCACTGCTGACCCGTGTGCTGCGCGGCGCCCAAGCGTGGTACCTCACCCACCCTGACACCTCCCTCCTGTCTCGTCAGGAGAAGAACCGGCTGGCCCGCGGGCAGCATCGCGTCCGTCGGTTCGTGCCCGTGACACAGACCGCCGACCCCGGCGAGAAGATCCTGGCCATGAACGACTCACGCGAACTACTGGACGACTACGCGTTGCTGGCAGCCGCCACGGCCGCCGCGCAGGCGTACGGTCCGTTGAAATCGGGCGTTGCCATTCACCCGATGCGCCATGACATCAGGCCCGGCGCGCATCGCGTACCGCCGCAGTGGCATAGCGGATCCACGGTGGCCTGGGCTGCGTAAGGTGACTAAGCGGCGTCGTCGACCGGGAGCGCCCGGCGGAGCAACTAAAGTGGGGCGCAGCATGAAACTTATACGCCAGCGCGAGTCCCTAGGTGCCGAGCAGGACTACCGCCGTTCCCTGTCGATTCTCGACGCCGCTCGGTCGTCGAACACCGGGCCCATCCTGCGGATCTACCAACCCCGCCCCACTGTCGCGTTCGGTCGCCGCGACGAACTCAACCCGGGCTTCACCCGGGCACGAAGGTCCGCGCTCGACGCCGGGTTCGCTCCCTTGGTGCGCCGGGTCGGCGGGCGCGCGGCCGCTTATCACGGCGGGTGCCTGATCGTGGACCACATTGAACCCGATCCGGACCCCAAGACCGGCATCCAGGACCGCTACCGACTGTTCGGCGACATGATCGTGGCCGCCCTCGAACACCTGGACATCCCCGCCGATGTGGGCGAGATCCCCGGCGAATACTGCGCGGGGGAGTACAGCGTGCACGCGCCGCGCACCGCCCAGGACCCGAACCGGCCGGTGAAACTTGCGGGCACCGCCCAACGGGTCGTGGCCGGCGCCTGGTACTTCTCCAGTGTGATCGTGGTGGAACATTCCGACCCGATCCGCTCGGTCCTCACCGACGTCTATTCGGCCTTGGGCGTGGAATGGGACCCGGCAACCGCCGGCGCCGTGGATGATGTCCGCCCCGGAACCACGGTCTCCCAGGTCGAAGACGCATTGTTGCAGGTGTACACCATGTACTCCCGGTACATGGGCTACGGATCCATCCAGAACAGTTAGGGGCACCCCATGTGCGGCCGTTACGTCATTGCCAGGACCCCGGGTCAGCTCGCCTTGGAATTCGACGCAGAGGTCGATGAAACCCTCGCCGGGGACCACGTGCGTGCCAACTGGAACACGGCGCCCACCCAGACCGTGCCCATCCTGCTGGAACGCCTGGACGACCAGGGCGCCCTGCACCGTGAACTTCACGCGGCACGCTGGGGGCTGGTTCCGTCATGGGCCAAGGACATCGCTGTGGGCTCCAAAATGTTCAATGCCCGCTCGGAGACGGTCCAGGAAAAGCCCTCGTTCCGCGCTGCCATCAAGTCCCGCCGCTGCGCCATCCCCGCGGACGGATACTACGAGTGGCTGGCCCCGGCGGCTTCGACGGGTGGCGCCAAGGGCAAGGGTAAGAAGCAGCCGTACTTCGTGCACCCGCCGGAGGAGCACATGATCTGGTTCGCCGGCATCTACGAATGGTGGAAGGTCCCGGAGGAACAATTGGCCGGTGCCCGCGAGGGCCAGACCCGCTCGGGCAAAGAGGGCGAAAGCCAGTGGTTGCTGTCGTGTTCCATCCTGACCTGCGAGGCACCCGATTCCGACAACGAGAATGAGCACCTCGCGGCCCTGGGTCACTTGCACAACCGGTTGCCCATGGGCATGAGCAGCGACCTGGTGCCGGAATGGATCACACCGGACACGGAGCGCACGCACGATGTGGTGGCTCGGGCCATTTCGGAGGCCTACGATGTCGCCGGGCAGTGGCGCATGCACCCGGTCACCACCGACGTGGGGTCCGTGGCCGTGCAGGGACCCCATCTGGTGGAGCCGCTTAACACTTTGCTCTAATACCGCGTGCTGGGGTGCCGCCCCGGGAACCGGAGCGGCCGCAACCTACAGTGGACAGTGTCAGATACAGGCACAATCCGGTAGGAGACGTCATGGTGGAACTGGGCAAGAACATTTCGGAAGACAGCCGGTGGCTGATTGATTTCGTGCGCCGCGCGGGAGCCGGCGTGATCGCGAGCAACAGTGGAACCGGCTATCCCGAATCCGCCTACGTGCACGTGGCCGTCAACGACACCGGACGCATCATTCTGGGAACCAACGCCCTGTCCCGCAAGTTCACCAACATCACCTCCGACCCCCGGGTTTCCATGGTGATCGTCAATGACGGCGCCCAAGAGGTCCAGCTCGAGGGTGAGGCGGCCGTGTTGGACGACACCCAGGTGGCCGCGGCGGCAGAGGTTCTCTCCACCCAGCATCCTGGTGCCACAGAGACGAATGACCCCGAGAACCTGCGTCTGCTCGAGGTCACCGTCCGCTGGGCCAGCCACACGGACACGCGAGAAGTTCCGCCCGCGCAGCGTGAACTGGAGTTCTGACCCCTAGCTCAGAGATCGTCGTTGTCCGGAATCCAACGGTTGAAGTCCAGCGTCAAATACAGGGCCAGGGCCGCGGAGTTGTCCTCCGCGATCCGTAGGCAGACCTCTTCGTAGCCCTGGCCGTACAGCTTGGTCATGGCTTCGCGGACCAATTGTTCCGCGAGCCCGCGGCGGCGGTGGGACGACGCCGTGAACAGTTCGAACAAGTAGGGCACCGTGGGCAGGTCGTCGCCTTTGCGTTGTTCCAGCACGATCGCGGCGGCAATGACCTGGCCGTCGTCGTCCTCGACCACTGGCGAGGCATCCGGCAAGAACGGGCCGTACTCGCCGTCGAAAACGCCCTGGATGATCTTCCCGGCGTCCTCTTCGGACATGGCGGCGGGCGATGACGCGTAGGCCTGAAAATAAAGTTCCGACAGCGCCGGAATGTCCTCGGCAGTCACCTGTCGACTGGGCACCGGGTTAGTGCTGTTTGTCTCCGACGTTTGGGCGATCAGGGTGATGGTTCCACTCATCTTGGCCTCCATATGGGTCAAGGGCCGGTGCGGCCTGGCGTTCGTTCCACCAGAGTAACGGAGAACACGGAGGCGGCGATCACTCCTGCAATATCATCACTGAATTGTTGGCGAATCTTTATGGACGTCCCAGGGACTGAGGTCGATCGAGGGTACGTCCGCCGCGAGCACACTGCCGCCGTACTGCTCGGCTCGGTAGGCCAGGGACCACGTCCTGGCCAGTTGCACTGCGGCATCGAAGGTGCGGGCGCGGCCTTCCCTGGGGCAACCGGAATGGGGTTCGACAAAGGACACCAGCCATTTGAGGGTGCGCCAGCGATGAAAGGCGACCGCGCGAATATCGACCTGGGGCAGCTCGTCGGGCGGAAAATTGCGGGGGGAATGCGGTGGCATTGAATCGTGCAGCATGAGACCTTTGGGGGGGATTCGGGGGGAATCTCAAAGCAATCGATGCTGATACTACTGCGAAGTAGAGGCAATTTGAAATGAGTGGCCGGCACGTCAAGGTCCGGAATATGAGGGACTGCGATTGGTCGCCGCCGACTTTAATGCCTCCGGGGGTCGCGGGGACTACCGTTGAAGGCACATGTACGACGAGTCGGGTGGTCTCACCCGAGCGATCCCAGGAGAAGGAGACACGATGTCGACACCGGATTCCACGGCGTCCGGGCAGTCAGCCCCGGAACTCGAAACCGCCGAGATCTGTCAAGAACTGATTCGTTTCGACACCACCAATTACTCCAGGGGCAATGCCAAGGGCGAGCGAGCGGCCGGTGAGTACGTTGCGGGCCTGATCAGCGAGGTCGGGCTGGAACCGCAGTATTTCGAATCGGCTCCGGAGCGAGCCAATGTGTTCACCCGCATCGAGGGAACCGATTCTTCCGCGGACGCGCTCCTGGTGCACGGGCACCTGGACGTGGTTCCGGCGCTGGCCGATGAGTGGTCCGTTGATCCGTTCGCGGGTGAGGTCAAGGATGGCATGATCTGGGGCCGCGGCGCCGTGGACATGAAAGACATGGATGCCATGATGCTCTCGGTCATGCGCCACATGGCCCGCACCGGGGAACGGCCCAAGCGCGACATCGTGTTCGGTTTCTTCGCGGATGAAGAGGCCGGCATGAGCTACGGCTCCAAGTGGGTCACCCAGAACCATCCCGAACTTTTCGACGGTGTCACGGACGCCCTCAGCGAAGTGGGTGGCTACTCGGCCACTATCGGGGGTCAACGTGCTTATCTGCTGCAGACCGCGGAAAAGGGTCTGATGTGGCTCAACATGATGGCCAAGGGCGAGGCGGGTCACGGTTCCGGGCTGCACGAGAACAACGCCGTGACCCGGTTGTCCCGGGCCATGGCCAACATCGGTGAGTACACGTGGCCCATTGAGCTGACCAAGACCACCCGGGCCTTCCTGGACGAGGTGACCGAGCTGACCGGGGTGGAGTTCGACCCGGACAATCCCAAGCGGCTGCTCGACGAACTCGGGCACGTGGCGCGCTTTGTGGGTTCGACCCTGCAAACCACCGCCAACCCCACCATGTTGGACGCCGGGTACAAGACCAATGTGATTCCCGGGTCGGCCCAGGGCACCCTTGACGTGCGCTACCTTCCGGAGCAGCGCGAGATCGTGATGGAAAAATTGCGGGAACTCGCCGGGGAAGGCATCACCTTCGAGGCCGAGTTCGAGGACATCGGACTGGAAGTGCCTTTCTCCGGAAACGTGGTGGATGCCATGGTGGACTCACTCAAGGCCGAGGACCCGGAAGCCGTGGTGCTGCCCTACATGTTGGGCGGCGGGACGGACAACAAGTCCCTGTCACGTCTGGGGATCACCGGCTACGGTTTCGTACCGCTGCGGTTGCCGGAAGAATTGGATTTCACGGGCATGTTCCACGGTGTGGACGAACGAGTTCCGGTGGCATCGCTGGAATTCGGTTCTCGCGTTCTGCATCGTTTGTTGACCAACTATTAGGAGTTATTCGTGGGGGAGCGTCAAGAAAAGACCGAGGCCGTGCCGGGCCACGACCAGCGTGGTGGTCTCACGCGCCGAAAGGCGATTATCGCGGCCGCGGGGGTGGTGGCAGCGGCCACGGCGGCGGGCGTCGCCACACAGATCCCCCGGTGGGTCGAGGACGAACCCCCCGAACAGGACCTGTCGGCGGACCGGCTGTTCGACGCGAACATCGATGAGCGTGGACTGAGCGGCTACGCCAAACTGATCCCGGAGGACAACCGGGAGGGGCTGGGTTATCACTTGGTCCCGGACCCCGTGGGTGGTGGACGCCAGGTGGCACGATTCACCTCGCTGCCGGAACTGACGCTGGGCAACGAGTTCCCCCGTTCCATGGTGGAGACCGAGCCCATTATCAAGGCCGCGGCGCACGGTAACGACAATGACGTGTACTTCAACGGATTCTCGTTCTACGTGCTGGATGACGACTTCACCGATCAAACGTGGATCACGTTGTACACGGGTGGCTACGGGCCTCCGTCCAACGGCCCGTCACTGCTGGGGATCATGCTGGTCAAACACCCCGACGGCGGGCTGATGTTCCGCATGGGGGATGAGCCTCAGCTGCTGGGCACCGAGGCGCGGATACCCACCGGACAGTGGGTGGGCGTGATCCAGTCCTACAAGTACGCGTACGCCAGTAACGGTGGCTGGGTGGAAATGTGGCTCAACACGGGCGGTGCCTGGGAACAGCTCCGGATCAACGGCGAAACCCGGCCCAACCTGGACATCATGAGGCCCAATGTCACGGACGGTTGGTACAAGGATCCCAGCGTGCCCGCATCCTTCTCGCGCATCGGGGCGTACGGGAACAAGAGCTACGAGGCCTTCTTCGCAACCCATCGGATCGCCCGCACCTTTGACGCCGCTGACCCGCTGCGCTGAGAACAACGTCAAGGAGACACACGTGAGCACAATGCACGACGTACTTCCCGACCACATGCTCGAGACGTTCCGTGACCGCGCGGCCGGGTACGACGAACGCAACGAGTTCTTCGCCGAGGACTTCGCGGACCTGCGTGATGCGGGCTATCTCAGGTTGCTGGTGCCCGAGGAGTTCGGGGGCCTGGGGTTTTCCCTGCAGGACGCCGCCATGGCCCAGCGCCGCCTGGCCGCCGCGGCGCCGTCGACCGCCCTGGGGATCAACATGCACCACGTGATCGTGGGTGTTGCGCGCACGCTGTGGCAACGCGGGGACGCGCGCGCTCGCGGGATCTTCGAAGAAGTCGTGGCCGGTGAGGTGTTCGCCTTCGGTATTTCCGAGGCCGGCAACGACTCGGTGCTCTTCGACGCCACCTCGGCGGCCGAACCCGTCGAGGCCGGGCTGAGTTTGCAGGGCACCAAGATCTTCACGTCGCTTTCACCCGCGTGGACCAGGTTGCTCGTGCACGCCCGGCGCACCGATCGCGCATCCGACGCCCCGGACGCGTTGGTCTTCGGCGTGCTCGAACGCGGTGCGCGGGGGGTCGAGATCAAACAGGATTGGGACGCGCTGGGCATGCGTGCTTCCCAGTCGTGCACCACGGTGCTCGACGGCGCAGTGCTGGCACCCGAGCGCGTCCTCACCGAAATTCCCGTGGGGCCATCGCCGGACCCCGTGGTCTGGGGCATCTTTGGTTGCTTCGAGTTGCTGCTCGCGTCCGTGTACACGGGGATCGCGGACCGGGCGATCCAGGTGGCCGTGGAGATCAGCCGCACACGGATGTCACATGCGCGCGGGGCCAGTTACGCCTCCGACCCCGATATCCGTTGGCACATCGCGGAGGCCGGGATCCTGCGCGACGGCGTGGAACTTCAATTGCGTCAGGTGAGCTCCGACATGGATGCGGTGGGCACCGACCGGGAGGTCCAGCACGGGGGGCGCTGGTTCATCTTGTTCTCCGGGCTCAAGCACCGTGCCACGGAAACCGCGCGGCAGGTCGTGGATCTGGCCCTGCGCTCCACGGGCGGTTCGCAGTTCCGCCGGGGGAGTGAGCTGGAACGGCTCTACCGTGATGTGCTGGCCGGGATGTACCACCCCTCGGACAACGAATCGGTGCACGCCGCCACGGCCACGTCCCTGCTCGGTCCGATCCCCACGGACTGATCCGCGGCGGCTACCGGCGGCCGTGACGACCGCGGGTGACCGCGCGGTGGCGGCACCGCAGCGGGCCGGGCGGCGTCGTCGTGGGCGAGGCCCCGGATCGGTTAGAGCGTGCGCGTCACCCGAGTGATCCGACGCCGCATCACGTAGCGGCGGGCACCGCCGTACAGCACCACGGAACGCATGAGCTCCCACTTGCCGTACTCTGCGTGCTCCCGCACCCTGGCGCGCGCATCCGCGACGTGTTCGCGGGGGGCCACGGTGAGCCTGAGGTACTCGTACCTGTCATCCCTGCTGGCCACCGGGTGAGTGGGAGCGGAGCCGATCTTGGACAAACGTTGTTCTTTCATTGCTCCCATTCTGCCTCGATAACGACTAACGTCTACCCCATGAGCAATGATCCTCGCGCCGCCCTGCAAACTTTGGTCAACGCGTTCGAAGAACACTTGGCCGCCGCCGCAAATCGACGTTCGGACAACGACCCCGCCGTGGACGGGGCCTACCTCTCGATCGCTGACGCCTTCGACGCGTATGAAGAGGCCCTGTACGAGGCCTATGACGAGGTGACCCCCCTCACCGTGTTCGCCGAGGACGAGAGCGACTCGGACGACAACGATGACGATGATGATGATGACGATGATTACGACGAGGACTTGCTCGAGGACAACGAGATGATGGACGAAGACCTCGTTGACGAAGACGACTACGACGAGGACGAGAACTCCTCGGATTCCTCGCGCCGCTAGACCGAACGGGGCACTGAGTGCCCACCGTGCCAGCGGCAAAGGGCCCACGTGTGATGGAACACGTGGGCCCTTTCTTCACCCGTTTTACGGACCCGGGTGCCGTACAGTTGTCGCGTGAACTGGATCGAAGCAATCATTCTGGGAATTGTCCAGGGCCTGACTGAATTCCTGCCCGTATCCTCATCCGCACATCTGCGCATCATGGGTGAGTTCCTGCCCAACAGCGCGGATCCCGGTGCCGCCTTCACGGCCATCACCCAATTGGGCACCGAGACGGCGGTGGTGATTTTCTTCTGGCGGGACATCGTGCGGATCATCAAGCACTGGTCGTTGTCGCTGGTCGGTAAGGTCTCCCGCAAGGACCCGGACGCCCGCATGGGGTGGTTCATCATCCTGGGCTCCCTGCCGATTGCGATCCTGGGTCTGCTGCTCGAGGACTACATCGACAGCCAGTTCCGTTCACTGTGGATCACCGCGTCCATGCTGGTGATCTTCGGTTTGTTCCTGGCCATTGCGGATCACGTGGGTAAACAGGAACGCGTCCTGCAGGACCTGACCGTCAAACACGCTATCGGCTACGGCCTGGCGCAGGCGCTCGCCTTGATTCCGGGTGTCTCCCGATCGGGTGGCACCATCACGGCCGGTCTGCTCATGGGTTACACCCGCGCGGCCGCCGCTCGCTACGCCTTCCTGCTGGCTATTCCCGCCGTGTTCGCCTCCGGGCTGTACAAGCTGTACAAGGCCATGACGGGGCAAGAACCGGAGGGCGTGTACTCCATGGGCCAGACACTGGTCGCCGCGGTGATCGCATTCGTGGTCGGGTACGTCATCATCGGCTGGTTCATGCGTTACATTTCCGAACGCAGCTACAACCTGTTCGTCTGGTACCGGATCCTGCTGGGTGCCGGCATCTTCGTGCTGCTCGGCGCCGGCATGATCAGCGCCTGATTCCCGAGCCGCTGGACCCCGGGGAATAGGGTGCCGGGGGCACCCGTTGACAACTTGAGTGACCCATGTCCGTGAACAAAAGGTGAGTATGAAGTCCTGGTCCGCACGTCCCGTTCCCGAATTGCCCGGAACAGCCCCCACGCCGTCGGTGTACGACTCGCGTCAGCAGCGCAAGGTTCAGCTCCCGGCCGAGCACGAGGCGGGTCTGTACGTCTGCGGTATCACGCCCTACGACGCCACCCACATGGGCCACGCCGCCACCTACGTGGCCTTCGACCTGTTGATCCGCGCCTGGAACGACGCCGCTCAGCACGTCACGTACGTTCAGAACGTCACCGACGTGGACGACCCGCTGCTCGAGCGCGCCGAGGCCACGGGCGTGGACTGGCGTGAGCTTGCCGAAGAGCAGACCGAGTTGTTCCGCACGGACATGAGTGCGCTGAACGTGATTCCGCCGGCCCGCTACGTGGGGGCCACGGAATCCATCGAATGGATTGTGCCCGCGGTGGAGGGCCTCATTGACCGGGGTCTGGCCTACCGCGTTCCCGGTGGCGTGGACGAGGACGGCACCGAGCAACGCGACGGGGACGTCTACTTCGACGTCAACGCCGCCGGGCAGCTGAAGGAAACCGATCCCGATGCGTGGGTGGTCGGTGACGTGTGCGGCCTGAGCCGCGAGGAGATGCTCCCGTTGTTCGCCGAGCGCGGCGGAGACCCCGAACGCGACGGCAAGCATGACGTGCTCGATCCCTTGCTGTGGCGCGTCAACCGCCCGGGAGAGCCCGAGTGGGACGGCGCATCCTTGGGTGCCGGTCGTCCCGGTTGGCACATCGAGTGTTCCCTGATTTCCCTCAAGTACCTGCCCACTCCGTTCACGGTCCAGGGCGGCGGTTCCGACCTGGCGTTCCCGCATCACGAGATGGGTGCGGGCCACTCGTATGCCCTCTCGGGCCAGCCCATGGCCGAGCATTTCGTGCACACGTCCATGGTGGGCCTGGACGGCGAGAAGATGTCCAAGTCCAAGGGCAACCTGGTGCTGGTCTCCAAGCTGCGCGAACGCGGTGTGGACCCCTCCGCCATCCGGTTGGCCATCCTGGCGAACCACTACCGCATCGATTGGTTCTGGACCGACGATCTTCTGACCCAGGCCGAGCGTCGTCTGGCCACGTGGCGTGCGGCCGCGGCCAAGCCGGAGACCGCCGGTGCCGAGGCGCTCCTCGAGGCCGTGCGCGCGGGCCTGGCCGATGACCTCAACGCACCCGCCGCAGTGATTGCCGTGGATGCGTGGGCGGCTCGGAACCTGGCCGGCGCCGCAGCGCGCGGTGCCGGCGCGTCCTCGGAGGACCGTCAGCTGGCCATTGACCTCATCGAGTCCCGGCTGGGAGTCGTACTGTAACCACGCGGGGCAGGGGCGCTACCCGCGGTCGTCGCGGCGTCGTAGATACCGTTCGAACTCACGGGCAATGGCGTCCCCGGTGGCCTCGGGCAGGTCCACGGTGTCCTTGGCCTCTTCCAGTTGCCGAACGTACGCCGCGACCTCCGGATCCTCTTCGGCGAGCTCGTTGACGCCGCGTTCCCAGGCCTCCGAGTCCTCCACGATCGGATCCACCGGCAGCGATATGCCCAGCAGTTCCTCCAACTGCCGCACCAGGGCGAGTTCCGCCTTGGGCGAGGGCGACTGGGCCACGTAGTGCGGGACCGCAGCCCACATGCTGATCGTGGGGAAACCCGCGAGCGCGGCCATGTGCGAGAGGACACCCACGATGCCCGTGGGGCCTTCGTACTGGGGTGCTTCGATGTTGAGTTCCTCGCGCAGCTCCTCGGTGTCCGAGGTCAGGGTCACCGGAATCGGTCGCGTGTGGGGCACGTCGGCCAATAACGCGCCGATCATGATGACGAAGTCCACGTCCAGTGTGGTGGCCTGTTCGAGCAATTCCGCGGTGAAGGTGCGCCACTTGTAGGACGGTTCCCAGCCGTGCAGCAGTACCAGGTCCAGGTTGGTGCCGGGAACCGAGGCCTTGGACAGTTTGGTGGTGGGCCACTGCAGCTTGGGCTCTCCGCTCGGCCCCCGACGGACCACGGGCCGGGAGTACTGGTAATCGTAGAAATCATCCGGTGAGACCTCGAAGACCTCGCGCGCACCGTAGTGCTCACTCATGAGTTTGAGGGCGTCGGTTGCGGCATCGCCGGCGTCGTTCCAGCCTTCGAAGGCGGCAATCAACACGGTCACTTTGTCCGTGTCGGCGCCGTCGCGAACCACCCCGAAGGGGCCGACCCGGGGGTGCGAATTCTTCTCGTCAAACGTGCTCACCGTTCCACTGTACGGCGCGGGCGGACGCAGTACCACGAGTCCCGATTCAGCCGTTTCCCCGGGGACCCGCTTAACATGGGCGCATGCACTGTGAACCCGCGCCGAACCCCGCCCGCCCGACCGCCCGAGAGTTGGCATGAGCGCCACCACCGCGGCCCCGCGCGGGCTCCGGTTGGCACGCATCGGCGGCGTGGACGTCCACCTGGACCGGTCGTGGTTCGTGATCGCCGTCCTGACGGTGGCGCTCTACGGGCCCGTCCTGTGGCGGCTCTATCCCGAGCTGGGTTGGCTCAACCTGGTTGTGGCCTTCGGGTTCGCCCTGGGGCTGGCCTTCAGCGTGCTCGTCCACGAGCTGGCGCACGCACTCGTGGGCAGGGCCGCGGGCTGGCCGGTGGGCCGCATCGTCCTGACCCTGATGGGTGGCCACACGACCTTCGGCGCCGTCCGTGCCTCACCGGGATCCACGGCGGTGGTGTCCTTGGTGGGACCGATCGCCAATATCATCCTGGCGGGCATCGGTACCGCGCTCATGCTCCTGGCCCCCGCGCAGAACGCCGGCCCCGGGTGGGCGTTGCTGCAGCTACTGGTGCTGGCCAATTGGATCCTGGGATTGTTCAATGTGCTGCCCGGCCTACCGTTGGACGGCGGTCGCGTGGTCGAGGCCCTCATCTGGCGCCTCACCGGTTCGGAGAGCAAAGGAACCACCGTGGCGGCCTGGTGCGGTCGCGGACTGGCCGTCCTGATCCTCGTGTGGGTTCTGTTCCAGGGCCTCTGGCGCTCGCCGATCACGCTGCTCATCATGTTCATGATTGCCGCCTTCATTTTCACGGGGGCAACGCAAGCGCTCAAACAAGCGCGGGTGCTGGGACGGGTTCGCCCCCTGCGCGCCTCCACCATCGCGCGTCCCGCGCTCGAATTCTCCCCGGACACCGCGCTTTCTCTCGTGGACGCCTCCGTTCTCGCGCTCACGAGCCAGGGATACAGCGGCTGGACCCCCGACGTCGTGGCGCGCGACGCCGCCTCGGGTCGGGTGGGCGTGCTCAGCCCACAGCGAGCGGCCACCGTGTCGGACGATGTGCGCGCCAGTACGCCCGTGGGCGACGTCATGGAATGGTCACCCGCGACGGCCACGGCGCCGGCCGACGAGCGAGGCGACGACCTCCTGCGGCACCTGGAAATCAATGGCTTCCCCTGGGTGCTCGTGCTCGACCCGGACCGGGCCGTGGTCGGTGTGGTGCATCACCGGGACATCGCCCGCCACATCACCGGCCGATGAGGCCTCCCACGGGCCACGGTGAGACAATGACCCGTAGCTGAGCCCGGCGGGGCCGCGTGCCACCGCCCGGGAACCGACAGACCACCTTTTCGTGAAAGCGAGCACATGACCGAGCAGTCGCACGAACGCCGAGCACCCGCCCAGCCCGCAGCACCCGTCCGGGGCGCCGCTAATCGGAGGGGACCCTTGCGCGTGGGCGAACGCGTGCAACTGACCGATGACGGTGGCCGCATCACGACCATCACGCTGGCCGAGGGCGGGCAGTACCACACCCACCGAGGCGTGCTGGAACATCAGGAACTGATCGGCGCCCCGGAGGGCACCGTGGTGACCAACTCGGGTGGCATCCAGTTCCAGGCGCTGCGTCCGCTGCTCAAGGACTTCGTGCTGTCCATGCCCCGCGGTGCGGCCGTGGTGTACCCCAAGGACGCCGGCCAGATCGTGACCATGGCGGACATCTTCCCCGGAGCGCGCGTGGTGGAGGCCGGTGTGGGCTCGGGCGCACTGTCCATTTCCCTGCTGCGTGCGGTGGGGGACGAGGGCACGGTGCACTCCTTCGAACGCCGTGAAGAGTTCGCCGATATCGCCCGCGGCAACATCGAAACCATGTTCGGCGGCCCGCACCCCGCCTGGACGCTGACCCTCGGAGATCTTGCGGAGCAGTTGCCGGAGGTCGAGGAACCGGGATCCGTGGACCGCGTGGTCCTCGACATGCTGGCCCCGTGGGAATGCCTCGACGCCGTGGCCCACGTGCTGGCCCCGGGCGGCGTCGTAATGTGTTACGTCGCGACCGTGACCCAGTTGTCGCGCGTGGCCGAGGCGATGCGCGCGGACGGGCGCTACACGGAACCCGAGGCGTCCGAGACCATGGTGCGCGGTTGGCACGTGGAGGGTTTGGCGGTGCGTCCCGATCACCGCATGGTCGCGCACACCGGATTCCTCATCCAGTCCCGCAAACTCGCCGAAGGTGCCGTGCGCCTGGCCCCCAAACGCCGCGCGTCCAAGAGCGATTACACCGAAGAAGATCTGCAGGCCTGGACCCCCGTGGCCCTGGGCGAGCGGATCGTCTCCGACCGCAAGCTGCGCCGCGCAGGCCGCGACGCCACCAACCTGGCCGAACAGGCCGCCCTGGCCACGGCGCAGATCGATCCCGACTCACGGCGGGAGAACACCCCGCAGAGCACGGAGGACACCAGCCATGAGTGATGCCACCCCCGAGAACCGGGCCGCCGACAACACGCAGCGGCAGATCAACATGCTGCGCGAGCAGAAGCGCAACCTGGACAAGCAACTGGCCGGCGTGGGATCGCAGAACCAGAAATTGGTGCGCCTGCTGGATGCGTCCCGGCAGGAGATCGTCAAGCTCAAACAGACGCTCGCCGCGGAGGCCGTGCCGCCGATGAGTTTCGGCGTGGTGCAGCAGGTCAACCCCGGTCAGCAACCCGTGGGCACCGCCACCGGTGACGGGCCCGTGATCACCGTGGCGAGTCTGGACGTCCTGGTGTCCGGGCGCAAGATGCGCGTGGCCGTGAGCCCGCTCGTGTCCTTGAGCGCGTGTGAACCGGGGATCGGGGTGCTGTTGAACGAGAATTACGTGGTCGCCGCCGTCCTCGACTACGAGCGCACCGGCGAGGTGGCCACCATCAAGGAAATCGTCGACCACGACCGTGTGCTGACCGTGGGACGCTCTGACGAGGAACGCGTCATGCTGCTCTCCGGTGCGCTGCGCCGCGACCGGCCCAAACCCGGTGACGCAGTGACCGTGGACCACCGCACCGGCTTCGCCCTGGAGCACGTGGCACGCACGGACGTGGAACAGCTGGTGCTGGAGGAGGTTCCCGAGGTCAGCTACGCGGACATCGGCGGGCTGGGCACCCAGATCGAGGCCATCCGCGACGCCGTGGAACTGCCCTACGTGCACCCTGACCTGTACCGCGACCACGGACTGCGCCCGCCCAAGGGCATCCTGCTGTACGGCCCGCCCGGTAACGGTAAGACGCTGATCGCCAAGGCCGTGGCCCGCTCGCTGGCCGAACGCAGCGCGGCCAAGGCGGGTCGCGCTCGCGCCCTCGGGTATTTCCTGAACATCAAGGGTCCCGAACTTCTCGACAAGTACGTGGGCGAGACCGAACGTCAGATTCGCTCCATCTTTGCCAACGCCCGCGAACAGGCCGCCCGCGGCGTGCCCGTGGTGGTGTTCTTCGACGAAATGGACTCGCTGTTCCGCGTGCGCGGCTCCGGGCTGTCCTCGGACGTGGAAACCACCATTGTGCCGCAGCTGCTCACCGAGATCGACGGCGTGGAGAAGCTCGACAACGTGATCGTGATCGGTGCGACCAACCGCGAGGACATGATCGACCCCGCCGTGCTGCGCCCCGGCCGCCTGGACGTGAAGATCCGCATCGACCGCCCCGATCGCCACGGCGCGCGCGAAATATTCACGCTCTACGTCACCCCCGAACTTCCCCTGCGCGAAGCCGACGTCGCCGCGGCGGGCTCCCGGGAAGCCGCCGCCGATCAGCTGATCGACGCAGCGATCGCCCACATGTACGATCGCACCGCAGCCACGGAGTTCTTGACCATCAGCTACCGGGACGGTGGCCAGGAAACCCTGTACTTCGCCGACTACGTTTCCGGGGCGGTGATCCGCAACGTGGTGGACCGCGCCAAGAAACAGGCCATCAAGACCCTGTTGACCACGGGCGAGCGGGGCCTGACCCGCGAGCACCTGGTCAATGCCGTGGACGAGGAGTTCTACGAGCAGCAGGACCTTCCCAACACCGCGGACCCGGAGGACTGGGCGCGGTTGACGGGCCGGCGGGCCAACACGATCCAGGACGTTCGGATTGCCGTGCACCGCGGCACCGCCGCTCCCCTTGAGGGGGAGCGCTCATGAGTGTCCGCCGGGTCATGGGCAGTGAAACCGAATTCGGTGTTCTGGCCGTGGGCGAACCCCAGGCCAACGCCACGGTGCTCTCCACCCGGGTGGTGACCGGGTACGCGCTTCGGGTGGCCGGAGAACTGTCACGGGAACAGTCCGGTTCCCACTCGTCTCATGGGCAACCGCACGTGGGTACCGGCTGGGATTACGGCTCGGAGTCCCCGCTGTCCGACGCCCGCGGGTACACGATGAGCCGCGACCGCGCCCACCCGTCGCAGCTGACCGATCGGGCTCCCGTTCTCACGGCCGAGGAGATCGCGGCGGAGACGATCACCGAATCCGCGATGTACACCGAGGACATGGACTGGCGGAAGGTCATCATGAACACCGTGATCCCCAACGGGGCGCGCGTGTACGTGGACCACTCGCACCCGGAGTACTCCTCGCCGGAGGTCACCACGCCGCTGGACGCTCTCACGTGGGATGCCGCGGGGGATGTGGTGGCCGCCCGCGCCGTCGCGGACCTCGCCCGGGGTGCGGAGAACACCGGAACGCCTGCGGTGAACCTGTACAAGAACAACACGGACAACAAGTCCGTGTCCTACGGGGCCCATGAGAACTATGTGGTGGACCGCGCCGTGGCCTTCGACCGGATCGCCGCGGCACTGCTGCCGTTCTTCGCGACCCGCCAAATCATGTGCGGTGCCGGTCGCGTGGGGCTG
This sequence comes from Kocuria sp., assembly GCF_030536815.1. Classification (GTDB taxonomy): domain Bacteria; phylum Actinomycetota; class Actinomycetes; order Actinomycetales; family Micrococcaceae; genus Kocuria; species Kocuria gwangalliensis. Next base: position 16,133 of record NZ_JAUNPE010000017.1, read on the forward strand.
GGTGTGGACGGTTTCCAACCGGGTTTTCAGCTGAGCCAGCGCGCGGATTTCTTCGAACGCACCGTGGGCCTGGAAACCACCATCCACCGCCCCATCGTCAACACCCGCGACGAACCCCACGCGGACGACACCAAGTACCGGCGGCTGCACGTGATCATCGGGGACGCCAACCTGTCCCACACGGCCACGCTATTGAAGTTCGGCACCACCTCCTTGGTGTTGAACCTGATCGAACACGACCGCGTGCCCACCGTGGACCTGGTGGATCCGGTGGCGGCACTGCAAACGGTCAGCCACGACCCGACCGTGACCGCGACCGTGGCCCTGCGCGACGGGCGCGAACTGAGCGCCGTCGACATTCAACGCGAGTACCACCGCGCCGCCGTGGGCCTTGAACGGGAACTCGCACCGGACGGCCTGGACCGCGACACGCACCAGGTGCTGGAGCTGTGGGATCAGGTGCTCAGCGACCTCGCCCAGGACCCGACCCTCTTGGCCGACCGGCTCGACTGGGCCGCCAAGTACGCCCTGCTCACCGCGTACCGGCAGCGCGACGGTATGGCGTGGGACGACCCCCGGTTGATTGCGATCGACCTGCAGTACGCGGACGTGCGCCCCGAGAAAGGGCTGTACCACCGGCTCGCCGCGGCCGGTCGGATCCGCACGCTGGTCGATACCCAGACCATTGAACGCGCAGCGGACCGGCCTCCCGAGGACACCCGGGCGTGGTTCCGCGGCACCGCAGTGCGCCGCTTCCCGTCCGCCATGGTGAGCGTGGGCTGGGACAGCGTGAACGTGGAATTCCCCGGGATCCGCAGGGGCGCCCGGATCGGCATGCCCGAACCCCTGGACCTGACCCGCGAGATCACCGGGGAATGGTTTGACGCACCGGACGTTGAACAGTGGGTGCACCGGGTAGCCGAACATCGCCCCGGCACGGTCACCGGAACCGGCATCAACTGAGCGCACCCGACACTTGAACCACTGAGAGATCAGGAGACACACATGGCACAGGAACGCATTTTCGGATCGGGTTCGCGCCGCGAAGACGACACCGAGCTGCCCGACAACGGCACCCCGGCGCCGTCGCAGGGCGCGGGACAGGCACAGCGCGACACCCAAGGCACCGATGATCTCCTCGCCGAGATCGACGGCGTGCTCGAAACCAACGCCGAGGCCTTCGTCAAGGGCTTTGTCCAGAAGGGCGGACAGTAAGCTCGTGGACCGCAGAATCTACGGCATCGAAACCGAGTTCGGCATCACCCACAGTGTGTCCCAGGGCCACAGCCTGGGAGCCGACGAGACCGCGCGGCGCCTCTTCGCGCCCGTGCTCGCGTGGGGCAGGGCGTCCAACGTATTCCTCCCGAACGGCGGCCGGCTCTACCTCGACGTGGGTTCGCACCCGGAGTACGCCAGCGCGGAGACCGCCTCCCTCCAGGACGTGGTCGCCCAGGACATGGCCGGTGAGCTGATCGTGGACGACCTGCGGCAGCAGCTCCAGCAGGAATTGGTTGAGGATGGCACCGGCGGCACGGTGCACCTCTTCAAGAACAACGTGGACTCCGCCGGGAACTCCTACGGTTCCCACGAGAACTACATGATTTCGCGCCGTACCGAATACGCGCGCCTGGTGCAGGTGCTCATCCCGTTCCTGGTGACCCGCCAGATTCTGGTGGGCGCCGGCCGGGTCCACCCCAACGGGCCGGCGGACTTCGGCGGCCTCACCCTGGGCGACGGCTCCCACGGGCCCAGCTACTCGTTCTCCCAACGCGCCGATCACATTTGGGAGGGCTCCTCCTCCGCCACCACGCGCTCGCGGCCCATGATCAACACCCGTGACGAACCCCACGCTGACGCCGAGCATTACCGCCGGTTGCATGTGATCAACGGCGACTCGTCCATGTCCCAGACCACCACGGCACTCAAGATCGGCACCACGGATCTCATGTTGCGCATGATCGAGGCGGGAAAGATCCTCCCGGACCGCACCCTCGCGGATCCCGCGGCCGCGCTGCGCATTGTCTCGCACGACCTCACGGGACGGGCTCAGCTCGAGCTGGCCTCCGGCGAGACAATGTCCGCCGTGGACCTGCAGCTCGAGTACGTGCAGGCCGTGACCCATTTCGTGGAACGTCACGGTGCGCACCACGATCGCGTGGATTGGGTGTTGGAACTGTGGGAGCGCGGTCTGCGCGCGGTGGCCGAACAGCGCTTCGACCTGGTGGACACCGAACTGGACTGGGCCATCAAGAAAAAATTGTTGGACTCCTACGCCTCCTCCCACGGCATGGACTACGCCAATCCGAGGCTGCTGCAGTTGGACTTCGCCTATCACGACACCTCACCCACGCACGGATTGTTCCGCATGCTCAGCCGCCGCGGTGCCGTGGCCACCTTCGTAGCCGACGACGCCGCCCAGGCCGCCGTCATGCACCCTCCGGCCACGCGCGCGAGCCTGCGCGGCAAGTTCATCCGGGCCGTCCTGGACGCGGGGGAGAACTACACCGTGGACTGGGTGCACCTCAAGCTCAACGGTTCCCACAACCAACGCACCGTGATGTGCAAGGACCCGTTCGCCACGTCCCAACCCGACGCGGATGAGCTGATTGCCGAGGTCCGGGCCCTGGCCGCGTCCTGACGGCTCACGCATAACCCCACGGGTGTGGCCGGTGGAGTATCAGCTGATCTTCAAGCGCGTCCCTTAGATTGGTGGCCGAGTTCTCCCCGTTCCCAGTCGTGTTGAAAGGTGATCCTCCTTTGCGAAAGATTGTTCCGGCCGCGGGCACCGCCCTGGCCCTGACCCTGATGTTGACCGCGTGCGGCGGTGCCGAAATCGATTCGGTGGAACTGTCCAAGGACCCGTCCGAGGGCACGGCACCGTCGGTCTCCTTCGAAACCCCCCTCCAGGTGAGTGAGGCCGAGACCAAGGTGTTGCGCGAAGGCGAGGGCGAGGACTTGGCCGAGGGCGACAACGTCCTGTTGCAGGCCGCCCTGTTCAAGGGTTCGGACGGGTCCTCGTTGGGCGACACGTACAGCCAGGGTGCCGGCCAGGTACTCAAGTTGGACGACGAGCTCAAGGAGGCCATACCGCAGATGTACGACGCCCTGCTCGACGCCAAGGAAGGCGCGATCATCGCCTACAGTTCCCCGGACACCAGCGGTGCCGCGGGGGACGAGTCCACATCGGTCGAGGTGTACCAGGTGGCCAAGAAGATCCTGGCGCCGCTCAACCAAGACATGTCGGACACCTCGGAGAAAATGCCCACCGTGACCCAGGACGATCAGGGCACACCCACCATAGAGAAGCCCTCCGGCGATGAACCCAAGGACCTCCAGACGGAGGTACTCATCGAAGGTGACGGCGAAGAGGTTTCGGACACGGACACCGTGGTCGCCAATTACGTGGGCGTGCGCTGGGCGGACGGCGAGGTCTTCGATTCCTCCTATGACACGGACACCCCCGCCTCCTTCCCGCTCGACAACGTGATCGAGGGGTGGAAGGAAGGTCTCAAGGGCCAAAAAGTGGGCTCCCGCGTGTTGCTGGTCGTACCGACCGATCAGGCCTACGGAACCGAGGACCAGCTGGGCGAGGACTCGGAGTACCCGGCGGGCTCACTCGTGTTCGTGGTGGATATTCTGGGTGCCGTTCCCACGCCCGAACCCGCACCCAGCGAATCCGCGACACCGTCAGAGAGCGCAAGTTCTCAGCCCTCGGAGGAAGCCAGCGCCGCAGCGAGCCCCACGCCAGCGGCGTCCGCGTCGGATCAGTAAACTGGTCGTCTGGACGGGCCCCGCACCGGGGTCGGACGCTACGAAAGGCCATGAACGTGTCATTTGGACAGCGCAACTTGGATCGTTCCAAGCCGGACATCGATTTCCCGCAGGATCCGGTCCCCACGGAACTGCGCATCTCGGACGAGATCCCGGGCACCGGTCGCGAGGCCAAGGCCGGCGACAACATCTCTTGCCACTACGTGGGTGTGACCTACTCGGGCGGCGAGGAATTCGACGCCTCCTGGAACCGCAACCAGCCCCTGGACTTCACCGTGGGCATCGGCCAGGTCATCCAGGGCTGGGACCAGGGTCTGCTGGGCATGAAGGTGGGCGGGCGCCGTCGGCTGGAAATCCCCTCGGAGCTGGCGTACGGCAAGCGGGGCGCGCCCGGTGCCATCGGCCCGGACGAGGCCCTGATCTTCGTGGTCGATCTGCTCGACGTTCGCTAAATGCCCCCATCCTCAGGTTCGGTCTCGGGCCGCTCCACCGCAGCGTCGGCGGAGCGGCTCCTCAACCTGCTCATTGCGCTGCTGGACCGCGAGAGCGGGTACACGCGCGATCAACTGCGGGAGATCGTTCCCGGGTACCACAAGGCCGGTAGCCACGACGCGTTCGAGCGAATGTTCGAGCGCGACAAAGCGCACCTGCGCTCCCTGGGCTACCCGGTCGAGGAAATCCCGGACGACGACCCCTGGGCCACCGACGTCCAGTTGGCGCCGCGCTATCGGGTGTCCCGCGGTTCGTACCAGTTGCCCCAGGTCCAATTCAGCGCCGAAGAATCGGCGGTGCTTGCGGTCGCCGCGGACGCCTGGAACGACGCCGCTCAGGACCGGCTGGCGCGCAGAGCCCTGGACAAGCTGGAACCGGCACTGTCCCACGAGGCCGCCCCGGGCCGCGACGTCCAACCGACCGTGGCCGTGGCGGACCCGGCATTCGAGCCGTTGCTGTCCGCGGTGCTGAGTCACCGCACGGTCCGCTTTGATTACGTGGACCGCACGGGCGCCTTCAGCCGGCGCACCGTACAGCCCTGGGGTGTGGGCTCGCGTTTCGGCGCGTGGTACCTGGCCGGCTGGGACGAGGACCGCCAGGCGCAACGCACGTTCCGATTGACCAGGATCATTTCCGAGGTGGCCATCACCCGGGACAGTTTCGAACCCCCCGAGGATTTCTCCATGGGAGGTCAGCTCGCGCGCATGGTCCTGCCGCCCACCCGCGTGCGGGTCACGATTTACGTGCGTCAGGGCGCGGCCCAGCTCCTGCGCCAGATCGCGACACCCCTGACCGAGGAGGACCCGCATCTGCCCGAGGGCTTCGACGCCGTGCTGTTGGCGGTGTCCGACACCGAGGGCGCGGCCGAACACGTGTGCGCAGCCGGCCCGGACGCCCGAGTGGCCACCGCCGCCGGCGCGGACCTGGAAACCCAGCGGGCCGTGGCGCGGGCGGTGGAACGGCGCTTGACCGAGGCCAAGAAATTCCAGGACCGCGTGGGCGGCTGCGAGGTCGTCTGGGGGAAGCAGCGCCGGAACGGTGCCGCCAAGGCCAGCACGGAACAGCACCTGGCACGGCTGTTGCACATCGTGCGTCACGTGTACTCCCACCAAGGTGCGCAGCTGGAGGAAACAGCCCGGCACTTCGGCATCACCGACCAGGAATTGATTGCGGACCTGCAAACATTGTTCGTCTGCGGGCGGCCCGGTCACATGCCCGATCAACTCATCGATGCGTCCTGGGACGACGGCCACATCTACCTGGGTAACGCGCGAGAACTCTCCGAACCCGTGCGATTGACCGTTCCCGAGGCCAGCGCGTTGCTGATGGGACTGCAAACTCTCCAGGCGCTGCCGGGTGGCAACAGCGACGTCGTCCGCTCCACCATGCGCAAGGTTGCGACCGCCGCGGACGCGTTGCCGCTCGCGGACGCACTGGCCGCTCCCGATCAACCGGCCGAACTCGTCCCCGAAGACACAGAACTGATGAGTCAGCTGCGGCAGGCGATCACGAACAACCGACGCGTGAAGATCCGCTACGTGGTGGCCTCACGGGACGAGGTCACCGAACGGCTGGTCGACCCGGTGCGCATTGTGTCCTCGGACGGCCACCAGTACGTGCGTGGGTGGTGCCTCAATGCCAACGGGCCCAGGACGTTCCGCGCCGACTGCATCCTCAGCTGCGAAGACATGGGGCAGGCCCAAGCGCACCCCCGGATGGACTCCGAAACGCGCACGAGCCTGTACCCGGAGAAGCGCCGCCCCGTGCAGGCCGTGCTCGTGACGGACCGGCGCGGTCGCTGGATCGTGGAGCACTACCACGCCAAGCGCGTCGCGACCGTGGACTTGCCGCCCGCCGAGGAACCGCCCGTCCCGGTTACGGGCGGGCCGGGTGGTTTGGCCGGACCGGGTGGGCCGGGCGGGTCCAAGGGCCCCAAACCGCTGCCCGAGTACGTTGCCGCGGAGGTGGACTTTCCCACGGCGGAGGCATTGAGTTCGCTGGTGACCAGGCACGCCGGTCACGTGGCGGTGGCTTCCCCGCCCGAGGTTGTTCGCACAGTTGAACAGTGGATAAATAACAGCCTCTTTACGGGCACAACTCAACTCTGATTCAGGGCTCGGCTCTATACTGGAGCCCATGATGTGGTGGATGTGGATCGTGCTGTGGACCGCAGTGGTCCTGGCGAGTCTCGCGTTCATCCTGGGCGCGGTGTGGAGACTGATCACACGGAAGGCCTTACCCGCATTGCGCGAGGTCGAGGCCATTGCCGATGACTTCACGCAGCGGTGGAACTCCGCAGCCCAGGGAACAGCACAACCACTGCGCTCACCCGCTGAACCCGCCGTTTTCACCCCGGTGAACTCGGCCCGCGCCGCCTATTCGAGCGGACGCGACCAACGACAAACAGCCCGGCTCATCCGCCGGATGAACCGCAAGGACACCTTGGGCCAGCCCCAGCGGCTGACCGACCTTCGCCGGGCTGAACGGAAAGGACTCCACCATGGGCCGCTTGTTTGACAGCCCCCTCACCATTGTTCTCATCCTCGTGGTGATCTTGCTGCTGTTCGGTGCCCCCAAGCTCCCGGGCATGGCTCGCAGTTTGGGTCAGTCCATGCGAATCTTCAAGTCCGAGGTCAAGGAAATGAAGAGGGATGACGATGACGGCAACGTCACCGTGAACGGCCAGCCCGTTTCCACCGGCCAGACCATTTCCCAGCCGCAGAATCCCACCACGGCCAACGCCGTGAACACGGACACCGGCGCACCGGGCCAGGCGACCGCGCAGCCTGTCGCGCAGCCCAACGCCACCCCGGTCGATCCCCAGCAGCGCCCCAACGCGTAGGTCGCGGATTTTCCTTAGGTACACAGCACGCGCTCGGGGCGGACCGTACGGTTCGCCCTGACGAGTGCCACTCCACGGCCCAACTCACAGCAGAGGTTCGGATGACTGCCACTGAATCCAACTCTCTGCGGGATTCCGCGCGACGCAGCGAGCGTCGTTCCCGCAAGAAGAACAACTCGCGCAGGAGCAACCCTCAGGCCCAAATGGCTCTGAAGGAACACCTGCGTGAAATGCGTAACCGGTTGATCAAGTCCGCCATTGCGGCCGTGATCGGGGCGGTGGCGGGGTTCATGGTCTACAACCCGTTCATGCAGTACATCACCGAACCGCTACAACGCCTGGCTGATTCGGGTCGCACGGCCACCATCAACTACTCGTCGGTGGGCGGTTCCTTCAACATCATGGTTGAGGTGGCCCTGGTCCTGGGTGTGATATTCGCATCCCCGGTGTGGCTCTACCAGCTGTGGGCATTCATCACCCCCGCGCTGCACAAACATGAACGCCGCTACGCCATGGGCTTCCTGGCGGCCGCCATTCCGTTGTTCATCGGTGGGTGTGCGCTGGCCCTCACGGCCTTGCCCGCCGCCGTGTACGCCCTGACCGCGTTCACACCCGAGGGCGGCGCCAACTTTGTCGAGGCCAACCAGTATCTGCGGTTCTTCCTGCAACTGATCTTGACGTTCGGTGTGGCGTGCGTGGTCCCGGTGTTCCTGGTGGGCCTGAATATGCTGGGTCTGCTCGCCGGGCGCACGATTCTGAAATCCTGGCGCGTGGTGGTGGTCATCGTGCTGGTCATTTCCGCCATGGCCGCGCCCGGTCCGGACCCGGTCACCATGTTGTACCTGGCCATCCCGTTGCTGGCATTGTTCTTCGTGGCCGTGGCGATGTGCTTGTTCCTGGACCGTCGCCGGGCCAGGCAAGCGGCTAAGCGTGAGGCCGCCACGGGCGTGGTTGCGGACAATGCGACCTCCGCCGAAGAACTGCGCAAGATGGGCTAGCAGCGGAACCTCGCGGCTCGGATTTATCGGGCGTCCGGGCTACGCCGTAGGCTGGACGCATGTCTTCCCACGCCGATCGATTCATGGCCGCTAAGGCCCGTGCGGCCCACGCGAACACGGAACTCGGGGCGTTTGAACAGCTGCTGGACTTCGAACTCGACCCCTTCCAGATTGAGGGGTGCCGGGCGCTGGAACGGGGTCACGGCGTTCTGGTCGCGGCCCCCACGGGTGCCGGAAAAACAGTGGTGGGTGAATTCGCCATTCATCTGGCCCTCGCCCAGGGGCGCAAGGCCTTCTACACCACCCCCATCAAGGCACTGAGTAATCAGAAGTTCCACGAGTTCTCCCGCCGCTGGGGCAGCCACCGTGTGGGATTGCTGACCGGTGACACCTCGGTCAATTCCGAGGCGGAAATCGTGGTCATGACCACCGAAGTGCTCCGCAACATGCTTTACGCGGATTCGGCCACGCTCACCAATCTGGGATACGTGGTCATGGACGAGGTCCACTACCTCGCGGACCGTTTCCGGGGCGCCGTGTGGGAAGAAGTCATCATTCATTTGCCGGACCACGTGCAGCTCGCCTCGTTGTCGGCCACGGTCTCCAACGCGGAAGAATTCGGTGCGTGGCTTCACCAGGTCCGTGGTCACACGGACGTCGTGGTGTCGGAACATCGGCCCGTCCCGCTGTGGCAGCACGTGCAGGTGGGACCGCAGCTGCTAGACCTGTTCGTGGACGACACCGTGGAAGAAGCCGCGGAGCGGCAGTCGGAACCCGGCGCGGACGAGCCGGCCGTCAACCCGGAACTGCTCCGACTCTTCCGTGCCCAGCACCCCCGCGGTGGCCGGGGCGGCGGGCGCGGCCCCAACCATCGGGGTCGACGCCGCCGCGGGCCCCACCGTCCGGAGGCACACGTTGCGCGTCAGGATCGGATCTCCCGGCCCCACCTGTTGCGCCGCCTCGACGCGGAGGCCCTGCTGCCGGCCATTACGTTCATTTTCTCCCGGGCCGGTTGCGATGCGGCGGTGGCCCAGTGCGTTGCCGCCGATCTGTGGTTGACCACGCCCGAGGAGCAGAAGACCATTCGCGCCTACGTGGCCGAGGCGACCTCGCACATGTCCACCGCGGACCTGGCGGCGCTGAACTATCACGACTGGTACGACGGACTGATCCGCGGCGCCTCGGCCCACCACGCGGGTATGCTCCCGGTCTTCAAAGAGGTCGTGGAGCAATTATTCGCCCAGGGACTGGTCAAGGCCGTCTTCGCCACCGAGACCCTGGCGCTGGGCATCAACATGCCCGCGCGTTCGGTGGTGCTCGAGCGGCTGGACAAGTTCAATGGCGAGTCCAGGGTTGACATCACTCCCGGCGAGTACACCCAGCTCACGGGGCGCGCCGGGCGGCGCGGAATCGATGTCGAAGGTCACGCCGTGGTGCTGTGGCGCGACGGGATGAATCCGCAGACCGTGGCCGGGCTGGCCTCCAAACGGACCTACCCGCTGAACTCCAGCTTCAGCCCCACGTACAACATGTCCACCAACTTGATCGCCCGTTACGGTGCTCAACGGTCCCGTTCCATTTTGGAGACCTCCTTTGCGCAGTTCCAAGCGGACCGTTCCGTGGTGGGCATTGCCAAGCGCGTACGCTCGCAGGAAAAGACGCTGGAGGCCTATCGGGACGCCATGGCGTGTCACCTGGGCGATTTCACCGAGTACGCGAAGCTGCGGCGCGAACTCAACGGTTTGGAGAAATCGGCGACCAAGTCCCGCTCCGCCCGGCAACGCAACGATGCAGCGGTGTCCCTGCAGGACCTGTTGCCCGGTGACGTCATCGACATTCCGCAGGGCCGTAACGCCGGGTACGCCGTGGTGGTCAAGGCGGACGAGCACCCGTTCGATCCGCGACCCCACATCCTCACCCTGGACGGCAAATTGCGACGAGTAGGTGTCAACGACCTCGACGGTTCCCTCGAACCCGAATCGAAGGTCAAGATCCCCAAACGGTATTCGGGACGTTCCCCTCAGGAGCGCAAGGATCTGGCGGCCACCGTCCGCGCGGCCCTGCGCGAGCATCGGCCCGCGCGTGAACGCAGCGGGGGCCACACCATTCGGTTCGACCGCGGAACCTCCGCGAGGGACCGCAAGATCGAGGATCTCCGGCGCGCGCTGCGCTCCCACCCGTGCCACGGTTGTTCCGACCGGGAACACCACGCCCGGTGGGCGGAGCGTGCCTGGAAGCTGCAGAAGGAAACCGACGGCCTGCGCACACAGATCGCGGGTCGCACGGGCAGCATCGCGGCGACCTTCGACCGGGTCTGTGCGGTACTCACCCATTTCGACTACTTACGCGTGGACGGTTCCGGCAGCCTCAAGCCCACCCCCGCGGGGGAGCAGTTGCGCCGGATCTACGGCGAGCGCGATTTGTTGCTCGCCCTGACCCTGCGCGACGGTTTTCTCGATGGCCTCGATGTTGCGGGTCTGGCGGGCGTGGTCACCACTCTCGTGTATCAGCCCCGCCGTGAGGACCAGGGATCCCGGCCCAAGATGCCCACGGCCCACATGGAGGCCGCCGTCCAGACGCTGATCCACAACTGGTCGGTGCTCACGGACGTCGAGGCGCAACACCGGCTACCGCAGACGGCTCAGCCCGAGCTGGCTCTGGTGGATGCCATGTACCGCTGGGCCCGGGGCGCCAGCCTGACCAAGACACTGACGGGCACGGATCTGGCCGCGGGCGACTTTGTGCGCTGGGCCAAACAAACCATTGACCTGTTGGACCAACTGGCCGGTGTCGCGCATGTGGATCCGGCCATCCGCGGCACCGCTCTCGAGGCCATTCAGGCTGTGCGCCGCGGAGTGGTGGAGTACAGCGTCTTTGAACAGTGAACGACAGCGATGATTTCCCGGAGGACAGTGTGAACCCACAGGCCAGAACCACCGTGATGTATGTGAATGCTTCGGTGTATTCACCGGTGGATCCGTTCGCCACGGCCATCCTGGTGGACGGGCCCACGGTCGCGTGGCTGGGTTCCGACAGCGCAGCACATGCGATGGCGGGCGATCAGACCACGGTGAAAGATGTCGAGGGCGCGGTGATCACCCCGTCCTTCGTGGCGCACCAGCGAATCACCGACACCGCGCAGATGGTCACCGCGGCTCAGGGGTACGGTGCCGTGGAATTGCTGTCCGAGGACGCCGAGATGTTGGTAGATGCGGTGAACCGCGCAACGGAGGCCGGTCTCGTTGCGCTGCCCATCCTGATTCACCCGGTGACCGACGCTACCTATCTCGAGAGGGTCGGTGCGCCGCGTTCGTGCCTGGGGATTCAGGCCGACGCCGCCCAGGATCGTGATGCACTGGTCGATGCCGTGACGGCTCACCTGGTCGCATGCTCCGAGGGCCGTTACCAGGCAGTGGTCGTGTGCGGTGGCGGCGTCGGCGGGAATGCGGAGGCAGCGCCGTCGTCCGTGATCGACGCCGTGCTCGAGGCCGCGCAGCGAACCACCGACAGGGTGGGGGAGCGCGCTTTCAGATCCCGCGGGCATCGCATTGTCGGCGCGGGCGAACTCAGCGACGAGCAATGCGAGGAGCTCGCCCGCCACGCGCTGACGGTGAGTTCGCGGCCCGGCGCAGCACCGCTCACGGCGCTGGCGCGCGCGGGGGTCCCCTTGACCCTCATGACTGACGCGCAGAACCCGTGGCAGGCCGTGAAAGACGCCCTGGAAGCCGAGGAGCCGCGCCATCGGACCTCGGCCCGCGCGGCATTTCTGGCCTTGACCCGCGGTGTGTGGCGAGCACAACGCGATGCGCAACCACTGGCCGGTCAGCTGGCACCCGGAGCGGAGGCCAGCCTGGCCATGTGGGACGCGGACTCTCTCATGGTTCAGCAGGCGTCGGGCACCGGCGCGTCCTGGAGCACGGACCCCCGCGCCCGCACACCGGCCCTGCCGGCCCTGGACGACCCGCGGCTGCCCGCGTGCGAGCGCGTCGTGGTGGCGGGAGACATCACCTTCGAATGATTGACAATCTGCCATCTTG
>NZ_JAUNPE010000167.1:0-1517 GCF_030536815.1 Kocuria sp.
AGCTCGACCGAGGTGAGCGCGCCGTCGTCGGCGGTGACCCGCATGTACGTGCAGTGTGGCTGGCGGCGTCGATCCGTGGGTGAGCCCGGGTTGAGGAGGCGCATGCCCGCGGGAGATACGGAATCCCAGGGGATGTGACTGTGGCCGAAGATCAATACGTCAGTGTCCGGGAAGGCCTTGTCCATGCGTTTCTCGCGCCCGGTCGATGCTCCGGACTCATGCGTCATGGCAAATCGCAGGCCCTCCATGTCCCAGTGAACGGTCTCGGGCATGAGCTCCCGTAATTCCGGACCGTCATTATTGCCCCACACGGCGATCAAGCGCTGGGACCTGTTCCGGAGGGCCTCAAAGGTGTCCAGGTCCACCCAGTCGCCGGCGTGGATCACGACATCTGCGGCGTCGACCTCGTCCCACACCTGATCCGGGAGGGCTTTGGCGCGCTTGGGGAGGTGGGTGTCGGCAAGGAGAAGAATGGATGTGCTCACCGCTCTATTGTGGCGCTCAGCACTCAATCACGTTGACCGCCAGGCCACCGCGGGATGTTTCCTTGTACTTGACCTTCATGTCCGCGCCGGTCTCACGCATGGTTTTCACGACCTGGTCGAACGAGACCTTGTGTTCGCCGTCCCCGTGCATGCACAGCCGCGCCGAGTTGATGGCCTTGACGCTGGCAATCGCGTTGCGCTCGATGCACGGGATCTGCACCAGACCGCCCACGGGATCGCACGTCAGACCCAGGTTGTGCTCGATCCCCAGTTCGGCGGCGTTCTCCACCTGCCGCGGGGTGCCACCGATCACGGCGCACAGGCCCGCCGCCGCCATGGCGCACGCCGAGCCCACCTCGCCCTGACAGCCGACCTCTGCGCCGGAAATGGACGCGTTTTCCTTGATGATGATGCCGATTGCCGCGGCGGTCAGGAGGTAGTTGATCACTCCGTCGTCGTTGGCATCCTCCATGAAACGCGTGTAGAAGTGCAGCACCGCCGGGATGATGCCCGCCGCACCATTGGTGGGCGCGGTGACGATGCGACCGCCGGACGCGTTCTCCTCGTTCACCGCGAGCGCCCACAGGTTGACCCAGTCCATGCCGCGCATGGGGTCGTTGTCCGCTTCCTTGGCGCGCAGGCGACGCCGCAATTCCGGCGCCCGACGCCGCACTTTCAGTCCCCCGGGCAGCGTCTTCTCCTCGCGCGTGCACCCGTTCTCCACGCACTCCTGCATCACGTCCCAGATGTGCAGCAGTTGAGCCCGAGTCTCCTCCGCGGGGCGCCACGATTCTTCGTTGGCGATCATGACCTGGGCAATGGACAGACCCTCGGTCTCACAGACGGCGAGCAGCTCGTCACCGGTGTTGAACGGGTACTTCACGGGGGTGGTGTCCGCCACGACCTTGTCCGAGCCGGACGCTGATTCGTCCACCACGAAACCGCCGCCCACCGAGTAGTAGACGCGTTCGCGCAGAAGCTCGCCGGCGGCGTCGTAGGCTTCGAAACTCATGCCGTTGGGGTGAGTGGGCA
>NZ_JAUNPE010000167.1:1617-4313 GCF_030536815.1 Kocuria sp.
GTCCCGCTCAAGACCCTCGACGAACAGCCGGGCGGCCCGCATGGGTCCCACGGTGTGTGATGAGGACGGGCCAATTCCGACCGAGAACAGATCCAATGCGCTCAGTGCCACGAGCTCACCTCCGGTTTTCTGGGGGACTGGTCCCCGAACACTATCAATGATGGCTTCTGCGTCGTGAGCTCATACAGACCGCCTGCGCATGACACGACCACATCGGCTACCGCAACACCACCGTGCGGTGCCCGGAAAGAATCACCCGGCCTTCGCAGTGCCACCGAACGGCGTTGGACAGCGCCTTGCATTCCGAGTCCCGCCCCGCGGCCACCAGGTCCTCCGGGCCGTAGGTGTGATCGGCTTCCACCACCTGCTGAGCAATGATGGGGCCTTCATCCAGTTCGTCACTCACGTAGTGTGCGGTGGCCCCCACGGTCTTCACCCCGCGTTCGTACGCCTGGTGGTACGGTTTGGCGCCCTTGAAACTGGGGAGGAACGAGTGGTGGATGTTGATGACCCGCCCCCGCATGCGTTCCACCAGGGACTCACTCAGTACCTGCATGTACCGGGCGAGTACCACCAGATCCACGGTGTACTGGTCCACCAGGTCCAGGAGTCGTGTCTCCGCCTCCGGCTTGTTCTCCTTGGTCACGGGCACGTGATGGAAGTCGATGCCGTGCCACTCCACCAACGCTTGGTGATCCAGATGGTTGGACACCACCGCCACGATCTCAATGGGAAGTTCCCCCACTCGGGCACGGAACAGCAGGTCATTGAGGCAGTGACCGTACTTGGAGACCATCACCAGCACGCGGCGCTTCTGCCCGTGAGGTCGCAGCTCCCAGTTCATGTGGAACCGTTGCGCCACCGGCTCCAAGTCCGCCCGCAGCGCTTGCTCATACAGTGCCTCACCCCTGGATGACACCACGTGGACGCGCATGAAGAACCGTTCCTGACGGCGATCGTCGAACTGCTTCAGTTCCGCAATGGTGCACCCGTGCTCAAGCAGCACGCCGGTGACCGCGTGCACGATACCCACGTCCTCCGGGCAGTCGAGGGTCAGAACCAGTTCGGTGGTCTCAGCGCCGGTGCGCGCCCGTTGTACGTCCGTCACGAGGCAACTCCTTCTTCGATCTTTCACGACTGTGGTGGTTCCGCCCGTGAGCTGATGGTGACCGTCACGGGCGGAACCCTCAGGCGACTTCTTCCCCGGAGTACTCCACCATCGCGTCCAGGAGCCACCGGACCGTGTAATCGGCGAAGGACGCCCTGGGCATGATCCGGTAGGTGAGGTCCTCCGTCTGCCACAGCAGGACGGGTACCGGACCCAGCAACGTGGACACCGCCCGCCCGGGGGTGAAGCTGCGCGGGTGCAGATCCACGTGGCAGCCCTTCTCCAAGACGGCGCGCGCCGAGGGCCCGGACAGCTCCAGCGTGGTGCGGTTGGCGGACAGGTCCACGGCCTGCCCGGCCGGGCCACCCTCGACGAAGACCGCCGCGAGCTTCTGCGCGAGCGGGTGGGTGGCCAGGGTGGGCAGGGCGCCCGGGTCGCGCTCGGAGCGGGTGTCCAGTCCGGGCACGGGGGCGACCTCGTCCCCGGTGACGGCCAAGAACTCGTCCGGGCCCAGCCACACCACGGCTGCCTCCGAGGTGTCCCCCGTGACCTCACCGCATGCGGCGGGGAGCCCCACGCCGAGCACCTCGGTGACCGCCTCCGCGGCGGGGGTCCCCGGCGTCACCCTGATCCCGACCATGGTCAGGAAAGGCACCTCCCGCAGACTCACCCCGCGCTCGCCGGACACGCTCGCGTTCTTCATCTCCCCGGCCAGGTGCTCGACGGGGCTGCGGCGCAAGTGCGCCGCGTGCTCCGCCGTGCGCTCGGCCCTGTTCATCATGGTTTGCTCAGCCATCTCGACGCTTTCCTTCCGGGTCGTAAACGACGGGTTCGGCCACCAGCACGTCCACCAGCTGCCCGTCCAGGGGTGCCTGCAGGGTCTCACCGATGCGGTTGCGGCCGTCCTTGATCAGGGCCAGCCCGAAGGTCCGACCCAGCGCGGCACTGTTGTAACTGGAGGTCACATGCCCCTCCATGGGCACGGGTCCCTCCTGAGGAGTGATCGGTGTGCCCTGTTTAACCAGCTGGGTACCTTCCGGCAACCTGTAGTCGGTGTCCACGGGCAGCACGGCGACCAGTTCCTTGCGCACCTCGCCCTCCAGCCCCTTGCGGAAGTACGAGCGGTTGCCAATGAAGTCCTTCCGCTTGGACACCACCCAATCCATCCCCAGATCCTGCGGGGTGACGGTGCCGTCCGTGTCCTGACCCACGATCGGGAAGGCCTTCTCGGCACGCAGCACGTGCATGGTCTCGGTGCCGTAGGGAGTGATGCCGTACTCCTGACCGGCCTGCCACACGTCCTCGAAGACCTCCGCTCCCCACCACGTGGGCACGTTGATCTCGAACGCGAGTTCCCCCGAGAACGAGATCCGACAGATGCGCGCGGGGATCCCGCTGGCCAGGGAGACCTCACGGTAGGCCATGAACGGGAACGCGTCGTTGGACACGTTCAGCTCCGGTACGAGCTTGGCGACCACGTCCCGGGAACGGGGCCCGGCCACGGCCACGGTGGTCCACTGCTCAGTCGCGGAGGTGCACACCACGTCCAACTCCGGCCACTCGGTCTGCAGCCACTCCTCGAGCCAGT
>NZ_JAUNPE010000018.1:0-11134 GCF_030536815.1 Kocuria sp.
AGGGCAAGACCACCTGGAAGCCGGTTCCGGTTCCCAAGCCGCTGTACACGCAGGCCCCGATAGTTCCCCCGCGCGAACCCGAACCCCTGCAGGTGCCGCAGCGACCGGCCGCCAAGTCCAGCACTCTGAGGGACGCGGCCGAGGCCGGTTCACGGGAATCCACCGCACTCAACTTGGACGATGTCCTGAAACGTCGCCGGGCGTAGCGCGTAGCACCGCAAATTTCTGAGAAGAGTATCTAGACACCGCGCCGCGGCCGTTCCCATGAGGGCAGGTCGCGGCGCGTTTCATATCTAGGGAGTGTCATGGCACAGCACCAATGGGAGATCGAACGCAAGTACGACCTGTCACCCGAACAGGCTGCCAAGCTCAAGCCGCACAAGATCAAGGGTTTCACGGTGGGGGAGCCCGCGATCCATGACATGACCGCGGCGTACTACGACACCGAGGACTACGCGCTCAGCGCGGCCAATGTGGCCGTGCGGTGTCGTGCGGGTGGCGGCGACGACGGCTGGCACGTGAAGTACAAGGCCGGCAAGGTCCGCGGGGAGTTGCATTACGAGCCCCTCAAGAGCTCCGACCGGATGCCCGCGGTGCTGCGTAGGACGCTCGTCGGGATCACGCTGGGCGAGCGTCTGAGCCCCGTGGCGACCATCAACACCCAACGCACCGAGTATCCGATCAGCACCGAGGACGGTCAACAGCACGCTGTGCTGTGCGTGGATTTCGTCCGCGCCCGGGATGAGCGCTCCGGGGTCGACCGGGAATGGAGCGAGTGTGAGACCGAGTTGAGCTCCCACACGCTGAGCAAGAAGGAGTCCAAGGCGGTGTTCACCGCCGTGGAGGACGTGTTGTTCAAAGCGGGAGCGGTTCATTCGTCGTCGCCGGCCAAGATCGCCCGGGCCCTGGGCCAGGACACGGTGTCGGCCGAGCCACAGCGAGCTAAAGATTCGGGCAGGGACTCACCGGCTACCGGCCAGGATGTCCTGAACGCCATGTGCGAATCCCTGACGCGCCAGCTACAGCATTGGGATTTCGCCGTGCGTATCGGTTCGGAGGATTCCGTGCATCAAATGCGCGTGCGCAGTCGGGCCCTGCGCAGCGTCTTGCACGCCTCCCGGGACTACATCCCGAAGCAGGTGGGAGGCGATCTCGAGAATCGTCTGAAGACCTTGGCGCGTGCGCTCAGTGATGCCCGCGACGAAGAGGTCGCGGCCGAACAACTGCATGAGCGCCTTGACGGCGAATTCCAGGGCCAGATCACGGCCTCCGCCCGGCAGGACCTGTTTGCCGCATCGGAGACGAGCATTGCCGACGCCGCTCGCGTCGTTCGTCGCATGCTGGAGAGTCCCGAGCACCTTCAGTTGCTGACGGACCTGCGGGCCCTGTCCCGGGACAGCTCATTCGGCGAGCAGGCGGCGCATCTGTCGGCCAAGAAGTTCGCCAAGGCCGTGATGAGCACCGCCTTGACCGACGTGATTCACCAGGCCACGGCCGAGCCGACCGTCGACTCGCAGACCGGCAGAGCAGAGGTCAGCGAGCTGGGTGCCGAACTCAGCGAACGGTTGGCCCTGGCCAATGAGGACTCCGTGGATCTGGCGGTCTACTTCGATCACCTGCACGACGCCCGCAAGGCCATTAAATCCGTGCGCTACGTCAGCGATGCCCTGGACCGGGCGGATGTCGAGCCGGGCAAGAAACGGTCCAAAGCGGCGTCGTACGCGAAGGACTACCAGGACGAACTCGGTTCCCTCACGGATTGCGCGGTCATGGAACACTGGTTGGCCCGCGTGGCTCGCAACTTCCAGCGCACCGGGAAGGATCGCTATGCGGTGGGACTGCTGCACGGCATCGAGATGGCCTCGTTGCGGGCCCGCTTGGCTGATGCTCCCGAATTGATCAGTGATCTGGTGGCGGACATTCGACGGGAACTGCCGAGCGAGAATTGACGGCCCAAGCACGCTAGGACGCTCGAATGATGCCGGCGCCCCGACCCTGAGGTGGTCCGCAAAAGGATCGACGGTACGACCCTGGAAACGCTAGGTTCCGGTCGTACCGTCGATCCCTTGACGGTCATGCACAGTGCAGGTCAGTTGTCGCTGATGAGCTGGATGAGATTGCCGCACGTGTCATCCAGGACCGCGATGCTCACCGGACCGGCGGAGGTGGGTTCCACGGTGAATTGCACACCCTTCTCGACCAACTCGTCGTAGGCCTCGTGCACGTTGTCCACCTGGAACTGGGTGTAGGGCACGCCTGCGGATTTCAGGGTCGATTTGAATTCGGCTGCACCGGGGCCGGCGTCCGGTTCGAGGAGGAGCTCCACGCCCTCGGGGTCGCCGGGTGCGGTGAGGGTGAGCCAACGGGCCCCGCCGGCGGGGACATCGTGCTTGAGTTCGAAGCCGAGCACGTCGGTGTAGAACTCGAGGGCCTTGTCCTGGTCGTCCACCAGGACACTGGTGATGGTGATTCGGATGCGCACGGTGAACTCCTCGTCAAGGGCGGGATGAGACGGCGTAATGGTCCGCCCTCTCCTCCAGGGTAGCGGGCGAGGGATCGGAGACGGCCGGATCCGTACCGTGAAGTGCGGGGTCCGCGCCGATTGACTCACCGGGCTCATCGGAGTCCGAGGCGACCACGTCACGGTCGATCTTGGTGGCCAAGGGCTTCTCGACCACGAAGAACAGCAGTACCAGGGCTATGAGCGTGAGAGGCGCCATGAACAAGAAGATGGGCAGCAGCGCATCATTGTAGGAGTCGATCACGGGCAAACGTAGGGCATCCGGCAGGCCCTGCACTGCGCCAGGTGTCAAAGAGTTGGCGCTGATCGGCGCGTTCGCGGCGGCCGGCGGCATACGCTCGGCCAGCAGATCATGCAGTCGCGTCACGAACACAGAACCCACCACGGCCGAACCGACCGTGGCGCCCACCTGGCGGAAGAAGTTGCTGGACGCCGTTGCGGTACCGACCATGCGGTTGGGGAACGAGTTCTGCACGATGAGCACCAGGATCTGCATGCTCAGGCCGATGCCCGCACCGAATACGGCGATGAACAAGCACAATTTCCACATGGGATCGGACGCGGTCATCGTGGACATCAGCCACAACCCCAGCCCGGTGATCACCATGCCGATCAAGGGGAAGAATTTGTATCTGCCCGTCTTGGACACGATTTGCCCGGACACGATGGAGGTGACCAGGAGGCTGCCCATCATGGGAGTCATCAACAGCCCGGCAGTGGTTGCGTCCACGCCCTTGGCCATTTGAATGTAGGTGGGCATGTACCCCAGGGCACCGAACATGACAATGCCCACCATCAAGCCGGCCACCGTGGTCAACGTGAAGTTCCGGTCCGAGAACAACGACAGGGGAATCACGGGGTCCTTCACCTTCGACTCGGTCACGATGAACGCGATGACGCCGGCAATCGTGGCCAGGGCAAGGCCGATAATTTGCGGGGAAAGCCAGTCGTACTGTTGGCCACCCCACGTGCAGATCAGGATGAGCGTGGTGGTGGCCAGCGCCAGAAGCACCATGCCCAGGTAATCGATGTGAAGGGACTTGGCGCGTTCGGGGCGAGGAATCCTCAGGAACACGGAAACGGCGGTGAAAGCCAGGATGCCCAACGGAATGTTGATGATGAAGGCCCAGCGCCAACCGGGCCCTTCGGTCAACCAACCGCCCAGGAGCGGGCCGGCCACGGAAGACACCGCGAAGACCGCACCCATGACGCCCATGTACTTGCCGCGCTCGCGGGCCGGGACGACATCGGCAATGGCTGCCTGGGAGAGGATCATCAGCCCACCGCCGCCCAGTCCCTGAACCACGCGGGCCGCGATGAGCAGGCCCATGGTCTGGGCAGCGGCGCCGATCAACGAACCGACAATGAACAACACGACTGCGGCGAGCAGGATGGGTTTGCGTCCCAAGAGGTCGGAGATCCGCCCGTACACGGGCATCATGACGGTCGACGCGAGGATGTAGGCCGTGATGACCCAACTCATGTGATCCACCCCGCCCAGTTCACCCACCATGGTGGGCAACGCCGTGGAAAGAATTGTCTGCGAAAGGGCGGCCAGCAGCATGACCATCATCAGGGCGGCGAACAGCAGCACCAGTCGGGGCGTGGGTTCCGCCAAGTGTCTGCCCGACCGCCTGGTCGTTGCAGATGACGTGCTGTGGCTCATGAAATCTCCTTGAATGCGGATCTAAAGACGGACAGTGCCTGTTCCACGGCACGGTCCAGGACGTCCGGATCGCAATTGATGGTTAGGTCTTCGTTGTTTCGGTAGACGTACTTGAGGACCGACCCGGCCATCAGGACGTACGCCTGGGACGTCTCGCACGACCGGGTGCTGGCCGTCCCGCCGGGATGCTCCCCAATGGTGGTGGCCACCAAGGACTCGGCCGTCATGATGTGCAGGCCGATCTTTCGGGACAATTCGGGGTTGGCCGCGAGCAACTCCTTGCGTTCCTTGCCGGTGGCGCTGAAGCTCGAGGAATGCCGGAGGATCGCCAGGAAGAGTCGTACGGTACGCGAGAACTCATCGCCGTTGGCGGGGTCCCGGTAGCGCTCCACATCCTCTTGCGGCATGTGAACCGGCTTCAGGCCCAGCACCGCGTCTTCCTTGGAAGGGAAGTAGTTGAAGAAGGTCCGCCTGGAAACCCCCGCGCGTTCGGCAATGGCTTCGACCGTGGTGGCGCCGTATCCGCCGCGTTGGGTCAGTTCCCACGCCGCCTCGTGGATCTCGCGGAAGGTCCGGGCTCGATGCCGTTCGCGTAATGACATGTGATCTTCTGGCACCGGTACAGACTATGCACTCGTGCAAGTTTGCACAAGTGCAAGTTGGTATCTGTGTTGTGGATCATATACCCGAGTTTCCGTCCAGGTAACAATCAGGCTGCTTGGTGTCGGCATGCATGCCCGGTTGTTACGGTAAGGACGTTCTGGCCACGCACGATCGACAGGATTGACGCGTGGTTGAACATCATCGAGACCGAGGACCCGCACAGATCGTCACCAGGTTCCGGCATCGGAGGCCGGTTGAACAACCGGTTCCGTACGCAGAAAGAGCAACCTGACATTCAGATTTCAACGATCGGCGACAGTCAAGAAGTGGGTGCCTAGAGTGAAGAAAAATCGCGCTCGCAAGGTCCTGAAATTTGCCGTATCGCAATTCACCTACCCGCGTGACCCCAAAGACTTTCTCCAGGTGTTCCACAACCTGACGAGCGCCCGTTACACCCGAGGTGTTGTGTCTCGTGTGGTGCGTGAGACTTCGGATACGTCCACGATCTTCTTCCGAGCCGGTGACGGCTGGATCCCGCACGTGGCGGGCCAGTGGGCACGCATTGGTGTGTCCTTGAACGGCAAACGTGTGTGGCGACCATTTTCGATCAGCGCGGCCGAGGGCCATGACCCCTCCATCACCGTGAAGGTCAACGGCGAGGTGTCCCAGAACCTGGTCCACGAGGCCACCCCGGGGACTGTCCTGTACTTGGAAGAACCGTCCGGGCAGTTCGTGTTGGACGAGACACCATCGAGCATCCTGTTCATTGTTGCGGGCTCCGGCATCACTCCGGTGATGTCCATGCTGCGCACGCTCATGCCGCGGCGCCCCGATCACGACGTGGTACTGCTTTACTCCTCCAGAACGCCGGAGGACTGCATCTTCCACGATGAAATCCTGGAACTTGCCGACCAGTTCCCGGGCCTGAAACCCATTTTCTGGTTCAGCCACGAGGACGGCCGGATTGATTTCTCCGAAACCGGAGACATCCCGCGCCTGTGCCCGGATTATCAGGATCGCGAAATATACTCGTCCGGCCCCGACGCGTTCGTGAGCCAGGTTCAAGAACTCGCGGTTCTGCACGGTGGCCAGAGTCGGGTTGAAAGGTTCGACATCACCCGGCGGACCAGCGCCAGCGGCAACGGTGAAGTGTACTTTTCCCGGTCGGATGAAACCCTGGAGGTGACCGGCGCGGATTCCATTTTGGAAGCGGCAGAGAATTCGGGTCGGCAACTGCCCCACGGCTGTCGAATCGGCATTTGCCGCAGTTGTCTGGTGCCCATGACGGACGGGCAGGTGTCCGACATTCGCACCGGTGACGTCACGCAGGATCCCGGACTGGTCCAGACGTGCATCACCCGGCCCGCACCCTGGGTGGCGTTGGACATCTAGCCCAGCCGCAGCCCTCCCGCAGGCCACCCCGTAGATTTAGCCGTCAGGCACACAGATCCCCGAGAAGGAGCACCGTATGGCAGCAACATTGGAAGAGCGCACGCCCACCTTAGACATTGAGCGGGCTCGTCGAACACCCAACCCCTTGGATCTCACCGATGAACAACTCATTGAGCTCGAGGTCAAGTTCGACGCCATCCGTGATGACATCACCGCCAAGCGGGGGGCCTCTGACGCCCGCTACATCGGTCGGGTCATCAAGGCCCAGCGCAGTCTGGAAATGGTGGGGCGCGCCTCCATGTTGTTCTCCAAGCACAAGCCGTTGTGGCTCCTGGGGGTCGGCTGCCTGGCGGGCGGCAAGATCCTGGAAAACATGGAGATCGGGCACAACGTTCTGCACGGTCAGTGGGACTGGATGAACGACATGGAAATCCACTCCACCACCTGGGAGTGGGATTTCGTGGCACCGTCCTCCGGCTGGCAGCGCACCCACAACGAAACCCACCACACCTGGACCAACGTGGTCGGCAAGGACCGCGATGTCGGGTACAACGTCCTGCGCATGGACCCGTCACAACCGTGGCGCCCGGCCAACCTGCTCAACCCCGTGATCAATGCCGGTCTGGCCCCCATGTTCGAGTGGGGCATTGCCATTTACGACATCGAGTTCGATCAGTACCTGGCCGGGGCCAAGTCCAAAGAAGCGACGCTCAGGGATTTCAAGCGCGTCATGAAGAAGTTCGGCCGTCAGAGTGCCAAGGATTTCGTCCTGTCGCCGTTGTTGGCCTCCCTGACCGGTTCGGCCAAGTCCTCGATCAAGGGCTACGTGGCCGCCAACGTCATTCGTAACCTGTGGGCCCACGCCGTGATCTTCTGCGGTCACTTCCCTGACGGCGCGGAGACGTTCACCGAAGAGGACATCGAGAACGAGTCCCGCGGTCACTGGTACCTGCGGCAGGCCATGGGATCGGCCAACATCGACGGGTCCAAGTTCATGCACTTCATGACCGGCAACCTGTCCTTCCAGATCGAACACCACCTGTTCCCGGACCTGCCGTCCAACCGCTTGGCGGAGATCGCCCCGCGGGTCAAAGCGATCTGTGCAGAGTACGGGATTCCCTACACCTCCGGCCCGCTGCCCAAGCAGGTTTTCGAGGCGTGGCGTAAGGTCTTCCGGCTCGCGCTCCCGTGATCAGAGGGGTGGGGGCGTCGGACCCATCCCACGGGTGGTCCGGTAACGTCTCGGGGGTGAATGTAACCACCCTGGCGATCGTCGGCCCTGCGCAGCACGGGGTCAGGATGCACGCGAGCGCCCTGGCCGATCACAGCCCGCAGGCGGAACGGCTCGAGGGTGAGATCACCGACGTCCTGCCGGTGATCCTGGCCGGCGACGGGCCGGTGCACTTTCACTTCACCGATCGGATTTTCGGTCGTGACGCCGCGGACGCCGCGTGGACCATCGAACGCATTGCCGCTCGTCGGCCGGTGTCCGTCACGCTCCACGACATTCCCCAGCCGTCCGACGGCCACGCCTTCACGGCCCGCTGCGCCGGCTACGCCCGCGTGGTTGCGGTCGCGCGCACGGTGATCGTGAGCAGCCACGTCGAACGAGGCCTCCTAGCGCGCCACACGGGCATCCCGGCGGATACCCGCGTCCACGTGGATCCGCTGCCCATCGACCGTGCCCTCTCCCGGGAATCGACCGAGGGGTCACCCGGGTTCCCCACGAGTACCGCCACCGTGGGACTGCTCGGGTTCATTTACCCGGGCAAGGGCCACGACCACGTTCTGGCCGCCTTGGCGGCCGGCCCGCACAGCGCCGACGTCGTTGCGCTGGGCCGGCCATCGGATGGCCACCAGGATCTCGTGGCCGACTTCGAGCGCCTCGCCCGCGCCCGGGGGCGGTCATTTCACGTCACGGGGTTCCTGTCCGAGGACCAACTCACCGCCGCGGCGCGCGCGGTGACCGTTCCGGTGGTTGCGCCGGAGCACGTGTCCGCATCGGGATCGGTGGGGCGGTGGATCGCCAGTGGCCGCCGTCCCGTGGTGGTGCGTCACCCGTTCTTCGAAGAACTCCACGACCGGGCGCCCTGGGCCCTGACCCTCACCGATGACCTCCCCGCCGCCTTGAACGCCGCGCTCGAGGACCCCTCGACCACGTGGATCAATGAGGAGGACTGGGACGATTCCGCCGTCCCGTCCACCGCTCGCGCCGCCCGGATTCAATGGTCCCGACTGGCGTCCGCAGACCCGCACGCACAGCCCGACGCTCCCCGCGTGAGCGTGATCGTGCCCTACTACGAGAACCAACTCGGCCTGGACCGGTTGCTTCGCGCGCTGGAACGACAGGACCTTCCGCACCACGAGTTCGAGGTCATTGTCAGCGATGACGGTTCGGCCGCGGCACCCGCGATCCCCTCGACGTCGTACCCCGTACGCGTGACTCGACAGGACAACCTGGGGTTCCGTGCGGCAGCCGCCCGCAATAGGGGCGCGGTCCTTGCGCGCGCGCCCCGGCTCGTTTTTCTCGATGGCGACATGATGCCCGAACCGAGGTTTCTCACCGCGATGCTGGCGGGCCTCGAAGCGCACCACGATGGCCGCGGCGTGCTGGCCGTGGGGGCGCGCCGGCACGTGGACGTCTCGGCGTGCACGCCGGCCCAGATCGACCAGTGGCTCACGTCTGGGCGCGCCCACGGCGCTCGCAGGCTCGCGGACCCGGCCTGGCTTTCCGATGGGTATGCCCGCACCAACGACCTGGCGGACGCCGGAGTCGAAGATTTCCGGCTCATCATCAGTGCGCTCATGGGCGTGGACCGGGAGCTCTTCGAGACCGTGGGCGGGTTTGATGAAACCCTGACCGGGTACGGGGGAGAGGACTGGGAGCTCGCGTACCGGTGTTGGCAGGCGGGCGCGCGTTTCACCCACGTTGCCGGCGCCGTCGCCTGGCATGACGGCCCAGATCTGGGTGGACGGCCCGATACTCGCGACATCAAGGACGCCGAAACGATGGCGCTGGCCCAGCGCATTCCCCTGCCGAGCACGCGGGGGAGGGGGGTCGTCTTCGATCAACCGCACGTGGTGGTGCGGGTGCGCGGCCATCACAATGACGGTGAGGCGTTCCTGACGGCAGCGCAGCTGCTCCGGGACACGGACGCCGGTGTGTGGTTCGTGGATCGCGACTCGATACCGGCCGCCCTCGCCCAGGACCCCCGCGTTCGCGTGGGGGAACCGGAACCACGCTACCGGGCCAGGTGCCGTTACCTGGTGGACGCGCTGGCACCGCTCACCCTGCACGAACCGCTGGGCGCGTTGTGTGACCGAGGTGACCAAGGCGCTCCGGGGCTACTGGAACTGCGTGAGACACGTAATGTGAACCGTGGTGAATCGGACGCAAGAACCGTGTGCACCGCGGTTCGCCCGGCAAATACGGACCAACGCATCGAAGGACGGGTCGCACATGACTGAGGCACTGGGATTTGATCCGCACGACCCCGGCCGGCGCGCGCACTACGGGGAGTTCTACGGGCTCACCGAACTGCCGGACGCCCCGCTGTTCATGGTGCACGGCAATTGCCAGGCGGAATCCTTGCGCGTGCTCCTGCACGGGGCGGGGGAGGGCAGCTGGCACGGCGTGCGGGTCCCTCCGGTCCATGAGTTACTGGCCGAGGACCTGCCGCACCTCACTCGGCTACTGAACCGCTGCAGCTTTGTGGCGACCCAGCCGGTGGCCTCCGGGTACCGAGGGTTGCCGCTGGGCTCGGACGACATTCTCACGGCGACTCCGGAAAGCTCCCGCGCCGTGAAATACCCCGTGATGCGGTGGACGGCACTCATGCCCACGCTCGCGATCGTGCGCGCACCCGGCGCCACGGATCCACCCGTCGCGCCGTACCACGACCTCCGGGTGCTCGTGGCCGCCGCCCAGGGCAAACATTCCGTACACCTGGAGCCAGTCTCCCCGGCCGCCGTTCGCGGTTCCCGGGACGAGTCGCTGCATCAACTGCGGACCCGGCAGGACGCGCACGGAACGGTGGATGCGGCGTCGTTGTTCGAAGCGGCGGGACCCAATGCCGCGCACGTGATCAACCATCCGAGCAACGAGGTGCTGATGGGTGTGGCCCGGGCAATTCTTGCGGAACTGGGCGAAGCGGGCGAGGTCACGGATCCCGGGCGAGTATTGCTCGGTGGCATTCGAGCGCCCATTTACGAATCCACGCTGGATGCGCTGGGTTATCGCGCCGAGGACCTTGAGGGCGGCCCGCGCGAGCACTGGATCATTGGTGGCGAAAAGGTGTCGGAGGACGACGTCGCCGCGGAGCACCTGCGGTGGTACGCGCGCTTCCCGCAGGTGGTCGCCGCGGGCATGAAACGCCACGAGGGACTCATTCGCGCCATGAACCTGATCCACTAGCGAGGCGGTATCCCCCGATGACGAGCGAGAACAACGCCGAACCGGGCCCTTCAGCGCCCGAGAGTTCCCAAACTTCCGGGACCAACGACGCGCCCGAGGCCTCCGATCTCCGGGATCGCGCCGCAGCATCCATCCGCGATCTGCTGCGCCAACGCAACGGCAAGACCATCTGCCCATCCGAGACCGCACGTGCAATCGGTGGTGATGACTGGCGGGACCTGATGCCGCTCGTGCGTGACGTCGCCTCGGGGCTCGTGGACCAGGGAGTGGTGATTGTCCAGCAGAAGGGCGAGGAGGTAGACATCGCTGCTGCTCGCGGCCCCATTCGGTTGGCGCCGGGACCCCAACTGAACGGGCCCACGTCGGCCGACTGACCACCATGGGACGCTTACGCCATGCATGGTGCGCGCAATTACTTAGCGGTGTTGATGTGAAGGAAGACCCGAACGAATGATTCGCTCGGGTCTTCGATCATTGTGGCTGGGCCGGGCCCTGCCGGTGAAAGCGGCTACCGATTCAGTGCCGAGGTCTTACTCGA
>NZ_JAUNPE010000018.1:11234-28160 GCF_030536815.1 Kocuria sp.
TTACTCGATCGGTGGGTACCACCTTGCGACCCGCAGCGTGAGACGCCTTGGTGACCAGCCGTTCCAGGGGGCCGGAACCCATCGCGTGCTGCCACGCGGTGGCCACCAGCGCGGCCACCGCGATCTGGATGATCAGCCAGAACATCGGGGTTTCGCTGATAGGCACGAAGGCCAGGAACACCAGATGCGCACTGTAGATGGTCAGGGTCATGGATCCCATGGCGCCCAGGGGAGCCAAGAACCGGCCGATCCACCGGCAGATCAACAGGAAGGATCCCAGGGCCACCATGGCCAGTCCCGCGCTCAGGGCAATCGCGAAGGGTGTGTTGGTGTGCGGACCGGAGATCAGCAGCCAGCTCATGGTGGTGGTCGGAAGTTGAGGGTCAGGACCGTAATTCTGGATGGTCATGACTTCCTTGGTGGTCAGCCACGGGGTGGCAGTGACCAGTGCGTCGCGCACGCCGAAGCGCAGCAGCATCATCATGGACAGGCCCTTGGCCACGGCCGCGATCACCGCGCCGAAGATCACCAGCAGAATCTGGATCCGATCACGGGTCAGGGGCAACCGCCCCAGCGCCATACCCAGGCAGATGAACGCCATCCACGGCAACGCGGGGTAGGTCCCCGTCAGGAGCAGCTCAGAAAAGACCGCACCGGGCTCCGAGAACAAGTTCACGAGATTGGCGTTGTCGTGCACGTGCGCGGGCAGGACCCCCAGCGAGGCCTGCATGAGCATCGGGGCGAAGATCATGAAGAGCACGGCGCTCGTCAGCAGCCACCGCACGGGCATCACGGTGAAGGGAATGGCCAGCAGGAACATCAGACCGTAATAAATCAGGATGTTGAACGCGGGGAAGTCCAAGGTGTTGAGGAGTAACCCGAGGGCGAACAACAACAGTGCGCGCACGGCGATGCCCACCCGAGCGCGGCGGGCTTCCAGGCCCTTACGCGGATTCCTGCCACCCGTGAGGAAGGCCAGACTGACCCCCGCCAGGACGGCGAACAACGCCGCGGAATGACCGCCGAACAACACCCACGTCAATGAGGGCTGGTCGGTGGTGCCCACCGAGGCGGGCAGGGTGTGGACCGCGATCATGCCGAGCAGCGCAAAGCCGCGAGCGACGTCGACCCCCATGATGCGACGCTTGGTGCGCCGCCCGTCCGCGCTGGCCACGTTGCGTGTCGCAGCGCCTTGCCGAGGCGACGGCGCGGTGGCACGCGGCGGGGCAGTGATCACCGGAGCATTTTCGCTCCAGTGCTGGGCCTCGGTCGTGGACGTGCGGCCGCTGTCGGAGCCGCCGGTCCACACCTCGCGCTGAGGGCGCTGTCCGGGGCGGGGCCGCTCGCCGAGAGCGAGGTACCCTTCGGGTATTTCATCCACTGCTTGTCCGTTCATCGGGTGGCCTCCTCGGGTGCTGCCGCCGAGACGGCCTGCGATGTCGTGGTGGGTGCGGTGGACAGGATCGGAAGATCATGTCCCGCAACCGGCGGTCCGGGAATGACCTGGGCGCTGACCGCCTGGTCCCCGGCCTCAAGGTGTCGGATGGGGTTGCCGCCCCAGTTGCCGTTGGCGGGTACGGTTTCCTGGCGCATGACCAGGGAGCCGGGGCCCACGGTTGAGCGTTCTTCGATCGTGGCTCCGGGCAGCACAAAGCTGTTGGGACCCAACGTGGAGCCGCGGCGCATCGTGACCGGTTCCAACCGCATGATGCGGTCGTGGAACAGGTGGGTCTGCAGAACCGTACCGCGGTTCACGGACACACCTTCTTCAAGGGTGACCAGGTCGAACTCCGGCAGCCACCAGGTCTCGCACCACACGCCCCGTTGCACGCGGGCACCCATGAGGCGGACCCAGGCGTTGAACAACGGGGATCCCACACTGAGTCGGACCAATGAGGGCACGGCCAGGGACTCGGCAAAGACATCCGCCAACTCGTTACGCCACACGAACGAGCTGAACAGCGGGCGCTCGCCGGTGCGGAAGCGACCCATCAGGGCCCACTTCACGATCACGGGAACCAGGCACGCCAACGTACTGGCGCCCAGGAGCACCACACCGGACCACAGTGCCGTGTAGAGCAGACCCTGAAGGCCCATTCCGTGGGCCATGTAGATGTTGGTCAGCGCGTACACGATCATCAGATCGATCCACGCGGAGACCATGGCCGGGACCATGCGGAACGCTTCCACGAACGCGCGGGCCGCCTGAAGTCGGCGGGGCGGGCGGAAGGTTGCCGCTTCATCCGCGTCCGTGTGGGCCCGGGCAATGGGCTGAGCGCGGCGACCGAGCCACGACGAACCGACCGGGGCCTTGTGGGGCGCGGAGCTGAGCACGGCCACGAGGGCGTCCTCGGGAAGGTCACGGTCCGGACCCACGATCGCGGAGTTACCCACGAACGTGCGTTCCCCAATCACGGAGGTACCCAGGTGCACCCAGCCGAACCCTGCCCGGTGCGAGGCAATGAGCGAGTGGTCGGCCAGGAAGGAACCGTCCTTGAGGGACGTGAGGTGCGGAATGGTCTCTGCCGTGGAAATCTCGACCGAGCGTCCCACACGTGCGCCCAGCAGGCGGAGGAACAACGGAGTGACGCAGGACGCGTAAATCGGGTAGGTCGAGACCAACGTGCGCTGCATGAGGGTTTCGGTGAACCAGGTGGCCCAACCCACGGGACCGTTCTGCGGGAAGTAACCGGGGGTGATCATGCCCGCGGCCAGGCGCACACAACCCACCACGAGCAACAGCCACACCGCAGCGGTCACGATGACGAAGACCGGCACCCACAGCGCGAGGACCGGGAACACGAGTTCGTAGAGCTCGATTCCGATCACCTGCGGCAGGATCAGGAGTGCGCCCGGGATGATCGCCAAGAACGGCAACAGGCCGATAATGGCCGCGCCCCC
The DNA here is from genome assembly GCF_030536815.1 of Kocuria sp. Taxonomy (GTDB): domain Bacteria; phylum Actinomycetota; class Actinomycetes; order Actinomycetales; family Micrococcaceae; genus Kocuria; species Kocuria gwangalliensis. Next base: position 14,136 of record NZ_JAUNPE010000018.1, read on the forward strand.
GGAATAGGCCAGGTGGGACTTGGCTCTGCCCCAGGTGGGAAGCCCGGGCACAGCGTCCGGAGTGACCTCGGGCCAGGCCTGCGCGGCGGCGCCACGATGGTACATGGGGGAGCCGCCCCACAGCTCGTCGTTCGGAACCGTTCCGGTCACGTGCGAGCCCGGCAGGACCTCTGCCCCCTCGCCCACGCGGGATCCGGGGTCCACGAGCGTACGGGTACCCACCCGCGAATTCGCGCCGATCTCAATGGCGCCGACATGCAAGGTGTCCCCGTCGAGCCAGTAGCCAGCGAGGTCCGCCTCGAATTCCACGGTGGCGTGCTCTCCGATGGAGACAAGACCGGTCACGGTCGGCATGTGGTGCAGGTGTGCACCGCTGCCCACCTTGTTACCGAAGAGACGGTGGAGGGTTCGGGCCATGGGTGTGCCCAGCAGAACCTCGTACTTGTTGAACACCACGAGACGTTCGGCGGCCCAGACCCGCAAGTGAGTCCACTGACCACGTGGATAATGACCAGGTTTGAGCCCGGCGGTCAGCAGTCTCACGCAGGCGGAGCCCAACAGCACACGACCGGGCAGGGAGAACATCACGAGCCAGCCAATGATCAGCGGCAGCAGCGGGGGAGTGGGTACCCAGCCGGCACCGACAATCACCGCGAGGATCCACACGACGATGAGCGAACCCACCACGTAGCGCAAACCATTGACGATGTTCAGACCCACGAGGAAAGCTCCCTGAACCCAGCCGGTCCAGGAGGGCAGCGGTGCGGGTTCACGCTTGGAATCCTGGGATGCCTCCAGGGTCTGCAAGTAATCCGCCATACCCCGCAGAGTGGGGTCGGCATAAATACGGGCAATTTCGGTGTCCGGGTGGCTCTGTCGCAGAGCCGAAACCAGGCGGGCCACACCCACCGAACTACCACCCATGGCAAAGAAATCGCTGTCCTCGGCGAAGGGGAGCGGACCGAGCTGATCGGCCCACAGCTCCGCGAGCCACGCGAGGTCGGGGTCGAGCGAGGGCTTGTCATCCTGATCGTCAGTGGGCATCGGCCATGGCAGGGCCTTGCGGTCCACCTTGCCCGACGTCTTCAGGGGAAGCTCGTCCATGAGGCACAATGCCGGAACCATTTGGCCCGGCAAACGTTCGGAGAGCCACCCCCGCACGGCCACGAGGTCCACGGCACCTTCGAACTCGGGGACCAAATAACCGGCAATGATGTTGTCGCCACCCGGGGTGGGGTGGACCGCGCAGGCGCCGGCTCGGACGCCGGGGACGGCGCTCATGTAGTCGTCGATCTCGCCCAGTTCCATGCGGCGGCCGGAGATCTTCACCTGATCATCGACTCGGCCCGCGAAGACGAGACCTTCCTGGTCCGCCTTGACCATGTCACCGGTGCGATAGGCGCGTTCCCAGCCCAGGGAGGGCAGCGGCGCATACTTCTCGGCATCCTTTTCGGGGTCCAGGTAGCGACCCAGGCCAACGCCTCCAATGATCAGTTCACCGGTTTCGCCCCAGGCCACAGGCTCGCCTTGAGTGTCCACCACGGCCAGTTGCCACCCGGGAACGGGCAGGCCGATCCGAATGGGGGCGTCTCCGGTCAGGATGGCGCCCGAGCCGATCACGGTGGCCTCTGTGGGGCCGTAGGTGTTCCAGACCTCGCGTCCGGGGCGGACCAGGCGCTGGGTGAGTTCAAGCGGGCATGCTTCGCCGCCGAAGATCAACAGGCGCACGGTGTCCAGGGCTTCGCTGGGCCACAACGACGCCAGGGTGGGCACGGTGGAGACCGCAGTGATGCGGTGGTTGATGATCCAGCGGCCCAGATCGGGACCGGACCGAACGACGTCGCGCGGGGCCGGTACCAGCGTGGCGCCGTAACGCCAGGCCAGCCACATTTCCTCGCACGAGGCGTCGAAGGCAACCGATAGGCCCGCCATGACGCGGTCGCCCGGGCCCATGGGGCGCCTCTGCAAGTACATTTTGGCTTCCGCGTCCACGAGGGCGGCCGCGGAGCGGTGGGTGATTGCCACACCCTTGGGTTTACCGGTGGAACCGGATGTGAAGATGATCCAGGCGTCATCCTGGGTGCGCGGCTGCTCGGTGTCACCGGTGGTGGTGACGCCTGCCCTGCGTGTCAGTTCGAGGTCCTGGCCGAAGACTGCGGCCACGTCGGCCTCCTCCCAGACCGTGCGGGCACGCTCATCGGGATCGTCCCAATCGACCGGAACGTAGGCGGCGCCCGCGAACAAGGTGGCGAGGATGGCAACGTAGAGGTCTACACCGCCGGAGGGAACTCGGATGCCCACGCGGTCGCCGCGTCCCACGCCAATGTCCCACAGCCGCTGGACGTGCGTCTCAATGCGGGCTTCCAACTCGCCGTAGGGCACTCTTTCATGCTCGTCCTCGAGAGCAATGGCATCCGGGAATTGGGCAACGGTGTCCAGAACGATGTCCACGAGTGTGCGTGGTTCCGGAGGTGCCTCTACAGGGTAAACAGCCCGGTCAGACAGTGTTTCAAATGTTTCAGTAGGTTTTTGAGACGAATCTTTAGCAACAAGATGGTCCATTAATAAACTCCCCCAAGTAAGAACCTGTAACGCTAGGGGGAGCCAAACTGCACACGGGACGAGGCGGCAGTACCTGGTGTCATGAAAATGCCCGGTCAGGTCCCCCGACCGTACGGGCAACGCGTCATGCTCTCGCGATGTGGATCTCCAGCATCCCCCTGCTGGTTCATTTGAGTATTAAACGTAACGGGGCTAATCGATGATTTGCAATCGGAATAGCTAACGATTTGGTCACGAGAAAAGTAACGAGTGTCTCTTATCTAACGTTGCTGCAGGTCAACCCGCAAATTATTTACGAGTAGGAACGGCATTCAGTGAGTGTGAGTCTTCTCATACGGAGCCTTGATGCCTCGTTCTCTCGGATTCAACCTGCTGCTGGGCGAGTTGGTCGACTACCGCACGGGTGAACGACGCCGCCGCGGCCGGGTCCGATTCTTGGTCCGCGAATGCGGTTCCGCGCGTTCGGACAGTAGGGATCTACGAAGGATCAAAATGCTCGAGCCACCCTGCCTCACCTGAAGCAGAGTGGCTCGTTGCGGGTTGTCCTCAATGCGCAGTTCTTGTCAGCTCACTTCTTACTGTACGGGCACTTCCTCCGGTGATACCGGGCGCTTGAACCAGATCTTATACAGACCGAAAAGTGCCACGATGGCCCAGACGACTTCGGTGATGAACAGTCCGGGGTTGAACGGTGAAATGGCGGTGTAGGTAAAGCGGCTCTTCACAGTTGAGGGTGTAGCAGCTGGCGGCGCGTCGGTGCCCGGGTAAGCGTCGAGGTCTTCCGATGATGGACGTTCCTACGCTGCCCATCCGAAAGACCTCGACGTGCCCAACGCTACCTTCACTGCGCCTGATCTCGACACCTTCTGCCAGCTCGACCGGCTGGGACTGACTGCCACCGGCCAGCTGATCGAACCCGATAGCTCGGTCCTTGAGTGCCTGGTCCGCGATCGCGACAACTGGTGCCACCAGTGCGGCCAGCAAGGCGTGCCCCGAGGCACGGTGGTGCGCTGGCTGGCCCACGTTCCGCTGGGCTGGAGACCGACGATGTTGCAGCTCAGAGTGCGCCGCTACCGTTGCCCTCGCTGCCAGCGCGTGTGGCGCCAGGACACCTCGAAAGCGGCCCACCCGCGGACCAAGCTGACTCACCACGCCGCCCTGTGGGCACTGAAGGGCGTGGTCATCGACGGGCTGTCGGTCTCACGGATCGCCGCCGGTCTGGACGTGGCCTGGAATACCGCTAACGACGTGATCTTGGAGACCGGCCGCCAGTTGCTGATCAACGATCCCACCCGGTTCGAGGCGGTGAAGGTGCTCGGGGTCGACGAGCACGTGTGGTCCCACACCCGCCGCGGCAGCAAGTACGTTACCGTGATCATCGATTTGACGCCGATCCGTGAGGGCACCGGCCCTTCGAGACTGCTGGACATGGTGCCGGGGCGCTCGAAGAAGGTGTTCAAGGACTGGCTTGAGGAACAGAAAAAGGAGTTCCACGACGGCATCGAGGTGGTCGCCATGGACGGGTTCTCCGGATTCAAGACCGCAGCTGCCGAAGAGATTCCCCAGGCGACCGCGGTGATGGACCCGTTCCACGTCGTCGCTTTGGCCGGGGAGAAGATCGATCAGCGCCGCCAGCGGGTCCAACAAGCCACCCTGCGATCACCGGGGTCGCTCCGGGGACCCTCTCTACGGGATCCGACGCGTGTTGCACACCGGCGCCGGCCTACTCACCGACCGCCAGATCGAGCGTTTGAACACCGTGTTCACCGCCGACGAGCACGTGGAAGTCGAGGCGACCTGGGGCATCTACCAACGGATCATCGCCGCCTACCGCAACCCCGACCGGGAGGCCGGCAAAAAGCAGCTGAGGGCCGTGATCACCGCCCTGGCCGACGGCGTCCCCAAAGAGCTCACAGAGCTGATCACGCTGGGCCGGACCCTAAAACGACGCACCGAGGACGTGCTGGCCTACTTCCACCGACCCGGCACTTCCAACGGGCCCACGGAGGCCATCAACGGCCGCCTCGAACACCTACGCGGCACCGCCCTGGGCTTCCGCAACCTCACCCACTACCTCACCCGCGCCCTCCTCGACACCGGAGGATTCAGAACCGAACTACACCGTCATCTGTGAAGAGCCCCTTGAGTACGCGTGCAGATCCTTGGGAACTGCACGCCTTGGGTGTGGGATTGACCGGCCCGAATCCGGCGAAAGCTACCCTGGGCGAGCACCTGGGTCGCGCAAAATATGTCAGCGTCCGAACCGCAAAATCCTGTCATCGTCCGGCGATGGGTTGCCTCGACCGTCCGTGTTGTTGGTCATGACCCACAGGGAGCCGTCCGGAGCCACGGTGACGTCGCGCAGCCGCCCGTACTCGTCGGTGAAATGCTCCACCGACTGAGAGGTATCAGCTAGTGGTATTTCGCGCATTCGTGCGCCGCGCAAATTGGCCATGAACAGCGTGTCGTCTCTAATGGCGATGCCACTGGGGCTCGCTTCGGAGGGCTCCCATTGCTGGACGGGGTTGATGAACTCATCGTTGTCGCCCATGCCTTCAACCTCGGGCCACCCATAATTGCCGCCGGGTTCAATCACGTTCAGCTCGTCCCACGTGTTCTGTCCGAACTCACTCGCGTAGAGCGTGCCGTCCTGCGCCCACGCCAGGCCCTGGGGATTGCGGTGCCCGTAGCTGTAAACCAGGGACCCGGGGAACGGATTGCCCTCCGGAACGCCTCCCTCCGGTGTCATTCGGAGAATCTTGCCGGACGGTGAATCCCTGTCCTGCGCGGCCTCGCGATTACCGGCGTCACCCACGGTCGCATACAGCAACCCGTCCGGTCCGAAAGCAATTCGACCGCCGTTGTGCGTATTACCCGCGGGGATGCCGTCCAGCAAGACTTCGGGATTCCCCACCGAGAGATTCCCCGGCGTGCCGGTCATGGGGAAGCGCTCGATGCGGTTTTCGTCCTCCGCGGTGAAGTACGCGTACAGGTGGCTCTCGTGCACGGCCAGGCCCAGCAGGCCGCCTTCACCGCGGGGTGCCACGCCGTCGACGGTGGCGATCACGCGGGCCTGACCTGCGTCGTCGAGCTCAAGAATTCTGGCCGAATCGCGCTCGCTGACCAGGGCGGCGCCGTCATAGAAAGCGATCGACCACGGGGCGTCGAGATCCCGGGCCAGTATTTGCGGCTCTCCCAACGACGACGCCGCCGCCGCGCGCGTTTCGTCGGTGGCGGGCTGATCGGGCTCTTTACTGTCGCTACCGGTGCCGCAGGAGGCCAGAATCAGCAGGCCGGCCATGACGGTGGCGGCGGTGGTGGGGCGTGATGTGGGGACCATGCTGCGGTCCTTTCGGGGCAGAGGCGTGTTCCGAGTTTAGCTGGACATCAACACCGGGAACGCTCGAAGATCGGCCGAGATGAGCTCCCCGATCGGCTGCCCCCACACACGGCAAAAGGGCCCCGGAACCATAAAGTTCCAAGACCCTTCTGTCATCCAGCTACCGACTCATCTGTCAACGATGACCCGACTCAGGACAAAAGTGGAGCTTAGGGGAATCGAACCCCTGACCTTTTCATTGCGAACGAAACGCTCTACCAACTGAGCTAAAGCCCCTTACACCAGAGATCACTGTAGTCCTCCCACCTGGTTTTCGCACGTTGAGCCGGCCCGGGCGCTGACGCCAATTAGGGTTGACCCATGATCGAACCGGAGTTCCCCGAAACAGTGCAGTCACCCGAACACCAGCAAGTAAGGGACCAGTTCGTAGTCGGCTACGTGCCCGGTGTGATGCCGGGGAAGTGGTTCCGGAGGTGGGAGGATCGCCGCCATAAGCCGTCGCTGAGCCAGCACCCTGTCCGGGCCGATGGCTGGCGCAAGGCGCTGACAAACGGCGAGATCAAGGCGTGCTTCGTTCGCCTCAACTGGGAGGACCAGGACCCCGACGTGGAAGAACTCCGCGAGGAGTTCCGCGCGGTGGCTCTCTACGAAGAACTCCAGGTCGCCGTACTCGATCAGGATCACATCCTCACCGTCGCGGAAACGCTGACCACGGGCGAGCTGACGGCCGAAAGTGAGCCCCAAGCCAGACCTCGCACGGACGAAGCAGAGATGGCCGTGGAGCTCGCCGCCGCCGGCGTGGGCCCGGTCGTCCTGCCCATGTCGGTCGCCCGCCTGCACCACCGCAAGGACGTGACCTACCGCGAGCTCACGGATGCGCCCACCGTCCCCGTGGTACTCGTGTGGCCCCGGGACCTCAGCGAAGAGGATGAGGCCGCGGTCCAGCAGTTCGTCGGTATTGTGCGTGGGCGCAGCGCCAACAGTGGTCGGGACACCCCGCCCAGCACAGAAGAAGAGAGCAAGAAAAAGAAGCAACCCCCCAAACAACACACCAAGGCCCCGCAGCGCCGAGGTGGCAAGGGACCCAAGGGAGCAAAAGCGGCGTCGGCGAGCAAAAATGCCCGCCGACGCCGCCCGCGCTAGGTCCCCGGAAAACTAGCCGTCCCCGCGGCGCTCCGAGGAATCGGTGGTGGTGCCATCCTTGCTGGGGGTGCGACCGTCGGTCGTGGAGGTGTCAGGGGCGGGCTCGGGCAGGCGCACCGCGGTGCGCAACTGACCCGTCAGGGGAACGCGAGGCTGCGGGAAGGACGTGGTGCGGGTGTCGTCGGTGGCCGCGGAGGAACCGGTCGGGGCGCCGTCGTTACGTACCACCATTTGATTGACCAGCGGCAGGCGCAGGCCTTCGCGGTCCAGCATTTTCTTGATGCGCACGCGCAACACGCGGGCCACGTCCCATTGCTGCAGTGGCGCGGTCTTCACGGCCAAACGCACGGTGATGGACTCGCCGGTGATGTTCTCCACGCCCCAGACCTCGGGATCGTCAATGATGTTGGGGCCCATGTCCGGGTCATCGCGCAGCAGTTGCGCCTCGTGCTCGATGAGGTCCGTGAGCAGGTCGATATTGGTGTCGTAGGGGACCGGGATGTCCAGTACGCAGCGAGCCCACCCCTGTGATTGATTGCCCACACGAAGAATTTCACCGTTGCGCACGTGCCACAGGGTGCCCTTGACGTCGCGCACCTGGGTCACGCGCAGGCCCACGCTCTCCACATTGCCGATGGCCTCGCCCAGATCCACGGAATCGCCAATGCCGAGTTGGTCCTCGGCGACCATGAAAATTCCGGAGAGGTAGTCCTTGACCAAGGATTGCGCGCCGAAGGACAAGGCCACACCGGCGATACCGGCCGAGGCCAGCACCGGAGCAATGTTGAACCCCAACTCCGAAATAATCATCAGGATGGCCACGGCCCAGATGACGATCGTGGCCACCGAGGACAGTACGGACCCCACGGTGGAGGCCCGTTGAGCCTGGCGGTCCGAGGCCAACCCGGCATCGACCACCCAGCGGGGCTTGCCGTTGTCGGTCTTGCGCACGATGCGCGAGCGCGAACCGCGGGCAATACCCCGGGTGACGTTGCGAATCACCAACCGCAACACGGCGGTCAGGGCCAGCGCGCCCAAAAAAATCAGGAGTACGCGCAACGGCGCATCCAACCAAAATCGCCAATCAAACAGGTTCTCTTCCATCGAGCACAACATTAACCGCCGAGGATGAACGTGACCTAAGTGCGGATCAAAGCCACTTCTTGGCCTTGAAGATCACGTACAGCACCACACCGACACCCACCATCAAACCCAGGGCCATGGGGTAGCCGTACTGCCATTCCAGCTCGGGCATGTGCGCGAAGTTCATACCGTAGACGGAACCCACAATCGATGGGGCAAACAGGATGGCCGCCCAGGACGAGATGCGCTTCATTTGCTCGTTTTGTTCCATGGCGGCCTCGTTCTGCCGGGCGGTGGTCAGGGTGGAGTCCAGGGTCATGGCGTCAGCGAGCGAGGACCGCATGGACTCGAGTTTGTTGTTCACCACAATCACGTGGTCCAGCACGTCGCGCAGTCGATGTTGCAGTTCCATGTTCGTGCCGTACTTCCGGAAGCCCGCGAAGTACTGGTTCATGACCGTGGTCAGCGGTGACACCCCGCGGTGGAAATCATTGACCTCACGCGCGAGCTCGTAAATGCGCTGCGACACGTGATGCTCACCGGCGAACAAGGCGTCCTCGATCTCGTCAATGTCGTTCTCGAGGCCGTCCAGCACCGGAAAATAGTCGTCCACGATCTGGTCGAACAGGGCATACAGCACACCGTCCCCGCCCAGCTTGATCAGCTCGTCCTCACCTTCCACGCGCTCGCGCACCCGCGTGACTCCGCTGGATTCCGAGTGCCGGATGGTGATCACAAAATTGGGGCCGGTGAAGATGTGGATCTCGCCGATGTCCACGGTCTCATCGTGGTCGTTGTAGACCGCCGGGCGCAGCACCGTGAACAAAGTGTGTCCGTAGCGCTCGATCTTGGGCCGCTGATGCGCCTGGATGGTGTCCTCCACCGCCAACTCGTGCAGCTCGAAGTGCTCGGCCAGCGACTTCACTTCCGCAACGCTCGGTCGGTACAGCCCGATCCACGCAAGCACCGATTCCTTTTGGCCGTCCTCAGTGCTCGCGCATTCCTCGTCCAGCTGACGAAGGAGCCGGTAGGTTTCCTGCAAACTCGACGGGGTCTTGATCCGCTGCCCGTTGCGGTAAATGGCGTTGTCCACGATGCTCACCGGCCCATTATTGCCGCTCACCTTCTCTTTACGGCAACGGAGGGCGCCCGTGGGCCAGCGGGTACGACGCCGCTCGGTCCCGGTCAGTAGACTCGTCACCATGAGTTTGGCTTTCGATTCCAGGGTGGGCGCCTACGCGCTCATTGTCCGTGACCAGCAGGTGCTGTTGACCCATTGGAATCCGCACCGCCCCGATTTCGACGGCGCCTGGACTCTTCCCGGCGGCGGCATGGAATCCGGGGAACAGCCGGAAACCACCATGTTGCGCGAGGTTTTCGAGGAAACCGGGTACACCGTGGAGACGGACTCGATGCTTGGCGTGCACAGCCGTTGGATGACGCCCGATCAACGATTGGACGGTAACCCCCGCGAATATCATGCGTGCCGAGTGCTTTACACGGCCCACGTGGTGGATGGTGAGCTGAGCGTGGAAGAAGACGGATCCTCGGACGACACCCGGTGGTTCTCCCTGGTGGAACTGGACGAACTCGAGCGCCTGGACCTGGTGGATCAGGCCCTACGCATGGCCGGCCTGGGCACGTGGGTCGAACAACCCGAAGAACAGCCGAGCCCCGTGGTCGAGCAGGACATCGAACAGTGACCATGGCCCCGCACGCCGGGAACGCAGGGACACGATTCAGGGGCGGCCGCCGTATCGCGTTGACCGGGGCGGCACTCACGTGTGTGCTCACCCTCAGCGCGTGCGCCACCGAGGCCGAGGAGCTGGCAACGGACGGAGCGGCGCAAGAGGCGACCGCGGCGGCGTCGTCGGCGGGTACCCGGGATGGCAACCCGGTAGCCATCGCCACGGGTGTGAACGAGCAAACCCGGGTGGCTGCGCACATGTACGCGCAGAGTCTGCAGGACCAGGGGATCGCCGCCACTGTCGTGGAAGCGGGGACGGAACGGGGCGGACTGATCGACGCCCTGGAATCCGGCGAGGTGGATGTGGTGCCCGATTTCACCGGTGACCTGTACGTGCACGTGGCCGAGAACGAGACCCGCGCAACGCCGTCGGCCACGCCCACGCCGGTCCCGTCCGCGTCCAAGGATCCCGGCCTGGTGGGATCGCTCGGGCAGCTGCTGGGCTTCTCCAGCGAAGCGGGACCTTCCGGGGACGACGTGTACGGCGCCCTGCCGGACGCCATGCCCGAGGGGCTGAAGATTCTCAATGAATCCCCGGGGGAGAACACGGACCGGTTCGTGGTGACTGCGGCCACCGCCGTGGAACTCGAACTCAACGACCTCACCACCGTGGCGGAACACTGCCCGGACATGAACGTGGGAATGCCCGGTAACTACGCGGACACGGCGCAGGGCATCAAGGGGCTCAAGAGTTACTACGACTGCGTCCCCAAATCCTCCCCGGAGTTCCCGGATTACGCCGAGCGGGTGGATGCGCTGCTCAATGACGATGTGCAAGCGGCGGTGCTGCCCGCTTCGGCGCCGGTGATCGAAGACGATGACCTCACGGTGCTTGCGGACCCGAACAACCTCTACCGGCCTGAGAAACTCGTGCCGGTGACCACCGGAGACCTCACGGCTGATGCGATTTCCGCAATCAACGGCGTTACTGACGGGATTCGCACCCAGGACCTGACCATGATGACCCGGCTGGTCACCGGTCAGGATCCGGCCATGTCACCGGAGGAAGCAGCCACGTTTCTGCGGGAACAGCCCCGGTGAATCTCCGGTGCAGCGTGATGACGGACGAGTAGTGTTGCCCTCATGGCAATGGTGAGGCAATCCGACAAACTGAAGAACGTGCTCTACGACATCCGCGGTCCCGTGCTGGAACAGGCGGAAAAAATGGAGGCGTCGGGTCATCGCATTCTGCGGTTGAACATCGGCAACCCCGCGCCCTTCGGTTTCGAGGCACCGGACGCGGTCCTGGTGGACATGATCAAGAACCTGCCCAACGCGCAGGGCTACTCGGATTCACGCGGCATTTACTCCGCGCGCACCGCCGTGGTGCAGTACTACCAGACGCGCGGGATCATGAACCTGGACACCGACGACGTCTACCTGGGCAACGGCGTGTCCGAAATGATCACCATGTCGCTGCAGGCACTGTGCAATACCGGTGACGAGATCCTGGTGCCCTCACCGGACTACCCGTTGTGGACCGCATCGGTCGCACTGTCCGGCGGCACCCCCGTGCACTACCTGTGCGACGAGGAGAACGGCTGGAACCCGGACCTCGAGGACCTGGAATCCAAGATCACGTCCCGCACCAAGGGCATTGTGGTGATCAACCCCAACAACCCCACCGGTGCCGTCTACTCGCGGGAAACCCTCACGAAGATCGTGGAGATCGCCAAGAAGCACGAGCTCATCCTCTTCGCGGACGAGATCTACGAAAAGATCACCTACGACGATGCCGAGATGATCAACCTGGCGTCACTGACCGGTGAGGACGTGCTGTGCCTGACGTATTCGGGGCTGTCCAAGGCCTACCGGGTGGCCGGTTACCGTTCCGGGTGGCTGGCGATCACCGGCCCCAATTGGAGAGCGGAGTCCTACATCGAGGGCATCAAGCTGCTGGCCAACATGCGCATGTGCGCCAACGTGCCCGCGCAACACGCCATTCAGACGGCGCTGGGCGGTCACCAGTCCATCAACGACTTGATCCTGCCCGGCGGCCGGCTCAAGGCCCAGCGCGACCTGGCGTACAAGAAGCTCAACGAGATCGACGGCATCACCTGCCAACAAGCGGCCGGCGCGCTCTACCTGTTCCCCAAGTTGGACGTGGAGAAGTTCGGCATTGTGGATGACGAGCGCTTTGCCCTGGACCTGCTCAAGGAACAAAAGATCCTGCTCAGCCATGGCACCGCGTTCAACTGGGGCGAACCGGACCACTTCCGACTTGTGACCCTGCCCGCCGTGGAGATGCTGGACACCGCTCTCGATCGCCTGGGCGAGTTCCTCTCCGGCTACCACCAGTAGGGTTCGCCCGCGTCCGGCTCACTGTCCAGCTCACTCCGACGCCGCTTGCTCCCGGGTTTCCTCACGCCGGGCGCGGGCGGCGTCGAGCCGTTGCCGGGCGCCGTCCAGCCAGTTCTCGCAGCGGGTCGCCAGGGCTTCGCCGCGCTCCCACAACTGCAACGACTCCTCGAGCGTGGTGCCGCCGGTTTCAAGTTTGGACACGATCTCCACGAGCTGTTCGCGGGCCTGCTCATAGCCGAGCTGATCAATGTCCGACAGGTCCGGCGCGGAGCTGTCGGGGGACGGGTTCTGCTTGGTCATGACGGTCCTTTCTGAAGTACTTCTTGAGCGGTGGGGTTAGTGCTCGCCGGGCCGGCGCTGGCTGACGGTGTCCACGGTGACGCCCAGTTCACCGGAGGCCAGGCGCACGGCCAGTGGCTGTTCCGTTTCCACGGTGTGCGCGTCCGTGACCACGTGTCCGTCCGTGGTCTGGACCACGGCGTATCCGCGGTCCAGGGTCTGCTGTGGTGACAGGGCGCGCACCCGGGCGCGCATCTGGGCCACGGTGTCCTGAGCGCGCAGCGTGGCGGTGTTGACCGCGGACCACGCGCGGGAGCGCCAGCGATCCAGGTCTTCTTCCCGGACCAGGATCATGCCGTCCGGTTGGGACAGCACCGGGCGCGTTCGCACTGAGGCCAGCCCCTGTTCTTCCCGGTCGATCAGCGAGCTCACGGCGCGGTCCAGCGCGGCACGGGCCTGACCGATGCGCAATCGTTCCTCCTGAACGTCCGGGACCACGCGCTTACCGGCGTCCGTGGGGGTGGACGCACGAACGTCCGCCACGTAGTCCAGCAGCGGTTGGTCGTTCTCGTGACCGATAGCGCTGACCACGGGCGTGATTGCCGCAAAGACCGTGCGGATCAGGGACTCGTCGCTGAACGCCAAGAGGTCTTCGAACGAGCCGCCACCGCGGGCGATCACGATCACGTCCACGTGCTCCAACTGATCCAGTTCCGTCAGTGCAGCACTCACGGCGGGTGCTGCACCGTTGCCCTGAACCGGGACCTCGCGGATCTCGAACTGCACACCCGGCCACCGCAAGGAGGCGTTCCGCACCACGTCCTTCTCGGCATCCGAATTGCGACCCGTGATCAGTCCCACGCACGAGGGCAGCACGGGAAGTGGTTTCTTGTGGCGCGGATCGAACAGACCCTCCTCCGCCAACGCGCGGCGCAGACGTTCGAGGCGTTCCAGCAGATCGCCCAGCCCCACGGGGCGAATGCCGCGGCCGATCATGGAGAGTCGGCCGGTCTTGGCGTAGAAGTCCGCTTTGAGGTTCACGACCACGCGCATGCCCTGTTCCAAGGGCCGCTGCAGGGCGGCCATTTCCTGGCTGAACAGTGTGACGGACACGGACATTTCCTCGTTCATGTCCCGCAGGGTCACGTACGAGACGCGGGCGCGGTGGTTGACCTCGATGACCTGGCCCTCGACCCAGGCATCCGGGGCCTTCTTGATCCAGGCATTGAGATTGGAGGACAGCCGGCTGAGCGGCCAGGGGTTCTCCGGGGAGGTGTCCCGCGCGAACTGAGCGAGTTCCCGGTGCGGGTCCGGAACGTCTACAGCATCTGAGGGCTGCGGCGAAGATGATGTGCTCATGGGTCATGCTTACCATCACCGGACGACATGCACAGGCGACTTTTCTTTAGAGTGGAGCAGTGACCCCTCAACGATCTTCATCCACAGCCCGCGCGCTGCGAACCGCGGGCGCCGTGCTGTGCGGGCTCCTCACCGGCGTTGCCTTCGCGGCGTGGTTGGGACTCACCTGGGTGCAGGACCACCTCTTGTCGCCCTCGGGATTTCAGGACAC
>NZ_JAUNPE010000168.1 GCF_030536815.1 Kocuria sp.
CTCTGGAAATTCGGCGTCATGCTGGTGGTCGGTGCGGTCATCTTCTTCATTCCCCCGCCCGAAGGGGTCGATCCACGCGGTATGCACATGCTCGGGATCTTCGTGGCCACCATCATCGGCCTGATCCTGCAGCCGCTGCCCACGCCGTCACTGACCCTCATAGGGCTGGCGGTGGCCATGGTGACCGGAACCATGAGCGTTCCGGAGGGTGAAGCGCTCGCCGGATTTGCGAACTCCACGGTGCTCCTCATTGTTGCGGCGTTCTTCATTGCAGACGGCTTTCTCCTCACCGGTCTGGGACGACGCGTGGCCCTCATCTTCGTGTCCAAGCTCGGCAGGTCCCCCCTGGGCATCGCCTACGGCATGGCCGCCACCGACCTGATCCTGGCTCCGGCTACTCCGTCCAATACTGCACGCGCCGGCGGCGTGGTGTACCCGATCATTCGCTCGATCGCGGAGGTCCAGAACTCGACACCGGAGACGGATGAATCACGGCGGAGGCTCGGCTCTTATCTGACGTTCACCGCGTCGCACGTCAACGTGGTCACGTCCGCGATGTTCGTCACCGCCATGGCCGGTAACCCCGTGGCACAGCACGCGGCCGTGGAGATGGGCGTCGAGGTCACGTGGGGTAATTGGGCGTTGGCCGCCATCGTGCCCGGTCTCTTGAGCCTGGCGGTCGTTCCGTGGGCCATGAGCAAAATCTACGGCCCCACGGTCAAGAAGACCCCCGAGGCTCCCGCAATGGCTCGGCGCGAACTGACCACCATGGGCAAGATCACCCGCGGTGAAATCACCATGATCTTCACGTTCGTGCTGCTTCTTGTCCTCTGGATCTTCGGCTCACGCATCGGAATCGACGCCACCACCGCAGCGTTCGTGGGCATCGCCATCATGCTCGTCACCCGGGTCCTGACCTGGAAGGACATGGCCGCCAACGGCTCCGCGTGGAACACCCTGATCTTTTTCGCCGTGCTCGTGGGCATGGCCGGCCACCTCAACGATCTGGGCGTGATCGACTGGATCGGCTCCGTGGTCTCCGGAATGGTCGGCGGCATGCCGTGGGGCCTCGCGTTCGGCATTCTCGCGCTCGTGTACTTCTACGTGCACTACCTGTTCGCGTCCAACACCGCGCAGATCGTCGCCTTGTACGCCGTGTTCCTCGCCGCAGCGGTTGCGGCCGGAACTCCCCCACTGTTTGCGGCCCTGGCATTCGGCTTCATCGGCAACCTGTTCGGCACCCTGATGCACTACTCGTCCGGCCCCGCCGGCGTCATTTACGGTTCCGGTTATGTCAAGGTCAACGAATGGGTGCGCGTCGCGTTCATCATGTCCATCATCTTGATTCTCATCTGGACCGTGGTGGGTGGCGCCTGGATGGCGCTGCTCGGTATGTGGAACTAAATCCGTCCACTGGTACACGGTTCGTGGCAGGGATGTCCCCTCCCGGAAATGTCCCTCAATGCACGAGTTCGCGGTGCCCCGCAGCCTTGAGGGCTCTGGCGACGCCGCGCGCTGCCGTTCTGCCCGCGCGCGTGGCTCCCAGCGTGGAGGCCGATGAGCCGTAGCCGACCAGGAACACGCGAGGGTCCGCGTCCACCCGTACGCCTTCCGTGCGGATTCCGCCGCCGCGCTCACGTAACTGCAACGGCCCCAAATGGTCGATCGAGGCGCGGAAGCCGGTGGCCCACAGCACCGCATCCGCGTGCACTTCCTCGCCGGTTGCCAGCAGCACCCCGTCCGGAGTCAAAGAGGTCATCGGCCCGGCGGAGACCAGAATCCCCTGGTCGATCCCCCGCTGATACTGCGGGGTCAACGGCAGGCCGGTCACGGACACCACGCTCTCGGGCGGCAGCCCCGCACCGGTGCGTTCGCGCACGCGTCGTTCCACATCTCGGCCCCATTCCGAGTCGAAGGACCTCGGTTCGAACACGGGTTCGCGTCGCGTTACCCACGTGGTCGTCGCACCGGCCTGGTTGAGCTGCAACAGGAACTGCACGGCGGAGGTACCGCCACCGACCACCACCACGTGTTGACCGGCGAACTCGGACGCGGACCAGAAATCTCGCGTGTGCAACTGTCGCCCACGGAACTCGGAACGCCCCGGGTACCACGGCCAGAACGGCTTGTCCCACGTGCCGGTCGCGTTGATCAGGTACCGCGTGCGAAAGGTGCCGGCGTCGGTGTGAACGAGCAGAGCGGCGTCGTCGGCGTCGCTTTCGGACACCACGGAAAAAACTCGCGCCGGGCGAATGACCGGTAGTGAAAACCGCGCCTCGTACTCCCCGTAATACCGGGTAACCACGGAGGACGCCGGCTCGGCGGGGTCCGGCGTGCCCAACGGGAGACCGGGCAGGTCGTGGATCCCGTGGGCGGTACCGAACGTGAGGGAGGGCCATCGGTGCCGCCAGGCGCCGCCGGGACCGGGATTGGCATCAAGCACCACGAAGTCCTCGTGCGGGCGCAAGCCGGCCTTGACCAGGTGATAGGCGGCGGACAGACCCGCCTGCCCGGCACCGATGACCACGACATCCAAGGCACTCATTCGGACAGCATGTCCTTCACGAGCGGGGCAACCTTGGTGCCGTAAAGCTCGATGCTCGTCATGATCTTCTCGTGGGACAACGGACCCGTGCTGACCTTGAGGTCGAACCGGGACGCGCCCAGGGACTTGATGCCCGCGGCGATCTTGCGGGCCACGGTCTCCGGGGAGCCCACGGCCATGGAACCGTGCTTGACCTCGTTCTCGAAGGAATCGCGAGTGGGTGCCGGCCAACCCCGCTCGGCACCGATGCGCCGCGTGGAGAGGACGTACGGCTTGAAGAATTCCGACATGGCCTGCTCATCGGTCTCCGCAACGTAACCGTAGGAGTGGAAGCCCACGGGGTTGGTCTCGGTGTGCCCGAACTCGGCGAGCGCGCGGCGGTACAGGTCGGCGAACGGGGCGAAGCCGTCCACCGGGCCGCCGATGATTGCGAGCATGAGCGGGATGTCGTAGTGGGCCGCGCGCACCACGGACTGGGGGCTGCCGCCCACGGCGATCCACGACTTCAACAAACCGTGCTCCACGGGCGGATAAAGGGTGACGTTGTCCAGGTTCTGGGTGTGCTTGCCGGCCCAGCTGAGCGGCTGGTCCGTGCGCAGCTTGGCGAACAGGGCGAGCTTCTCCTCGAAGAGTTCCTCGTAGTCCTCCAGCGCGTAGCCGAACAGCGGGAAGGACTCGGTGAAGGAACCGCGACCCAAAATGATCTCCGCCCGGCCGTTGGAGAGCGCGTCCAAGGTTGCAAAGCGTTCGTACACGCGCACGGGGTCATCGGAGCTGAGCACGGTCACGGCGGAGCCCAGATGAATGTTCTTGGTCCGCGCCGCGATGGCAGCCAGCACCATTTCGGGAGAAGTCACGGCAAAGTCATCGCGGTGGTGCTCTCCCAGTCCGATGAAATTCAACCCCACCTGGTCCGCGAGCACGCCCTCCTCCACCACGTTGCGCACCACCTGCGCGTGCGACAGCGGGTTCTCCTGGGCGTCCCAGGTCACGTCTCCGAACGTGTCAATGCCAAGTTCAACAGTCATACCAAGGGAACACTGTGGACATGTCAAGTATTCCGATGGGGCTGACGCACCCATGCAGCCTGACCCGCACAACTGTTATGATCGGGAGGATGTCTTCACTGCACCCCTTCACCCCCGCGGCCTTCGAGCCGACCTTATGGGTGCTCTCCATGTCCCTGGGGACCAATGGGCAGGTTTCATCGTGGGGCGCTAATCAGGCCGGCGCACCGCCTTCTCACGCGCTCGCGTCACCACTGGCCTGAACTCGTCCGGCGCATTGCGCGGGAGACGTCGACCTTCTGGCCCGCCCATGTTCTGATGCCCGGACCAAGGTGTTTTCTTGCTACTCACGTGTTTGTTTATTGCGCTCCTCACCTGTTTCGCCTCGCCCCTGATCATTAAGTTTCTGGGCCGCAATGCGGGCTGGGTGCTTGCCCTCCCACTGTTGGGCGCGGCTGCGCTGGCCACATCCGCATTCGCCGACGCCGCTCGCTCCGGTTCCCCGGTGGTCGAGCAGTGGGCCCCGTGGATGCCCACGGTGGACGTCGGCTTGGGTCTCCGCATGGACGGCCTGGCTCTGGTGTTCACGCTGCTGGTGCTGGTCATCGGCGCCATGATCATGGTCTATTCCACCCGCTACTTGGAGCCCGGCGGAAAGCACGGCACGTTCTATCTCCTCATGACGGGCTTCGCCGCGGCCATGCTGGCGCTGGTGCTCGCCGATGATCTGATCGT
>NZ_JAUNPE010000169.1 GCF_030536815.1 Kocuria sp.
TTGTCCACCGAGTGCTTCCCACCGCCCCCGGGGTAAGAATTCTCACCACGAGCCGCGAGCCCCTAAACATCGCAGGCGAAAGCATTTACCTCGTTCCCCCGCTGGGCATTCCATCCGCCGCGGACGAACAGTCGGACCAGAACCTGGAACAATTCGAATCAGTCGCATTCCTTGTGGACCGAGCCCGCCATGTGATCGGTGACTTCGCGATCTCCCCCGAGAATCGACGAGCTGTAATCGAACTGTGCGGTCGTCTGGACGGAATGCCGTTGGCCATCGAATTCGCGGCTGCGCGCCTGCAGAGCATGTCCGTAACCCAGTTGCTCGATCGACTCGACCATCGTTTCCGGCTGTTGTCCCGAGGTACGCGCACCGCTCAACCCCGCCACCGCACGCTCCAGGCGTTGATCGACTGGAGCTATGAACTGTGCAACTCGGAGGAGCAGTTGCTATGGCAACGGCTGACGGTGTTCCCCGGTAGCTTCGACCTGGATGCCGCGGAAGAAGTCTGCGGCTTTGGTGATCTGAACCCTGACCTGGTGATGAACCTGCTGGATCGTCTGGTTTCCAAGTCCATCCTCCTCACCGAACGCACCGGGGAAGCCGTGCGATATCGCCTGTTCATGACGGTGCGCGAGTACGGCGCTGAACGGCTGGTGGAGGGCGCGGCCAGTGAATTGAGGCACCGCCATCGGGACTGTTACTTACGTCGCGCGGAAACCATGGTTTCGCAGTGGTGCAGCCCACGACAAGGCGAATTCATCCTCAGGGCCCGCACCGAACGTCACAACTCAATGGCCGCGCTGCAATGGTCGGTGGGCACCCCCGGTGAATTGACCGCCGCCACCCGCCTCGCTGTCGCGCTGCGTCACCACTGGGTTTCCGACGGGTACCTGAGCGAAGGCCGGTTTTGGCTCGATCGTGTTCTGGGCGGGTACGACGACGCCACCGCGTCACCCGAGCGCGGAGCGGCTCTCTGGGTCGCCAGCTGGGTCAGCCTGTTGCAAGGAGACCACGAGGCGGGAGCGAAATACTTGGCTGAATGCCGCCGAGTGGCAACCGCACTCGATGACGATGGCCTACTGGCCCACACCTGGCACTGGGCTGGCCTGCACAATCTGTTCACCGGTGACCTCACCACCGCCATCACACTGTACGAGCGTGCAGTGGCGGCCCACGAGCGCGTGGGTGACGCGGGTGGAAGCCTCACCGCGCAGTTCCAACTGGGAATGGCACAGGTTTTTCACGGGGACCCCAGGATTGCCCTGACCACGTGCGAGCATGCCATCCAGACTGCGAACAAGCACAACGAACTATGGAACCGTGCATACGCGCTATGGATTAGTGGGATTTGCCACTGGATGCTGGGCCATCACGAGGCTGCCCGCATCGTCGCAACTGAGGCACTCACGATTCAGAAGCACTTCCAGGACGCCATCTGCACCGCGTTAACCATTGAGCTGCTCTCCTGGGTCGCGGCGTCCACCCGAAACTTCCCGCGTGCCCTTGAACTTTCCGGGGCGGCAGCAAATGTATGGCGTGGACTGGGCACCACCATTGGAGCCTTTGGACCCCACATCCAACAGATCTCGAAGGCTTCCGCCAACCGGGTACAACAGGGGCTGGACCCGGAAGCACGGCATTCCCATCCCTATGGGCAACGGCCGCTGAGCAAAGAGGAAGCGATAGCGGTTGCCCTCACTGACTCCCCGGACCTGTCCAGCGCCGGGGAAATCGATATCGAGCCCCTTACCCGCAAGGAATGGGAGGTCGCCGAACTGGTGGCTCGGGGGCTGACGAACCGCCAAGTGGCCCAGGAGCTGGTCGTTTCACCCCGCACCGTGGACGGGCATGTGGGGCGGATTCTCACCAAACTCGACGTCACATCCCGCATGCATGTTGCCTCATGGGTAGAGGGCAGGCGCGTGAGCTAGAAACCCGCCCGGTATGAACGCGGACGCACGAGCCACAATCCAGAAGATGACGTGGCGCCCACGGACCGCAAGGGTCTATGGGCGCCACACAATGTCGATCAAATTAGCGGTTCAGCCCTCAATCACGCCTGGAAACGGTCGGCATCAGCCCGCGACCGGCGCCTTGGAGCGCACGGCCGGAATGACGCCTGAAAGGAAGCTCTCGATCTCGGAGGTGTCGTCCAGCGGGAAGACGCCGGCCACGTACTGATCCGGGCGGACCACCACCACGGCACCGTCCTTGCTGATGGAGCGCTCCTCGAAGATGTCATGATCCTTCAAGATGCCGAAGACCTTTTCCATGTCCGTCAGCTGGAACTTTCCGATCTTTGGCTTGAACGCTTCCGGAACGTCCGAGACGTCGAACTCGGTGTGCAGCTGGCGGTGGATGAGCTTGGTGTCGAACAACTCGGGCGACAATGCGCCCTCAGCCCAGCGGGCCCAGTCCTGCAGGGGCTGGGAGGCACCCGGTGCGACATCGTCAGCAAAGACGTAGACGCGCCAGCGACCATCCGCAAAGTGGTCATGGCCAATGTGCATCGGAACCAGGTCGCACACCCGACCCGTCATGGCCGATTTGAAGCGCCTACCGAGCGGATAGCCCTCCGCAAGCTTCTGGTGATGGTTGTCCGTGGTGATCATGGACGGCTCGTACTCGGTGAGGTATCCGGCGTTGAATTCGGCGTTCTGAATATAGAATTCCTCGAGCTCCCGCGGGTTCTCGAACTGGTCGCTAGGCTGGGCCATGAGCGTGGACCAAGCCTTGTCGAATTCGATCAAACGATGCGCAATATCCTTGCGCTCCTCCGCGTAAGTACGCAAGAGAGACTGGGGACTGTTGCCGGACAGCACGTGACCCAGTTTCCAGCCAAGGTTGAATCCGTCCTGCATGGAAACGTTCATACCCTGGCCTGCCTTGGCCGAGTGGGTGTGGCATGCGTCACCCGTTATGAACACGCGGGGATCCTCGCTGGAGGTCTTCTCAGAGGCGCGATCGTCGAAGTGATCGGATACGCGGTGGCCCACTTCGTAGATGGAGTGCCACACCACGTCCTTCACATCCAGCTTGTAAGGGCTCATGATTTCCTGCGCGGTGGCGATCACGTCCTCAAGCGGGGTGTCACGCACAGAACGATCACCTTCGGCCACTTCACCCAGATCCACGTAGAGGCGGAAGAGGAACCCACCCTCGCGGGGGATCAGCAAGATCGTGCGACCGGTCGAGGACTTGATGGTGCACTTCTTGCGGACATCTGGAAAGTCGGTGTCCGCGTAGATGTCCATGACGCCCCAAGCGTGATTGGCCTGCTTACCGTGCAGGCGGTAACCCAACGACTTGCGAACGTTACTGCGAGCGCCGTCCGCGCCCACCACGTACTTGGTGTGGACCTGGATTTCCCGACCTTCATCCGGGCCCGCGGATCGACGCAGGGTCACGGTGATCGGGAATTCCCGCTCCTCTGAGTCAGGGGCGACCTCCATGTCCACGAATTCGTAGCCGTAGTCCGGCTCCATGCGGGTGGGCGCGTTCTTCATAAACCGATTGAAGTGATCGATGATGCGCACCTGGGTGATCAGCATCATGGGCCACTCGCTGAATTCCGGCGGAAGTTCACGGGTGCTCATCTCACGGACGATGCGCTGCGAGTCCTGGGGATCCGGCTTCCAGAACGCCATATCGGTGATGGTGTGAGCTTCCTCGGAGATCTCGTGGGCAAAGCCGAAGGCCTGGAACGTTTCCATGGTCCGGGAATGCACGCCGTCAGCATTGGCCAGCGGCAGACGGTGCCCGCGACGCTCGATCAGCCGCGTGTTGACCTCTGGGAAGCGGGAAAGTTGCGCGGCAGCAACGGATCCTGCTGGGCCGCAACCCACGATCAGCACATCCATGGTCTTGGGCAGCTCGTCAGAGCGATTTACCCCGTAGCCCTGGGCGGGCATGGTCATCGGATCGCCGGTCTGGTAGCCATCTACGTGAAACTGCATGAGATCTCCTCAGTGAGAAAGGGACTACGTCTTATGTCGTGAGTCACACGCTAGGAAGCTCCCCCGGACACCACAACCAATCCGGCAGTAGAGCGCAAAAAAACTCGACATCTCGCGACGGCTAGCACAGAAAGTTACCTTGCGGAAGAGTGAGAATACGCGTATTCGACATCAAGACTGAATTTGTATTGATTTATGGAGGGTTCCCGATCACCCATGGTGACCTCGCGGAAAACCCGTGGGCCTGCTACCCGCGCCTTCTCTCAGCGCCACCAAAGCCGCCCGTGGGAAGATGATGCAATGGTCGATC
>NZ_JAUNPE010000019.1 GCF_030536815.1 Kocuria sp.
TTCTTGGTATCAACAAACTAGGCACACTATTGAGTTGACAAACAACAAACCACACGGCGGATCTCAGCGATCCTGTCGTTGGTTGAAATTTTCGCTGCCCGCTGCGAACCTCTCGGTTTCACTCGGAAGCAACTTTTCTATCGTAGTACCTTCTGTTTCGGCGTGTCAACTTGACGTTCCAAGTCTGTTCGCTTCCACTGCGGGTAGCTGTCGATTCCGCATGAACAAGGCGCAGGAACAACCTGTGCTGATCTTTACGGGATGTTCACCGCTGCGTTGGCTTTTCGGCCTTGCCCGCGGCGACTCGGACTACATTACACACGGATCGGCACCCGCGCAAAGCCTCTGCTGGAACCGCGCGACTGCGCGGGTTTCAGCGGACGGTGACCGCTGCGAGGTTCTTCTTACCCCGGCGCAGCAACGCGAACCGGCCGTGCAACAGGTCGCCGGTTTCCAGGGCGGCCTCGGCGTTGGTGACCTTTTGGTTGTTGACCGACACGCCACCCTCCTTGACCGTGCGGCGTGCGGCGGACTTGGACTCCGAGAGCCCCGTTGCCACGAGGAGATCAATGATCGTGGTCTGATCCGCGTCGACTTCAGCGTGCGGGAGTTCAGCGGTGACCGAGGCCAGAGTTTCCTCGTCGAGGTCGGAGAACTGTCCTTTACCGAAGACGGCAGCCGAGGCGGCAATGGCCTTACGCGTGGCTTCTTCACCGTGAACCAGCGTATTGACCTCGTGGGCCAACGCCTTCTGCGCTTCACGCCGGTACGGCTTGTTCTGCGTGAGGCGAGCGAGCTCTTCGATTTCTTCTCGACTGCGGAAGGTGAAGACCTTGAGGCGGTCCACCACATCTGCGTCCGCGGTGTTGAGCCAGAACTGGTAGAACGCGTACGGCGAGGTGAGCTCGGGGTTCAACCAGATCGCGTTGCCCTCGGACTTGCCGAACTTGGTGCCGTCCGAGTTGGTGATCAGCGGGGTACCGATGGCGTGGACGGTGGCGCCCTCGACCTTTCGTACCAGTTCGGTACCCGACGTCAGGTTTCCCCACTGGTCGGATCCACCGGTCTGCAGCACGCAGTCGTACTCGCGGTACAGGTTCAGGAAGTCCATACCCTGCAGGATCTGGTAGCTGAACTCGGTGTAGGAAATACCCTCGTCCGAGTTGAGTCGCTTGGCGACAATGTCCTTCTTGATCATTGTGCCCACGCGGAAGTTCTTGCCGACGTCCCGCAGGAAATCAATGGCGGACAGCCGCGAGGTCCAGTCCAGGTTGTTGACCATGCGCGCGGCGTTGTCCCCTTCGAAGGAGAGGAACCGCTGAACCTGTTCGCGCAACAGCTCGACCCACTCGGCCACGGTCTCGCGGGAATTCAGCACTCGTTCGGAGGTCTGCCGCGGATCACCGATCAAGCCGGTGGAACCACCGACCAACCCGATGGGGTTGTGCCCGCCCAGCTGCAGACGGCGCAGCAGCAACAACTGGACCAGGTGACCCAGGTGCAAAGAGGACGCCGTGGGGTCGAATCCGCAGTAATACGTGATCGGCCCGGATGCGAGGGCCTGCTCAATGGAATGCGGGTCCGTGGACACCTGGATCAGTCCGCGCCAGTTCAACTCCTCCCACAAGGAATCGAAGGTCGGATCGTTGTGCTGCATGCTCAAATCGGTGGTTGACACGAGGACCAAGTTATCAGTCCTGCGCCGGCGAGTGGGTGTGGTCCAGGCCCACTGGCATGCCATGCGCGGCCACCATGTACAGGCGCTGGGTGGGTCGTGTCATGGCCACGTACAGATTGCCCACTCCCCCGGCCGGGTCATTGGCAATGTCCGCTGGTTCCACGACCACCACGGAATCGAATTCCAGCCCCTTGGCGTCCCACGGGGTGAGCAGCATGATCTGGCGATCCAGCCGTCGCATCCCCGCGGCGACCAGCCCCGGGAACGCCTGATCAAGTGCGCCGGCCACGGCTGCAATCGCGTCACCCGGGCACACGACACCGATCAGTCCTCCCTCGACCAGCTCGAGCTCCCCGCGCAGTTGCTCGACCACGGCGTCGGCCACTTCTTCTCGCCCGGCGACGTTAATGAGAACGGGATCCTCCCCGTCACGAACCGCACGCGGGTCCGACACTCGCAGGCCTGCCGCGCGGGCAACGCGCACCGCGGCGTCGGCAATGGGCTGAGGCGTGCGGTAGTTGACCGTGAGTTCCTCCAGGCAGAAGCGATCCCCCACGAACGGTTCCAACGCGCCCTCCCACGTGGTTGCCGCGGCGGCATTACCCGCCTGGGCGATGTCCCCGACCACCGTGAACGATTTCATGGGGCATCGGCGCATGAGAACGCGCCACTGCATGGCGGACAGTTCCTGCGCCTCGTCCACGACCACGTGGCCGTAGGCCCACGTCCGGTCCGACGACGCCGCTTCGGCCGCGGTCATGCGCCGTACCGGTTCCTCGTTCAACGTGGTCAATTGGTCCACCGTGATGATGCCCTGGGCCCCGATGTCCTCGAAGCCCTCCGCCATGGTGGCGAGCACCTTCTCCGCGGACTCGGCGGCTTTGCGCTGTTCGGCGGCCTGGCCCCGCAGCTTGATGCCCGCGGAATCGAAGTCCCCGAGGAGTTCGGCCGCTTCATCGAGCAGGGGAACGTCCGCTGCGGTGAGCGGAGCGTCCGGGGCGCGGAGCAGCTGGGCGATGTGGGCATCACGGAGATCGGGGGCCGCCGATCGCAAGTAGTGCTCCTTGGAGAACAACTGACTCACCAGCTGCTGGGGCGTGAGCGGCAACCACAACAGGTTGAGTGCCACGCGAACGTCCCTCGACTGCCGCAGATCCTCATTGAGGTAAGAACGATCCATGGTGGAACCGGCCTTGTCATTGAGCTGCTGGCCGAGGGTCTCCGCAAGCTGCTTGATGATGGTTTTCACGAACGTCTCGCGCGCCTCGTTGTGGGGCTTACCGGTGGCGCGGGCCCGTTCTCGAGCATGGCGCACCAGCGAGCGCTTGAGCCGCACGGAGTGACCGTCCACGGTGAGCCAGAGGTTCTTCTCCGGAACCTTCTGCCGATCGGCCACGGCGCGCGTGATCACGTCCACCATGTGCAGACCGGATTTCCAGCGCGCCACCCACGGGTCTCGTTCCACCTGTCCGTGCACACCGGGGTACAGGTCTGCCAGCGAGGACATCACCACGCCGGTCTCCCCCAGCGCGGGCAGCACACGTTCGATGTACCACAGGAACGAGGACGACGGCCCCACGATGAGCACGCCCGACTTGGCCAGGCGTTCGCGGTGCTCGTAGAGCAAATAGGCGGCTCGGTGCAGGGCCACCGCGGTCTTACCCGTACCGGGTCCGCCCTGGACCACCCGTACACCCTTGAGTGGCGCGCGAATAATGCGGTCCTGTTCCGCTTGGATCGTGGAGACGATGTCGTTCATGCGACCGGTGCGGGTCTTGTTCAGCGCGGCGAGGAGTGCACCCTCGCCCCTGACGATCTCGTCCTGTTCCACGGCCTCGGTGTCGAAGACGTCGTCCTCGATGGCGGTGACGTCACGCTTTTCCATGATCAGGTGCCGACGCCGCGCGAGCCCCTGGGTGTTGCGCGCGGTGGCCTGGTAAAACGCGCCGGCCTCCCGCGCACGCCAGTCCAGCACCAGGCGTTGGTGGTTCTCGGTGGCCAGGCCCAGTCGACCCACGTAGTGGCGTTCGTCGTCCTCGGTGTCGAGGCGGCCGAAAACGAGGCGTTCATCCACCGATTCCAGTTGCGTCAATCGGTCTTCGTAGTGACTGGCGAACGCATCGCGTTCGGATTTCGCCTGGTGACCGCCGCCGTAATCGCTGCGGCGCACCTTGGAGAGTTCGCGGCCGTTCTCGGCGCGCAACTCATCGAGACGTTCGTACGCCTGTGCAACGTAATCCCGTTCCAGCTCGAGCTGCTGGGCGGTTCTGTCTGACGCGGACTCGGTCACGCAATTCACCTCACGGGGACGAAAACGACCGCCGGTTCCATAACCGGCGGTCGTCAATCCTATCGCGCTCCCGAGACCCAACGTGTCACGGGGAAAAATTCAGACGCGCAGTAGCGCGCGGACCCGGTGGCCGCCCAACTGCGCGCGGCCGCGCAGTGCAGTCAATTCCATGATCACGCCGAAACCCGCCACATTGAACCCGGCGCGGGTCAGCAGCGAGGCCGAGGCGCCCAGGGTCCCGCCGGTGGCCAAGACATCGTCGAGGACGAGCACCCGCGAACCGCGCGGAACGTCATCCGTGTGGATTTCCAGGGTCTCGGTGCCGTATTCGAGGTCGTACTGCTGCGAGATGGTTTCCCGGGGCAGTTTGCCCTTCTTCCGCACGGGAACAATGCCCACACCCGAGGCGTAGGCCACGGCGGAGGCAATCATGAACCCGCGTGCTTCCACACCGGCCACGCAGTCATACTGCCCCCGGAAGGCGTCGACCAAGGCGTCCACCGTTCGCGCGAATCCATCACCGTCCGCGAACAGCGGGGTGAGGTCTCGGAACAACACCCCCGGTTCCGGGTGGTCCGGGATCTTGGCGCACAACCGGTCAATCATCTGCTCTACGGATTCAGTCACCGGACCATCGTATCCGTCGTTGTTACCGCATGAGCCGCTCACGTGGTTGCTACGAGCGGGTTCTTCGTTTCTTGACGGCCGCTTTTCGGTAGGGAGAGACCGTCGGGTCGTGTTTCAGCGCGAATCGCCACGGGAAAGCGTCGGTTCCGCCCTCTCCGGAAACGCCGGTGCGCGCGGTCGTCACGATGTCCAGCTGCCCCGCGCGGTCCGGCAAAAACAGCCCCGTCCAGGGCTTCGGATGCCCGGGGTTCTCGTCCGCGAGACGCTGCGCGGCGAGCACGGGATCCGGGGAGCTACCCAGGTAGCGCAACGGAGCGCCGTCGTCGGAGCGGTTCAGGGCGAGCGCCTGGGCCACGTTGCCCGGCCCCCTGGCCAGCGCCACGTGCGTTGGTTCGGTGGCCCGGAGGGCACTTCGACGACGCCGCGCGGCGTCTTCCCCCACCACGACCTCCCCGGAGCGGATGAGGCAGCCGCCCGCCTGCCCGTCGGGACGACACACCAGGTTGAGCGCATGGTGGAGACCGTAGGTGAAGTACACGTAGAGGTGGGCGGGAGGGCCGAACATCGAGGCGTTGCGGGCCGTTCTGCCGCGATAGGTGTGCGCCCCGGGGTCCGGAAGGTCGGATCCTGTCGGGCCGCCGTAGGCCTCGACCTCGCTCAGCCGCAGCGCCACGGTGGCCTCCGGGTCTGAACGCACCAGGACCGCTCCCAGCAGCGCCGGAGCTGCCGCCGGCGCCGTTGCGGACAAGAGTTCTTCGAGCGGGTTACTCATGGACGTCAGGCGTCAGGAAACAATCGGCGGACGCGACTCGAAGGCCGCCAGTTCGCCCAGCTGGCGCTTGAGCTCGACAAGCTGCTGGGCCACCGCGGCCGGTGCCGTGCCGCCCTGAGAGTTGCGGGAATTCAGGGACCCTTCCACGGTGAGCACCTCGCGCACCTGCGGGCCGAGGTGTTCCGAAATCCGAGTGAACTGTTCGTCGGTGAGCTCCCACAGTTCCATACCGTTCTCCTCGCACACGCGTACGGCGTCGCCGGAGATCTCGTGGGCCTCGCGGAAGGGGACGCCCTGGCGCACGAGCCATTCGGCGACGTCGGTGGCGAGGGCGAAACCCTGCGGGGCCAGCTCGGCCAGGCGTTCGGGGTGGAAGACGAGCGTGCCCATCATCCCGGACACGGCGGGCAACAGGACCTCGAGCTGGTCGATCGCGTCGAAGACCGGCTCCTTGTCCTCCTGCAGGTCGCGGTTGTAGGCCAGCGGCAGACCCTTGAGGGTGGCCAGCAGACCGGTGAGGTCCCCGATGAGGCGACCGGCCTTGCCGCGGGCGAGCTCGGCGACGTCGGGATTCTTCTTCTGCGGCATGATCGAGGACCCGGTGGAGAAGGAATCGTCCAAGGTCACGAACGAGAATTCCTTGGTGGCCCACGTGGTGACCTCTTCGCTCATGCGAGAGATGTCCACGGCGGCCATGGCGGTGACCCACGCGAATTCGGCGTAGACGTCTCGAGCGGCCGTGCCGTCGATCGAGTTGAACACGGCGGAGTCGAAACCGAGCTCGGTGGCGACCGCGTTGGGGTCCAGTCCCAAGGAGGAACCGGCCAACGCGCCGGAACCGTAAGGGGACACGGCCGCACGCTTGTCCCAGTCGACCAGGCGCTGCACGTCGCGCAGCACGGCCCACGCGTGGGCGAGCAGGTGATGGGACAGCAGGATGGGCTGGGCGTGTTGCAGGTGAGTGCGCCCCGGCATGGGTGCGTACGGATAGCGTTCGGCTTGCGAGATCAGCGCTCGCACGACATTCAACAGGTCCTTGGCGATGATCCCCGCGTGGTCGCGCAGGTACATGCGACCCAGCGTGGCGATCTGGTCGTTGCGGGAACGGCCGGCGCGGAGCTTGCCGCCCAGCTGGGGCCCGGCGCGTTCGATCAGGCCGCGTTCCAGGCAACCGTGCACGTCCTCGTCGGAATCGGCGGGAACGTACGCACCGGAACGGACATCGGCCTCGAGCCGATCGAGCGCGGCAATCATGGCGTCCAGTTCTTCCGCCGTCAGCAGTCCGGCGGTGTGGAGCACGCGAGCATGAGCGCGGGAACCCGCAATGTCATAGGGAGCCAACCGCCAGTCGAACTGCGTGGATTTGCTCAGTGCGGCCAGAGCATCCGCCGGCCCGCCGGCGAAACGGCCGCCCCACAGGGCGCCCTCGTTGGTTCCGTGCTGCTGGTGCTGGGCCATGGTGCTCCTTGCTCGCGAGGTGGTGCTCGTTGGGGTTCCGGCCGGCCGTGACGCCAACGGGTCCCGTGCCGACGGTACCGGGGTTCCGGCCGGCCGTGACTGGTCCGGACGTGAATCCGGCCGGGCTCCAGTCTAGGAGCCCGGCCGGTCATGACGCGGCTATGTCGCTTAGTTCTCTCCGGCCAAGCGCTGTTCGCGCTGGGAGGCAACCTTTGACGACATGCCGAACAGCTCAATGAAGCCGCGGGCGTTGGACTGGTCGAAGGAGTCGCCTTCGTCGTAGGTGGCCAGGTTGAAGTCGTACAGGCCGGTGTCCGAACGGCGACCGGTCACGGTGGCGCGACCGGCATGCAGTTCGATGCGGATGTCACCGTTGACGTACTTCTGGGTGTCGTCCACAAAGACGTCCAGGGACTTCTTGAGCGGCGAGAACCACTGACCGTCGTAGACCAGTTCGGTCCAGCGCTGATCCACGGTCTTCTTGAACCGGGCCTGTTCACGCTCGAGGGTCACGTTCTCGAGTTCGCGGTGCGCCGCGATCAGGGTCATGGCACCGGGGGCCTCGTAGATCTCACGCGACTTGATCCCCACCAGGCGGTCCTCGACGATGTCGATCCGGCCCACACCCTGAGCGCCGGCGCGGCGGTTGAGTTCCTGGATCGCCTGCAGCGCGCTCACCGGCTTGTCGTCGATCGCGACCGGGACACCTTCCTTGAAGGTGATGATGAGCTCGTCCGCGGGCGGCGGGAAGGTGGGATCGTCCGTGTAGTCGTAGACGTCCTTGGTGGGACCGTTCCAGATGTCCTCCAGGAAACCGGTCTCCACGGCGCGTCCCCACACGTTCTGGTCGATCGAGAAGGGGTTCTTCTTGGTCGTGACGATCGGCAGGTTGTTCTTCTCCGCGTAGGCAATGGCCTTTTCACGGGTCAGAGCCAGGTCACGGACCGGGGCGATGCACTTGAGATCGGGGCCCAGGGTCTGAATACCGACCTCGAAGCGAACCTGGTCGTTGCCTTTACCGGTGCAACCGTGCGCCACGGTGGTGGCGCCGAACTGCTTGGCCGCCTTGACCAGGTGCTTGACGATCACGGGGCGGGACACGGCAGACACCAGCGGGTACGCATCCATGTACATGCCGTTGGCCTTCAGTGCCGGCATGCAGTATTCCTCGGCGAACTCGTCCCGGGCATCGGCAACGTACGCCTCGACCGCGCCGCAGTCCAGGGCGCGCTGGCGGATGGTCTCCAGATCCTCGCCACCCTGACCCACATCCACGGCCACGGCAATGACCTCAGCGCCCGTGGCTTCACCGATCCAACCGATAGCCACGGAAGTATCGAGACCTCCGGAGTATGCCAACACAACGCGATCGCTCACGGTGCTCTCCTCACTTTGCTGCACGACGAAAGATTTGCGCAGGGACCAGGCCCGCGCCTCAATGCATGACTATACAGCAGTTCTTGTATTTATGCATCGAGGCTGAGTTCGCGCTTGAGGATCTTGCCCGTGGGGCCCTTGGGGAGCTCGTCCAGCACCTTGTAATGCCGGGGGTACTTGTACTTGGCCACGCGTTCCTGGACAAAGGCATCCAGCTCCTTGGTCACGTCCTCGATGCTGCGCTCGCCCAGCGCCTTGGGGTCGAGAACGACGACGGCGCCCACCTCTTCGCCGTGCTTCTCGTCCGGCACACCCAGCACGGCAGCTTCCACCACGCCGGGGAACTGGTACAAGACCTCCTCGATCTCGCGGGGATACACGTTGTAACCGCCGCGCAGGATCATGTCCTTCTTGCGGTCCACGATGTAATACACTCCGTCATCGTCCCGGCGTGCCATGTCTCCGGTGTGGAACCAGCCGTCGCGGATGGCCGCCTCCGTGGCCCCGGGGTTCCGCCAGTAGCCCTTCATCACGTACTTCCCCCGGACCACCAACTCCCCCACGTCGCCGGTCGCGACCGGTTGGTCGTGACCGTCCACGATGTCCAGCTCGGCACCGTCCACCGGGGTTCCGATGGAACCGGGTGTGCGAATTCCGCCGGGCTGATTCAAGGAGACCACCGGTGACGTCTCCGACAACCCGTAACCCTCGTGCACGGTCGTGTTGAACACCCTCTCGAACTTTTCGAGAACCTCAACGGGCATGGGCGAACCGCCCGAGAGAGTGGCCCGCAGGTTGATGCCCTCCACCGCCTCCGGCCCGATCTGATTCACGGCGTGCAGCAGAGCCACATACATACTGGGCACACCCACGAACACGGTGACTTTGTCCCGGCGCAGGATCTCCAGGGCCTTGACCGGGTCGAATCGAGGCAGCAACGTGACGGACGCGCCCGCGGAAACGACTCCGTTGAGCGCGACGGTCTGACCGAACACGTGGAAGAACGGAAGGCCGCCGAATTTCACGTCCTCTTCGGTGAGGGAGAACCCCCTGGCGGACATCGTGGCGTTCGAGCGCAGATTGAGGTGGGTCAGCTCCGCGCCCTTGGGCTTGCCCGTGGTGCCCGAGGTGTAGAGCAGCACAGCGGTGTCGTTGTCTGCTACCTCAGCCACATCGTTGTCGGGTTCCACACCCTGCAGCTTCTGAAGGGTGTCCTGCGCGCCAATGGCCACCACCGGGATGTCACCGGCGTCCTTGGCGGCCTGCTGACTGGCCTCGATCATGGCCTCCCACGTCAACACCGCGGAAACCTCGGCGTTGGTGAAGTGGTAGCTGAGCTCTCGCGGGGTCAACAGCGGGTTGAGGGGGACCACGATGGCCCCGATCCGCAAAATCGCGTAGTACAGCACGGGCATGTGGGGAACATTGGGCATGACCATGGCCACGCGGTCACCCGGCGTGATCCCTTGCGCCTTGAGCATTGCGGCCGCCCGCGCCGACAGGTCGTTGAGTTGCGCGTAGGTGACCCGGGTGTCATCCAGGATGATCACGGGGCGATCGGGGAAACGGTCGGCGGAATCAGTGAGCAGGGTGGCCACATTGGACATGAATAATCTCCCGATAGCTGTAGTGATCTGTGACACATGAGACTGCCAGTATCGGGTAACAGAGTCAATGCGACGCCCCGTGGCCACCGCTATCGTGTCGCAGCGCCATGGGACACTGTCCTGGTGGCACCCGATCCGGGAGACGCCGCGCCATGTCAGATCGTTCAGGAGGAACCGCCCGTGTCCGCATCGGAGAACAACGCCCAGCAACCGCAGTTGAGCGACGAGGAAATCGAATACGTCAATTCCCTCTTCGACGCCGCCCGCGAGGGTAGGAACGACTTCTTGCGAGAAGCACTCGAGGCGGGTGTCCCGGCCAACCTGACCAACGCCAAGGGCGACACGCTGCTGAACCTGGCGGCCTACCAGGAGCAGGAAGAGACCGTGTTCATGCTCCTCGACCACGGTGCGGATACCGAGCGCGTGAGTGACGCGGGGTTCACCGCGTTACTCTGCGCGGTGTTCCGGGGCAATGAGCCCATTACGCGCAGGCTCCTGGAAGCCGGTGCGGGTCAAGCCACGGGTAACCAGCACGCCCAGGATGTGGCCAAGGTGTTCGGGCAGGAGAACCTGTTGCCCGTGCTCCAGGAGTTCGAACCCCGCGAGTCCTGAACACGGCAGACCGGACACCGCGGATCAGCGGGCCATGTCCAGGAATTTCTGCGCCACCGCTCCCCCACCCTGGGGATCCCGGCAGACAATCATGATGGTGTCGTCCCCGGCAATCGTGCCCAGGATGCCCGGGAGTACCGAATGGTCGATCGCGGACGCGAAGTACTGGGCGGCTCCCGGCGGGGTCCGCAGAATGACCAAGTTCGCACTCGCTTCCGCCGTGACCAGCAGGTCCTTGCACAGTCCGGCAAGGCGCGCGTCCAGGGTTTCTCTGGTGATACCGCTCGCGGGTGATCGATCCGCGCCCGCCTGGGGCACCGCGTAGACCAATCCGCCTTCCGGGGAGCGCACCCGCACGGCTTCGAGTTCGACCAGGTCGCGGGACAGCGTGGCCTGGGTGACCTGAACGCCGTCGGCGGCAAGCAAGTCGGCCAGCTCCGCTTGCGAGTGGATGTCCCCGCCGATCACCAGTTCGATGATGCGGGCCTGCCGGGCGGTCTTGGTGGCGGGAATGCTCACTGTCGCCCCCCGGCGCGGCGCAACGAATCGGGCCGATCCGCGGACAGCCCGGAAGAGTCCAACAACCACGTGAGCAGCGCCTTCTGGGCATGCACGCGATTCTCGGCCTCGTCCCACACCAAGGACGCGGGGCCGTCAATAACCTCGGCCGAAACCTCAACACCGCGGTACGCGGGCAGGCAGTGCAAGAACACCGCGTCCTCGGCGGCCTGTGCCATGGCCTCGGTCGTCACGGAATAGGGTCGGAAAATCTCGGCGCGGTCCGCCTTTTCGGCTTCCTGCCCCATGGACACCCACGTGTCGGTGACCACCGCGTGCGCCCCCGCGAGCGCTTCACCCATGTCGGTGGTGACCACCACGGAGCCACCGGTCTCTGCGGCGCGTTCGCGAGCGGCGTCGACAATATCCTGGCTGGGCAGGTGTGAGGCGGGGCCGGCAATGCGCACGTGCATGCCCGCGGTGGCGCAACCGAGCATGTACGAGTTGGCCATGTTGTTGGCGGCATCGCCCACGTAGGTCAGCGTGCGGCCCGTGACGTCCCCGAACCGCTCGCGGAGTGTGAGCAGGTCCGCGAGGATCTGACACGGATGGTAATCATCGGAGAGCCCGTTGATCACCGGCACGGAGCTGTACTCGGCCATCTCCTCCAATCCGGACTGCTCGAAGGTGCGCCACACGACGGCGGCGAGCATGCGGGAGAACACGCGTGAGCTGTCCGCGATGGTCTCCTTATGACCCAGCTGGGACTCCCCCGGGTTGATGATGAGCGGATTGCCGCCCAGGTCTGCTATCCCGGTCGCGAAGGAAACCCTGGTGCGCGTGGAGGTCTTGTCGAAAATGACACCCACGGTTTGCGGCCCGGCCAGGGGACGGCGGCTGAACCGATCGGCTTTCAGTGCCGCGGCCAGATCAAGGACCTGTTCCTGTTCCTGGGGGCTCAGATCGGTATCGACCAGAAAATGACGCAACATGTGGGTTCCTCCTGCGAATGAAAAATGTCTGTTATGGACCGGCGAGCTCGGTGCGGGCATCGTCGATGATGCCGGGAAGAGCCGCGACAAAACTGTCGGTGTCCGCCGCGGTGATGATCAGCGGAGGGGCGAGGCGCACGGTCGCCGGGCCGGTCGCATTGATGATGAACCCGGCCTTGCGTGCCGCGGTGACCACGGCGGGGGCCAGAGCCTGCTCGGGCGAATCCTGGACCAGATCGATGCCGATCAGTAGGCCGTGTTGGCGCACTTCCCGCACGTCGGCCAGGTCGTTCAACCCGGCCGCCAGGTGCGCGCCCACGACCTCGGCGTTGCCCAGCAAACCATAGTTCTTGATGACGCCCAGCGTGGCCGACGCCGCCGCGGTCGCCAGCGGGTTGCCACCGAACGTGGTGCCATGCTGGCCCGCGGCCAGGAGAGTGGAAACCTCCGCACCCACGGTGATCATGGCCCCGATGGGGAAGCCGCCGCCGAGCCCCTTGGCCAGGGTGATGGCGTCCGGGAACTCGCCCTCGGGCAGTTGGGCCGTAGCGGCCAGCCACTGCCCGGTGCGTCCGATCCCGGACTGCACCTCGTCCACGATCAGGAGGGCGCGGTGTTCGCGGGTCAGTTCACGCGCGCGGGTCAGGAACCCCTCGGGCAGAGCATGCACACCCGATTCGCCCTGCACCGGTTCCACGATGAGCGCCGATACGGTGCCGTCCAGTTCCTGCTCGAGCGCCTCGATGGTCGCCGGGATGTGGGTGACTCCCCCGGGCAACGGTTCGAAGGGCGCGCGGTAGGCCGCTTTGGCGGTGAGGGCCAGCGAGCCCATGGTGCGACCGTGGAAGGCGTTCTCCAGCGCCAGCACCCGGGTGCGCGGGGCGCCGTCGGGAGCGGGATGGGCCGCACCGTGCCGGCGGGCGAGCTTGAAGGCCGCCTCGTTGGCCTCGGACCCCGAATTGGCGAAGAAGACGTGTGAGCCCTCGGGCGCGCCGGTCAACTCAAGGAGCTTATGCGCGAGGGAGATCCCCTGCGGCGAGGTGAACAGGTTGGAGATGTGTGCGAGCCTGCCCGCTTGCTCGCTGACCGCAGCCACCCATTCCGGGTGCGCATAACCAATGGAGTTCACGGCAATCCCGCCGAGCAGGTCGAGGTAGCGCTTGCCGTTGGCGTCCCTCACGTGGACGCCCTCGCCCTCGGTGAGCACCAGGGCGGGATCCCCGAAAACGCCCAGCAGGTTGTCCTTGTAGTCCTGAAGCAGGTCGTTCTGTGCGTTGCTCATTACTTGTCTCCGTCCGGGGTGACCTCGGTGCCGATGCCCGTGTCCGTGAAAATTTCCAGCAGTGACGAGTGCGCGGAGCGCCCGTCCACAATGGACGCCCGCGGCACGCCGTTGTCCACGGCGCGCAGGGCCGCCTGCATTTTGGGGATCATGCCGGATTCGAGACTCGGCAGCATGTCCCGCAGCTCGGTGGTGGTCAGTGAGGAAATCAGGGAGGACCTGTCCGGCCAGTTCGCGTAGACACCTTCCACGTCCGTCAGGGCCACGAATTTCTCGGCTCCCAGGGCCACGGCGACCTCGGCCGCGGCGGTGTCCGCATTGACGTTGAGCACCTCGCCCGTGAGATCACCGGAACCGTCCGAGGCGGCCGGATCATCGGCCAGCTCGGGAGCGATCGAGGCGATCACCGGGATTTTGCCGATGTCGATGAGCTGTTCCACGGCCGCCGTATTGACTTTCTCCACCGTCCCCACCAGGCCGAGATCCAGCGGCTGACCGTCGGACCCCGTGCGGATCCTGCGTGCCTGCAACAGACCGGCATCCTCACCGGACATGCCCACCGCGTACGGGCCGTGCGCGTTGATGAGGCCCACGAGTTCGCGTCCCACCTGGCCGGTGAGCACCATGCGGATCACCCCCATGGCCTCGCGAGAGGTCACGCGCAGCCCGTCCTTGAACTCGGACGGGATGTTCAAGGTGGCCAACATGGCGCTGATCTGGGGACCGCCACCGTGGACGACCACGGGTTTGATGCCCACGTGCCGCAGGAAGACCATGTCCTCCGCGAAGGCGCGGCGCAGGTCGTCGTTGATCATGGCGTTGCCGCCGTACTTGAAGACCATGACGGACCCGGCGTAGCGCTGGATCCAGGGCAGGGCCTCCATGAGGGTTTCCGCCTTGGTCTGGGCGGTTTCGTACCTGGTGTTATCGCTGAAACGTGACATGACGGGCGCGCGTCAGCTGGAGTACGCGCTGTTCTCCTCAACGTAATCGTGGGTGAGGTCGTTGCTCCACACCGTGGCCCGGTGATTGCCGGCCTTCAGGTCGATGACGATGTCCACGGCGCGGGCGGCGGCCATGTCCACGTTGTCACGGGAATCTCCGATGGCCCCGTTGCGGCACACCATGACCCCGTTGATGGTCACGTCGATCCGGTCCGGATCGAACTGCGCGTTCGTGGTGCCCACCGCCGAGAGCACCCGGCCCCAGTTGGGGTCGTTGCCGAACACCGCGGTCTTGAGCAGTGCGGAACGGGACACCGTGCGGGAAACGTCCTCCGCCTCGGTCTCGGTGGCCGCCCCCACGGTGGTGATTGCGATGTCGTGGGAGGCACCCTCGGCGTCGGTGATCAGCTGCTGGGCCAGGCTGTGGCACACGGCGGTGAGTGCGCGGGTGAACTCCACCTGGTCCGCGGTGTTCCCGGAGGCCCCTGATGACATGAGAGTCACCGTGTCGTTGGTGGACATGCAGCCGTCCGAGTCCGTGCGATTGAACGTCACGCGGCAGGCCTCGCGCAGTGCGCGGCCCAGGACATCGGAGGGTAATTTTGCATCCGTGGTGATGACCACGAGCATGGTCGCCAACCCCGGCGCGAGCATTCCCGCCCCCTTGGCAATGCCTCCGACGGTCCAGCCGTCTCGCGCGGCACACGCCTGTTTGGAGACGGAGTCGGTGGTCATGATGGCCTCCGCGGCGGCCTTGCCCGCCTCGGGCCCGGCCGCGAGCGCGTCGGTCAACGCCGGGATGCCCGCCCTCATCACGTCCATGGGCAGTTGCTCACCGATCAGTCCGGTCGAACACACGAGGACGTCCCCGGCGCCCACGTTCAGCCGATCGGCCACCAGCTCCGCCGTTTCATGGGTGTTCTGGAATCCCTGGGTACCGGTGCATGCATTGGCCCCGCCAGAGTTGAGGATCACCGCGCGCGAGGTCCCCTGGCGGATGACTTCCCGAGACCAGTGCACGGGTGCGGCGGCCACCCGGTTGGAGGTGAACACGGCCGCGGCGTCGAACTCCGGGCCGTCATTGACCACCAGGGCCAGATCCCTGCCGCCGGAGGCCTTGAAGCCGGCCTCCACACCGGCGGCGCGGAAACCGGCGGCCGCGCACACGCCGTAGGTTGTGTCCACCGTGATGTCGGGAACGGGGTTGTGGGATTCCATGAGATCTCCTGGGGCGTCAAAGGTGAGGTTCGTGGGCACCGTGAGCGCGCGGCGCGGTACGCGCCGCGTCTCGGTGTTGGATCAGGGCGCGAGACCCTGAAGGTGGAGTCCCGCGGTTTCCGGCAGGCCCAGCGCAATGTTGACGGACTGGACGGCGCCGCCGGCGGTGCCCTTGGTGAGGTTGTCCAGCACCACGCTGACGATCAGCCGGTGGGCGTGCGGGTCGACCGCGAGCTGAAGTGCCACGTGATTGGATCCGACCACGGACTTGGTGGTGGGCCACTGGCCCTGGGGCAGCACGTGGATGAACGGCTCGTCCACGTAGGCCTCCCGGTAGGTCTGCAGTGCCGACTCGAGTGTGGTGCCCTCGGCCAACGGCGCGGTGGCGGTGGTCAGGATGCCGCGGGGCATGGGCGCGAGCGTGGGCGTGAACGAGACGCCGACGTCCTGGCCCGAGGCCCAGCCCAGCCCCTGCTCAATTTCCGGTGTGTGGCGATGGCCGCCGCCCACTCCGTACGGGGACATGCTGCCCATCACCTCCGCCCCCAGCAGGTGCGGCTTGGCGGATTTGCCCGCACCGGACGTGCCGGACGCGGAGACGATCACGATGTCGCGCGTGGACACGAGCCCTGCGGCGACCGCCGGTGCCAGCGCCAGCAGGGACCCCGTGGGATAGCATCCGGGAACGGCGATGCGCGTGGCGCCGCCGAGCTTCTCCCGCTGTTTGGCGCCGCTGGGATCGATGATGAGCTCGGGCAGACCGTAGGGCCAATGACCGGCGTGGCCGCCGCCGTAGAACGCGTCCCAGGCCTCGGCGGATTCCAACCGGTGGTCCGCACCGGCATCCACGACCACGGTGTTCTCCGGCAGCTGCGCGGCGATCTCCGCGGACTGGCCGTGCGGGAGGGCCAGGAACACGATGTCGTGACCGGACAGGTTCTTGGGGACGGTCTCGACGACCTCCATCTCCGCCAGCGCATGCAGGTGCGGCTGCAGGGCGCCGAGTCGCTGACCCGCCGTGGAGTGACCGGTCACGGTGGACACGGTGATCTCCGGGTGTCCGGCGAGCAGGCGCAAGACCTCTCCGCCCGCATAGCCGGTGGCTCCTGAAACAGCTGCGGTGTACGTCATACCGGCCAGCATACCGCATGGATATACAGCGTGTTCAATATTTATACATTTTCGCGTGCCGATCCCCCACGAGAGTGAGTGAGGGGGCGCAACCGGGGTTGAACCGATCGGTGTGGAGCGCAAGACTGACCGTAACCATTGACTACCGGCGCTCGCGCCCGGAGGAGACACCGTGAACGACACCATGAAAGCCATCGCCGCACAACAAAGCGGTGGCCCGGACGTCCTACAACCGGCCGACGTGGAGATCCCCCGGCCCGGATCCGGACAGGTCGTGGTGCGCACCGCGGCAACGGGCGTGAACTTCATTGAGACGTACCAGCGCGAGGGCGTGTACTCCGTGGCTCACCCGTTCACTCCCGGCTCCGAGGGCGCCGGCGTGGTGAGTGCCGTGGGTGAGGACGTCACGTCCGTGTCGGTGGGGCAGCGCGTGGCCACCTCGGAGGCCATTCGCACTTACGCGCAGTACTTCGTGGTGGACGCGGAAAAGGCCATGGCCGTTCCGGACGGGATGTCCGATCACGACGCCGCCGCCCTCCCCCTGCAGGGACTCACCGCCCACTACCTGGTGCGCTCCACGTTCGAGCTGGGTCCCGAGCACACGGCCGTGATCACCGCGGCATCCGGCGGCGTGGGCGGGCTCGCCATCCAGCTCATGAAGCGCATTGGTGCCACGGTGATCGCGTTGACCTCCACCGCAGAAAAGGCGGCCACGGCGCGTGAGTTGGGTGCCGATCATGTCCTGGGCTATGACGGTTTCGCGGACAAGGTCCGCGAACTCACGGACGGCCGCGGCGCGGACGTCGTGTACGACTCCGTGGGCAAGAGCACCTTTGACGAGTCGTTGAAGGCCACGCGCGTACGCGGCACGGTGGTGCTCTTCGGCGGCTCGTCCGGTCAGGTTCCGCCGTTCGACATCCAGCGCCTCAATGGTTCGGGTGCGTTGTTCCTGACCCGCCCGTCACTGGCGTTCTACCTCCGTGACGCGCAGGA
The DNA here is from genome assembly GCF_030536815.1 of Kocuria sp. Classification (GTDB taxonomy): domain Bacteria; phylum Actinomycetota; class Actinomycetes; order Actinomycetales; family Micrococcaceae; genus Kocuria; species Kocuria gwangalliensis. The sequence goes on from NZ_JAUNPE010000019.1 coordinate 17,480, forward strand.
ACGCGCCTGGCGCTGGCAGGAGCTCACGGACGCCGTGGTGGCCGGGGACCTGAAGGTGCGGGTGGGTGGCACCTACCCGCTCGCCGAGGCCGCACGGGCCCATGCGGACCTGGAATCCCGCGCCACACAGGGCAAGCTGCTGTTGCTGCCGTAATCAGGTCAGCGTGCGTGTCGATTGAGGGCGCGCACGCCCCACACCGTGCCCGCAACGGACAGCAATGATAGCGCGGCCAGAACCCCCGCCTTCACCCGCTGACCCGTCACGGTGGAATCGGTGATGCCCGCGCCGTAGCTGCCGGGCTCATCCGTGTCCATGACGCGCAACTGTCCGTCATCCACGGCCAAGAGCGCGTCCACCGCTTGCGGGAAGTCCGAGTCCTGCTGTCCGGTCTCCGTACCGCGGAACGTGATTTGCTCGCCCACCTCGACCTGGGTCGGATCGTTCAACCCGTTGTCGAACGGGTGATCCTTTAGCAGCTCGTTGTCGGGCATGATGCCCGCGTAAATACCGTTGTAATCCTTGGTCACCAGGTCGTGGGTCATGGTCTGGTAGGTGCCGGAAACCACCATGGAGTTCCCGGCCCAGTCCGCGAGCCGTCCCGCCTTGTCGAAGGACAGCAGGGACGCGATGGCGAAAATCAATGCCACCACGACGCCCGCGAGCACGACCAGCACGATGCGCCAACCACCGGCTCTGCTGCGCCGGGGTGGCTCCTGCTCGTCGAAGTCAAAGAACTCGTGGGCGTCGTGTGACAAAAATTCTCCTTTGCTACGTGTCAGCTGCGCAGTTGCGCACCGTGGGCGGACTCGGCCGCGGCCACGGCCGCGTTGCGCGCCTCTGTTGCTTCATCGGCGGTCAGGGTACGGTCCGAAGCTCGGAATCGCATGGCAATCGCCACGGATTTCTTGCCCTCCGCCACACCGGTACCCGAGTACACGTCGAACACGCTGGCCGATTCCAGCAGGTCTCCGGCGCCGCTCTCCACGGTGGCCAGCAGTTGCGCCGCCGGGAGATCACCGTCCACCACGAGTGCCACATCCTGCGTTGCCGCCGGGTAGCCCGAGATCGCCTCCGCCACCACGGACGGGATCTCCCGTTCAATCAATGCCGAGAGGTCCAGTTCCATGACGCACGTGCGCTCCGGCAGATTGTGTGCCGCCACCAGCTTCGGGTGCAGTTCACCGGCCACACCGATGACCGCGCCGTCGGCGGTGCTCAGCACCGCCGTGCGGCCCGGGTGAAATGCCTGGTGCTGGCCCTGTGTGACCGTCAGCTCCACGCCGAGGACGGCGGCGGCGAGCGTCGCGGTGTCCAGGGCGTCCTGCCAATCCAGGCGCCGCGGCGTGACCCAGGGCCCCGCGGCGACGTCGTTGCCCGTGAAGACCGCCGCGAGCTTGCGCGGCTGATCCGGAATGGTCGTATTGAGGCGCGCCAGCTCCGCTTCGGAGGGGCGCTGCCCCAGCGGCGGGATCGGCCGGGTGTCCGGGGTGTAGCCCTCGGGCAAGAACACGTGACCCGATTCGAACAGCGCCAGATCACGGAAACCGCGCGAGTGATTGCGTTTCAGGACCTCGAGCAGACCCGGCAGGATGCTCACGCGCAGCAGAGGCTTGGCCTCGCTGATCGGGTTGGCCAGCTTGACCGACGTCACGGTGACGCCCGCCTCGGTCGAGCCCCACAGGTCGTTCTCGTCCTGGGAGACGAACGGGTAGCTGAGCACCTCCGTGAGCCCAGCAGCGGCCAGCGAGTTGGCCACGCGGCGTCGTGCGGCCTGCCAGCGGGTGAAGCCGCGGCCGGGAGGGGCCACCGGGAGACGATCGGGGATCTTGTCGTACCCGTCCAGGCGGGCGATTTCCTCGACCAGGTCTTCCTTGTCGCTCAGATCCGGGCGCCACGTGGGCGGGGTGACCGTCCAGCCGTCCGCGGTCTCGATGACCTCGGCGCCGATCTCGCGCAGCGAATGCTCGATGGTCTCGGGCGAGTAGTCCACGCCCACGCGAGCCTCGGTGTATCCGGCGGGCAGCTCAATGGTCTCGGGAGCAACCGTCCGGTCGACGTCGGTCACGGCACCCGAATCGGTGCCCCCGGCGAGCTCGACCAGCAGATCGACCACGCGCTGAGCGGCCACCGGAGCGACCTGCGGGTCCACGCCCCGTTCAAAGCGCTTGGATGCCTCCGACGGCAACCTGTGGCGGCGGGCGGTGCGGGCAATCGAGATCTCGTCGAACCGAGCGGCCTCCACCAGAATGCGCGTGGTGGAGTCCGAGACCTCGGTCGTGGCACCGCCCATGACACCGGCCATACCGATGGGACCGGACTCGTCCGTAATGAGCAGATCCTCCGGGTCGAGCTCACGGGTCTTGTCGTCCAGCGTGGTGAGCTTCTCGCCCTGCTGCGCGCGACGCACCGTGATGCCACCCCGGAGCGTGTCCAGGTCGTAGTTGTGGATCGGGTTGCCGTACTCGAGCATCACGTAGTTGGAGATGTCCACGGGCAGGCTCAGGGAACGGATCCCGGCCAACCGCAAGCGCGACGAAAGCCACGGCGGGGTGGGTGCGGACGGATCCACGCCCTCGACCACGCGGGCCACGAACCGGGTGCAGCCGGGGCGGCCGTGGATCGGGGCGTCATCGGCGAGCGTGACCGGGAAACCCGCATCGTTGGCGGCCGGCACCGCGGGTGCCAGCTCGGCCACCGGATCGGTGAACGGCGAGCGCGTGGCATGGCAGTACTCGCGGGCCACACCGCGCAGCGAGAAACCGTAGCCGCGGTCCGGTGTCACGTTGATTTCGGCGGCGGAATCGTAGAGGCCCAGCAGTTCCATGGCGTCCGAGCCCAGTTCCGGGTCCAGGCCCAGGGTGGAGAGCACCAGGATGCCGTCGTGATCGTCGCCAATGCCCAGTTCACGCACCGAGGCGATCATGCCCGCGGAGGTGTGGCCGTAGGTCTTCCGAGCGGAGATCTTGAAGTCACCGGGCAGCACGGCGCCCGGCAGGGTCACCACGACCTTGTCGCCCACGGTGAAGTTGTGCGCACCGCAAATGATGCCCTGCACGCCGGAGGGGTCGATGCCCTTGCCGGTCAGGGTCTGCTCCTGGCCTTCCGGAACCACGCGCACGGTGCACCAGTTGACGGTCTTACCGTTGGAGTGGGTTTCCGGTTCCATGGTGAGCACCTGGCCCACCACAATGGGCCCGGACAGCTCGTCCGTGGGGCGGTGAATGTCTTCTTCTTCCAGGCCCACTTTGACCAGGGTGGCCAGGACGTCCTCGGCGGTCGCGTTCTCGGGTACGGGCGCGTATTCGCGCAGCCATGACAAAGGAACTCGCATGATTAGATCTCCATCCCGAAGTGCTCGCTGAACCGGACGTCGCCCTCGACCATGTCGTGCATGTCCGGGACGTTGTTGCGGAACATCAGGGTCCGCTCGATGCCCATGCCGAACGCGAAGCCCGAGTACCGCTCGGGGTCAATGCCGGCCGCGCGCAGCACGTTGGGGTGCACCATGCCGCAGCCGCCCCACTCGATCCAGCGGGGCCCGCCCTTGGCGGTGGGGTGCCACACGTCCAGCTCGGCGGAAGGTTCGGTGAACGGGAAGTAATTGGGGCGCAGCCGAATCTGGGCTTCCTCGCCGAACATCACCCGCGCGAAGTGCGTGAGCGTGCCCTTGAGATCGGCCATGGACAGGCCCTCGTCCACGGCGAGGCCCTCCACCTGGTGGAACACCGGGGTGTGGGTCGCATCCAGTTCGTCCGTGCGGTAGGTCTTGCCCGGGCACACCACGTAGACCGGCAGCTCGCGCTCGAGCAGGGAGCGCATTTGCACCGGTGAGGTGTGGGTGCGCAGGACCAGGTGCGAGGACGGCGGGTCCACGAAGAACGTGTCCTGCAGCTGGCGGGCCGGGTGGTCCGGCTTGAAGTTCAGGGAGTCGAAGTTGAACCATTCGTGTTCGAGCTCGGGGCCGTCCGCGATCTCCCAGCCCATGCCCACAAATACGTCGCCAATGCGGTCCATCAGGTTGGTGAGCGGGTGGCGTCCGCCCAGCCGACGACGCCGCGTGGCCGCGGTGACGTCCACGGCCTCCTCCACGAGGATGCGGGCGTCACGCTCCTCCTCGAGCACGGTGGTGCGTGCGGCGATGGCCTTGTTCACGCGGCCGCGGGCCTGACCAATGAGCTTGCCGGCCACGGCCTTCTGAGTCTTGTCCAGGCCACCGATCGTGCGGTTGGCCAACGCCAGCGGTGATTTCTCACCGGTGTGCGCCAGTCGCACGGCCTTGAGCTCGTCAAGATCCGAGGCTGCCTCGATCTCGGTGAGCGCGCGCTCTACGGCTGAGGTGACCCCGGCCTCGTCGGTGGGGTCCACCTCGATGGACGGTGTGGGTTCGGACATGGTTTCTCGCGTTCCTGCTCGCGGACGGGTTCAGCGCAGGACCTGGCAGCTACCGCTGCCCCACGGTCCCCGCGTAAATGCCCGCAACGATCACGGTGCGGGCATGGCCAGTCTAGTGGATTGATTTGGGGCTCTCGGTCTGCTGCTCCCCCCACCAGCGCGGCGGGGTGAAGAACGCGGCGGCAAGGGCGCCGAGCAGCAGCACGACGGCCGGGAGCAGCAGGGTCTGGGTCACGGCGGCGGCAAAGCCTTCCCGGGCCGCCTCGGGTAGACCACCGGCGTTCGACGACGCCGCGAGCGACGCGGTCCCCGCAGCCTCCGGCAGGTTCGCGGCCAGTCGCGCTTGCAGTAGCACCGCGACCATGGCCGCGCCGAGAACGGCGGCGACCTGGCGGGTGGCGTTGAACACCCCGGAGCCGGCGCCCACGCGATCCGGGCGGAGGTTGGAGGTGGCCGTGATCGAGACCGGGGACCAGACCAGGGCGCTGCCCAGGCCCATGCCCAGGGTCATGACGGCCAGCAACCACACGGGGGTGTCCACGCGCAGGGCGAAGGCATAAGCGGCCAACGAGAGCGACATGATGATCATCCCGGGAAGGGCGAGGGATCGCGGAGTCCGCCGGGCCAGTGCTCGGCCGACGAGCGGAGCCAGGATCGCGGACAGCAAAGACATGGGCGCGTAGCTCAGTGCCGCCAGTGTGGGATCGAGATCGCGGACGAGCTGAAGGTAGAGCATCGCGGGGATGATCATGGAGTTCACGGTGAAGCTGACCGCCCCGATCGCCACGTTGGCCAGCGAGTAATTGCGGTCGCGGAACAATTCGAGCGGTACCAGCGGCTCCGCGCGGTTCTTGGCCTGCCAGACGACAAAGGCAATCATCACGGCCACGCCGGTTCCGATGACCACGGGGATGGTGACGGGGCCGACCACGGTGGACCAGCCGAACGTCTGTCCTTCCTGCACGCCGAACACGATCAGGAAAAGACCCACGCCGGAGAGCAGTACGCCGGGGATGTCCAGGCGATGACTGCGGCGTTCGAAACGCGGCAGGTACTTGGCCGCGCGCCACAGGGCATAGATTCCCACCGGAACGTTGACCCAGAAGATCCACTGCCAACCGGCCAGGTCCACCAGCACACCACCCAGCAACGGCCCCACCAGCGTGGCGATACCGGCCGTGGCGCCCCAAATGCCCAGGGCGGTTCCGCGGGTCTCGCTCGGGAACATGCGGGTGATCACAGACATGGTTTGCGGCGTGAGAATGGCCGCTCCCAGCCCCTGGACGACACGGGCGGCCACGAGACTGTCGATGCTGCTGGCAAATCCGCACCACAGGGACGCCACGGTGAAGATCGACAATCCCAATAAGTACATGGTGCGCGGACCGAAGCGGTCACCCAGCCGCCCGGTGATCAACAGCGGCACGGCGTAGGCCAGAAGGTAGGCGCTGGTCACCCACAGGACTCCCCCGATGGGCGCGTCGAGGCCCGCCATGAGTGCGGGAATGGCGGTGGAAACAATGGTGGCGTCCACCAGGATCATGAAGAACCCCAGGACCATGGCCCACAGGGCGCTCCACGCTGCCGGATCCTGCCGAGTCTCGGTGTGTTGTGCCATGGTCAGTGTCCGTGCCTCACGGTTGCGGGGTTGCCGACTCCGAGCTGCTTGAGCAGTGCCCCCACGATGGGCAGATCCGCGGGGATCCAGTCCAGGTCGAGGATCGGATCGGGATCAGCCAGGTCCACCCAGCGCAGTTGAAGGTGATCCTCCCCGGCGAGGGGTGCGCGGTCATCAGTGACCACCGCCGTGAAGACACGCATCACCGCGGTCCCCTTCAGGGGCCAACCCTCCGGGTCCGGGGCGGGGACTTCCTCGAGCACTCGCACGGTGACGCCGAGCTCCTCGGAGCATTCCCGCACGAGGGCCTCCTGAGCGCCCTCGCCGGGATCCTGTTTCCCGCCGGGGAACTCCCACAGCCCCCGGAGCTGCTCGGGATAGGCACGCTGGGCCACCAATAATCGGGTGGGCGATTGAGCGTTATCGAGGATCGCGGCGCCCGTGACCCGCGTGCGAGGGTCGCGGGACGCGGGAGCGCTCATGAGTGCGCGCGGCGTTGGGCTCGCGCCGAAGCATACAAACACACGGTCGCGGCGGTACCCACGTTGAGGGATTCCGCGGCGCCGTAGAGCGGGACGGCCACGGCACAATCAGCGTGGGCCTTTTCCTCGTCGGTCAGGCCCTGGGCTTCGTTACCGAACAGCCACGCGGTGGGGCGGGACAACTCGTAGGGAGTGTGCGCGAAAGGTTCCACACCCGCGGATCGCAGCAGGGCGGCGTCGGCGAGCTCGTCGACCAGAATGTCCGCGTACCCGTCGGCGGCGAGGATTCCGAGGCCGTGCTGGCGCGCGGCCACAGCAATCTCGGCCAGCTCCGCTCCCGTGACCACCGGAACGTGGAACAGCGAACCCGCCGAGGAGCGCACGGCCTTGGGATTGAACGGATCCACGCTGCCGGAGGTGAACACCGCTGCACGGGCGCCGGCGGCATCCGCGGCGCGCACGACCGTTCCCGCGTTACCGGGGTCTTGAACGCGAACCAGGACGCAGGCCAGCTCGGCCCGCGCAAGCGCGAGATCGAGGGTGAGAGTGGGCAGGGAGCACACGGCCAACATGCCCTGGGGTGTCACGGCGTCGGTCATGGCCGCGAGCACCTCTGCGGTGACCGCGCGGATGAACACTCCCCCGCGTTCGGCGAGGGCTTCCAGATCCGCGGCGATGTCCGGGTGGCGCTCCAGCTCCGCCTCGGTGACGTACACGGCGTCCAGCCCCGGAAGACCGGGCGGGGGCGTGTCCGAAAGGGCCAGCCGGAGTGCTTCGCGCACGTTCTGGGGCCCCTCGGCGCGGAACAGTGCGCGCTTGGAACGAACCGAGCGCCTGGTCAACGCGGCCACGTCACGAACCCGATCGGAACGGGTGTTGGACAGCAGCCGGTCTCCCAGGCGCTCGGTGAAGTTCACGAACCTGATCAGGCAGCGTTGCGCGGCGCGGAGGTGTCCTCCGGCAGTGCGTCCTTGGCGACCGTGACCAGGGCGGCGAAAGCGTTGGCGTCATTGACGGCCAGCTCTGCCAGCATGCGACGGTCCACCTCGACCTCGGCGGCCTTCAGGCCCTGGATGAAACGGTTGTAGGTCAGGCCGTTGGCGCGTGACGCAGCGTTGATGCGCTGGATCCACAGGCGACGGAAATCGCCCTTCTTCTTGCGGCGGTCGTTGTAGGAGTAGGTGTACGAGTGCAGCACCTGTTCCTTGGCCTTGCGGTACAGGCGCGAACGCTGCCCGCGGTAACCGGAGGCCATCTCCAAAATTTCACGACGCTTCTTGTGGGCGTTGACCGCCCGCTTCACACGTGCCACGTGTGTACTCCTTACGGTTCGGTTCCGATCACGATCGGAACAATCTCACATTTTCACGGTGCCGCTGTCACGGCACAAAACTTGGTGTAGCGCTGGCTTACTTGCCCAGCATCCGCTTGATGGCCTTGGCCTCGCCCGGGGTGCTCACGATCTGATCGCTCGCGAGGCGGCGGGTCAGTCGCGAAGACTTGTGCTCCAAGTAGTGGCGGCGGTTGGCCTGCTGACGCTTGACCTTGCCCGAACCGGTGAGCTTGAAACGCTTCTTAGCCCCACTGTGGGTCTTCATCTTCGGCATAGTGGCCGTCTCCTTTGGTTCAACCGGTGACGCACACCGGTGGGCCGCCGCTTAGCAGCGACGGCCACGCTTGTGTTGAGCGTGTGGCACGCCCAACGCTGTCAATTCACTGCGTGCCGCGCGCCTCAGCGCTTGGCGGGACCCGGCTTGGGAGCGCCGGGCTTGGGTGCACCGGGCTTCGGAGCCGCAGCGGGCTTGGGTGCGGCCTTGGGTACGGCCGCCGATGCCGGCTTGGGTGCCGCCTTGGGTTTGGTGGTCGACGACGCCGCGGCCTTGGGCTTCTCGGTGGAAACGTCCTCGGACTTCGCGATGCGCTTCTCGGCCTGTTCCTCGGTCTCGGTCACTGCCGGAGCAGCCTGACCGATCTTGGGATCAACGGCCGGTGCAGCCACAACCTCGGGCTCGGACTTGGGTGCCTCATCCTGAGTGGTCTCGGGCTTGGTGTCCGCCTGATCCGCGACCATTGCCTGCTCGTTGTTCTGAGCCGGTACTTCTTCCGTGGTTTCGGGTGCGCTTGCCGCACTGCGCAGCTCCTCCGGGAACGCGTCCCCGATGGACTGGGTCACGGGTGCGGCCTGGGAGGTGTCCACCCGCTGCTTGCGGTCGTTGTCCGCCTTGGACTCGTCGCGCTGCTTCTGACGACGGGCTTCGGCGCGGGCCTCGGCCTTGTTCTTCAGCGGACCGATCACCATGACCATGTTGCGACCGTCAACGCGGGGATTGGTTTCCACCACACCCACCTCGGCGACATCCTCGGCCAGGCGCTGAAGCAGACGGACACCCATTTCGGGGCGCTGCTGCTCACGACCGCGGAACTGGATCATGGCCTTGACCTTGTCACCGGCGCCCAAGAAGCGCTTGGCGTGACCGACCTTGGTCTCATAGTCATGAGTGTCGATCTTGAGGCGGAACCGAACTTCTTTGAGCACAGTGTTCGCCTGGTTCTTGCGAGCCTCGCGCGCTTTGACCGCGGCCTCGTACTTGTACTTGCCGAAGTCCATGAGCTTGGCCACGGGAGGCTTGGCGTTCGGTGCGACCTCGACCAGATCGAGATCCGATTCGCGTGCTAGCCGCAGTGCGTCCTGGACGCGTACGATGCCAACCTGCTCGCCGCCGGGTCCGACTAGACGGACCTCCGGGACACGGATTCTGTCATTGATTCGTGGATCGCTAATGCCAATCTCCTGATGTTCGTGGGTTTCCCCGTTGCTATGAACTACCGCAACAAAAAACCTCCGCTGCGGTAGGCGCGAGCGGAGGTTGAAACCACACTGTCATCAGAAATGCCCATGGATCACATGCCTGGCGGCATGGACCCCGGATTTCCGGTCACTGACCCGGTATCCTGCAACCCGTTGTGAAACGAGCGGACGCGGGTGGGAGTTACCTCCACTTGCACACTGCCCGACAGTTTAGCGCATGGTCGGCGGTGTGCGCGAACCGTGGCCGTGATCCCTGGCTCCCCGCGGCGGTGAGCGGGCCGTGCGCCGGGGT
>NZ_JAUNPE010000020.1 GCF_030536815.1 Kocuria sp.
CCACCGAGTTCGATCCCGCTCAGTACGGCATGGCCGCCGAGTACGACGAGCAGGGTAACTACAAGTACCCCGAGGGCTTCGATCCCGAGACCAACGAGTGGATCGAAGGCTACGAGGACCAGCGCGCAGCGTGGGAGCAGCAGTACGCGGACGCTCAGGCTCGTTGGGAAGCTCACAAGGAGCAGGTGCAGAAGCACCTGGCCGAGGATCAGGAAGCTGCCGTTTCCTCCTCGAACTCCAGCAGCAGCAGCAACAGTGGCCCCGCCGCTCCGACCAGCTACTCCTCCGAGGCTCCGGCCGAGGATGCGGGCACCTTGGCTTCCGACGAAGCCCTCGCTGCCCTGCGCGAGAAGCTGACCGGCAACTGATTCACGGATAAGCTGCACCGCCCCGGCGGTTCGGACCTCTGAATCGCAGAACCCCGCACGATACCGTGCGGGGTTCTGTCATGTCAGGAACACGTGCGCCACGGAGCGCTGCAATGCCCGCGATGGCCGGTGCCGTGCAGTGCACGGGTGAGTGGGCGGTCAGCGCAGTGGGATGTCGTGCCAGTCGACGCTCCCGGGGCGCGGGATGTACTGTCCCGCGGTCAGCGAGGTCACGGTGTCCAAGGCGTTGCGGACATCGAGCTCACGATCGGGGACCGCGAGAGTGAGCACGGCGGCGTCGGCTTCGTAGCGGGTGGGCAGCACCGTGAAGCCGGCCGTGCGCACGTCGTCCTCGACGCGGCCGGCATCCGCGTGGGCCAAGCACACCGTGAGGGAGCGGGAGCGCATGCGTGTCCTGAGAGGAGCGGTCTCGAGCGCTGCGGCCACGCTCCCGGAGTACGCGCGTACCAGGCCGCCGGCGCCGAGTTTGACCCCGCCGAACCAGCGAACCACCACGGCGCAGATGTCCGAGAGATCGCCTTCGAGCTGCTGCTCGCGTTGGGAGGGCACCTTGTGAGCGCTCAGGGCCTGCATCATGGGCATGCCCGCGGTCCCGGACGGCTCGCCGTCGTCGGAACTGCGACCGGTCTCGCGCGTGGGGCCGATCAGGAAAGCCGAACAGTGATGGCGGGCGTCACGGTACTGAGCCTTGGTCTCGGCAATGAAAGCGCGCGCAGCTGCCTCCGAATCGACCCGTTTCAGGAGTGCGAGGAATCGGGATTTCTTGATCTCGGCCTCGTGCGTGTGCACCGAGTTCGCGCGCAGCACCGTGTAGGAGACGTTCGGGTCGCTGGGCATGTACTTCAGTCTAGGGCGCGGCCGCTCAGCCAATGTAGGCGGACTAAGCAAATTCCCAGGAAATGGCCGCGGGGTGTCTTGCATCACACTCGTGCTGGGAGGAATATGGCGTGCATTGGCACTGGAGAAAGCGGTACTCATCATGAGCATGACAACGCGGCGTGACGAATCCCAGGGTTCGTCGGCACGTAACCGAGAAATCGACCCGGAGGTTGACAACCACGTGAGGAAATTGCTGACGCTGACCATTGTGTCCGGCGTGTTGTACCTCACGACCATCATCACCAACATTGTCACCGGGCAGATCACTCACCGGGCCTTCGAGGATGCACCGTTCGGGGCGCCTCATGAAAGTTTGTACTGGGTTGGCGCGGTGGTGGGCCTCATCCTGCTGGTCGGAATGTATCTCGCCGTCTACATTCCACTGCGTAAACGACTCCGGGAAGGGTGGTATGCCGGGGCGGTGTTCGCGACCGTGGGTTTGATCCACGCGGCATTGTCCGCGGTTGTGGCACCGGGGAATTTGCTCCTCGGTCTTCCCGGCATCATTTTGGTGATCGTCAACGGGATGTGGCTGTTCATCGCGTTCCGACCCGGCGTGCGTGAAGGGCTCGGCTGACCCGGGTCGCACGGTGGCGGGGGAGTGGCGGGCCGCTACGGAGACGCAGCGGATATGCTCAATCGTCGACACGATCGGTCAGGCCTGAGCGCCGCCCTGAGATCGTTGCCGAGAAGGAGGACTTTGGTGGGTAATGGTGTGTCACGGGCCGACGGTCGCGCACTGGAGACGGTGGGCCTCACCGGGGGGATCGCCTCCGGTAAGTCCACCGTCTCCCGGCGGTTGGCGGAGCTGGGTGCCGTGGTGATTGACGCCGATGCCATTGCCAGGGATCTCCAAAAACCGGGGCGGCGGGGGCTCACCGCGATCCGCGAACACTTCGGTGACTCGGTGATTGATCCGGGCACCGGCGAGCTGTTGCGCCAGGAACTTGCCAATATTGTGTTCAATGATGAACTGCAACTGGAGACTTTGAACGGCATTATCCACCCGCTGGTTCGTGAAGAAACCGCTCGACTGATTGAGCGTGCCGCTCCGGGATCGGTCATTGTCTACGACATGCCGCTCCTCGTCGAGACCGGACAGCACGCGGGCATGAACCAGGTTCTGGTGGTCGAGGCACCGATCGAGGAGCGGGTCCGTCGCATGGTCACCGACCGGGGCATGGACCCCGACGACGCGCGCAGGCGCATTGCGGCTCAGGCCACCGACGAGCAGCGGCGGGCCGCGGCGAGCACCGTGTTCGACAACGCGGGCTCGATCGAGGATCTCCTGAACCAGGTCGATGCTTGGTGGCGCCACCGGGACGGATAGCGTGTCGGAGGGGACGCGTACTCTGGTGGCATGTCGCTGGCCCAAAAAATCAATCGCGTTGTCGCCCCGTTCGAGGTGGTCTCCGAGTTCCAGCCCGCGGGTGATCAGCCCAAGGCCATTGCGGAACTTACTGAGCGGATCCAGGGCGGCGAACAAGACGTTGTCCTGATGGGCGCCACGGGTACCGGTAAATCGGCCACCGCGGCGTGGCTGATCGAGGCGGTCCAACGCCCCACCCTGTTGCTGGTTCAGAACAAGACACTGGCCGCTCAGCTGGCCAACGAGTTGCGGGATCTTCTGCCCAACAACGCGGTCGAGTACTTCGTCTCCTACTACGACTACTACCAGCCGGAGGCGTACGTCCCGCAGACGGACACCTTCATTGAGAAGGACTCCTCGATCAACGAGGAAGTCGAGCGGCTGCGGCACTCGGCCACCAATGCGCTCCTGACCCGCCGTGACACGGTGGTGGTCTCCACGGTGTCGTGCATTTACGGTTTGGGCACGCCGGAGGAATATGTCAAGCAAATGGTGACGCTCGCCGTGGGTCAGGAAATGGACCGCGATGATCTGCTCCGCCAATTCGTGAATATGCAGTACGCCCGCAACGACATCGATTTCCACCGCGGCACGTTCAGGGTGCGCGGTGACACCGTGGAAATCATCCCCATGTACGAAGAACTCGCGATCCGCATCGAGTTCTTCGGTGACGAGATCGAAGCGATCTACACACTGCACCCGCTCACGGGGGAGATCGTCAACGACGAACAGGAAATGTACGTCTTCCCGGCCTCTCACTACGTGGCGGGCGCGGAACGGATGGCGCGTGCAGTGGAAACCATCCAGAACGAGCTGCAGAACCGGCTCCAGGAACTGGAGTCCCAGAACAAACTGGTCGAGGCCCAGCGACTGCGCATGCGCACCACGTACGACCTCGAGATGATGGAGCAAATGGGCTACTGCAACGGCATCGAGAACTACTCGCTGCACATTGACGGCCGGCCCCGCGGTTCCGCACCCCACTGCCTCCTGGACTACTTCCCGGACGACTTCATGCTCATCATTGACGAGTCCCACGTCACCGTGCCGCAGATCGGCGGCATGTACGAAGGGGACATGTCCCGCAAACGCACCCTGGTGGAGCACGGCTTCCGGTTGCCTTCCGCCATGGACAACCGCCCCCTCAAATTCGACGAGTTCCTGGAACGCATCGGTCAGACCATGTACATGTCCGCCACCCCGGGCAAGTACGAAATGGCCAAGGTGGACTCCGTGGTCGAGCAGATCATTCGTCCCACGGGTCTGGTGGACCCCCAGGTGGTCGTCAAGCCCACCAAGGGACAGATCGACGATCTCCTGGAGCAGATCGAGCTGCGCGTGGAACGCAATGAACGCGTGCTGGTGACCACGCTGACCAAACGCATGGCCGAGGACCTCACCGAGTACCTCATGGAACACGGGGTGCGCGTGCAGTACCTGCACTCGGACGTCGACACCCTCAAGCGCGTGGAGCTGCTGCGAGACCTGCGCTTGGGTACCTTTGATGTGCTCGTGGGCATCAACTTGCTGCGCGAGGGCCTCGACCTGCCCGAGGTTTCACTCGTGGCCATCCTCGACGCGGACAAGGAGGGCTTCCTGCGCTCCACCACGTCGCTGATCCAGACCATTGGTCGTGCCGCGCGTAACGTCTCCGGTGAAGTGCACATGTACGCGGACAAAATCACGGATTCCATGGCGACCGCCATTGACGAAACCAACCGTCGCCGCGAGATCCAGGTGGCGTACAACAAGGAGCACGGGATCGATCCTCAGCCGCTGCGCAAGCGCATTGCGGACATCACGGATCAGCTGGCCCGCGAGGACGAGGACACCCGAACCCTTCTCGCCCAGCGCGCCGCCGCCAATGACCACACCGCGCCGGTCAAGGGTGGCAAGAAGAAGGGTGCGTCCGAGACCCAGCGTGAGGCAGCATCCAGGGCCGAGTCCAAGTTGTTGCGCGACGGCGTGCAGGCGGCGCCGGCGGAGGACCTCGTGGAGCTCATTGAGCAGTTGAGTGAGCAAATGCGTAACGCGGCCGCCGAACTGCAGTTCGAACTCGCGGCACGGCTGCGTGATGAATTGGCGGACCTCAAGAAGGAACTGCGCCGCATGAAGGACGCGGGTCACGCTTAGACAGTTCGGAGAGCTGTGTAAACTGGGTCGGACCACAACGTGGGGGAGTATCCCGAAGAGCTGTGAACGTCAGCACGAGCGGCATGGATGCCACTCCGGGCACAGCAACCGATCACTCACGGCGCTGAGGCCACCGTTACCGGTGCGTCGACCCAGTGCCGATCGGTGGAGAGACCCACGGTCTCCACCGTCTCTCAACGGAAAGTGCTGACACATGGAAATCACCGGCCTGCAATGGGGTATCACCCTTGCATTGATTCTGGGCCTGCTGGCCTATGACTTCTTCTTCCACGTGCGTAAGCCGCACGAGCCCACGATCAAAGAGGCCGCCGTTTGGTCGGCCGTGTACGTGAGCATTGCCCTGCTGTTCGGTCTGGTCATCCTCTGGATGGACGGCCCGCAGCTGACGGCGGAATACTACGGCGGGTACATCACCGAGAAGGCCCTGTCGGTCGACAACCTGTTCGTCTTCCTGATCATCATTGCGTCCTTCAAGGTGCCGCGGGCTGATCAGCAGAAGGTGCTGCTCTTCGGTATCGTGTTCGCGCTGATTGCGCGCACGGTGTTCATCTTCATCGGTGCCGCGGCGATCAATACCTTCTCGTGGGTGTTCTACCTGTTCGGCCTGATCCTCATTTACACCGCGGGCAAGCTCATCAAGGGCGAGGTCTCGGACTCCGAGTCGGACGAGGCCGACAACTTTGTGGTGCGGCTGGCCAAGAAGCTCCTGCCGACCACCGACTATTACGACGGCGACAAGCTGTTCACCATTGAGAACGGCAAGAAGGTCATGACCCCCATGCTGCTGGTCATGGTGGCCATCGGCGGTACCGATATCTTGTTCGCGCTCGACTCCATCCCCGCGATCTTCGGCCTGACTCAGGAACCGTACATCGTGTTCACCGCCACGGCGTTCTCGCTCATGGGTTTGCGCCAGCTGTACTTCTTGATCGACGGCCTGCTGGATCGCTTGATCTACCTGTCGTGGGGTCTCTCGCTCATCCTGCTGTTCATCGGCGTGAAGCTGATGCTGCACGCCTTGCACGAGAACACGCTGCCCTTCATCAACAACGGCGAGCCCGTTCCGGTCGTCGAGGTCGGCATTGGGTTGTCCCTCACCGTGATCATTTCCATCCTCGTCATCACCGTGCTCGTGTCCCTGTACAGCCCCAAGGGTCGTGCCCTGCGCATTATCCAGAAGACCCAGGACCTCTCCGAGAAGTACCTGGCGCTGCCCAAGGACGCGCCCGCGGAGGAACGCACGCGCATTTCCACCAAGATCGCCGAGCTCACCCAGCAGTTCCCCAAGATCTCGGAGAAGCACAAGGAAGAGCTCATTGATTCCCGCGCCAAGTTCCGCAAGATGGTGGACACCGTGCACGGGCAGCAGAGCGAGTTCGAATCCACGGGCGAGGTCAAGACCCCGTCCCCGGACCTCGACCAGGAGGACCTGGATTCCGCGGCTCCCACGGCCACGGTGCAGCCCACCGGTAAGGCAGCGGACGGCAGCGGACCCGAGGGTCACTCGACCGGAGGTTCCACCTCCCTGCGCTGATCACCGTTCGACCGCCTGAACAGGCCATCGATCGCCGTCACGACGCCGCCCGCGCACCTCAGGTGCGCGGGCGGCGTCTTTCTCGTGGGCGGTGGGCCCTAGCGCCAGGCAGCGAAGGGGCCCGGTTCCGTGGTGCACCACAGGGCCGCGGCGGCGAACAGCGCGGCCCACAACAGGGATGCCAGGGTGCCAATGATGAATTGCTCGCGCTGTCGGGCGTTGGTGAATTCCCCGTAACGAGCCAGACCCTTCACAGCCACTACCACTCCGATACCGGCCACGTGACCGGTGAGCAGGGAGGCAATGGTGGCGGAACGTTCCAGGAAGCCGATCACCAAACCACCCCGTAACGGCGGTGTGACCGGCTCCGGGGGTGGCTCGGCACTGTCCCAAGGATTGGGGTCGGGAGTCGGCCGCTCATGGGAGACGTCCGCCAAGTGGAACACGAACCGGATCACCAGGTCCCCGGACAGCGTGCCGGCAATCAGAAGCGCGGGGTACGCCCATTCGCGCGGCACGGTACCGGCCAGGACGGCCCACACGGCGGTCACGATCACCAGGGACGCCGGTAGCACGGCGTCCAGGAGGATACGGGAGATTTTCACGAGGCCTCCGGAGCGTCATCGGCCCATTGCAGGAAGGTGAGCACCGTGGGGTGGGTGGCTTGCTCCTGACTCCAGAGCGCGGATGACAACCTCCGGGACACCGACGACTGCGCGATGCCCAGCGTTGCGGCGATCTGCTGCTGCGTGAGTCCCCGTTCGGCCAGGTCGGTTGCCTCTCGTGCGGCCCGCGTGCGGCGTTCGCGTACGGCAGTGGCCAGGGTCAGGACGGCTTGGGCATGGGACGCCCAGTCCGTGCCGCGCACAGCGGGGTACCCGGTCTCCTTCGAGGCCGTAACGGCCTCCCGCGCGGCCACGAAGGCCGGTCCCGTGGCCTCGTTGACGTTGGCGGGCAGCGGTGTGTCCACGGCCCCGATTCCCAGACCCACGTGCCAGTCCCGTTCATCCGCCAGGGAGAACACGGTGGTGAGGACGTCCTGCGCAGAGTCGTACAGGGCCTGCAGTTCATCTCCCGCGCTGATCTGCCACCCGAGTACGGGCCCGGGGAGATCCGCATCGAACCGGTCGCGATGGTGGGTCATCGCCAGGGCACCGGGGTCCTCGCGAGAACCGCGTCGATCGACGGTCAGAGCGAACACGAATGCCTCCTCGGGATGGGCCGCATGATGATGCACCTGATGCAGGGAGAACCGCATAACGGGTTGTTATGCAGCAATAAATGCATACTTTCAGGATCGGCCCGTCTGCGCAATGTCGCCGACATTGTCGACCAGTACCGCGGGAAAACCGTCCTCATCGGAGGCGGCCAGATCGATGCGAGCATTGATGCCCCAGTCGTGATTGCCGTCCGGGTCGTCGAAGACCTGGGCCACGGTCCAGTAACCGGGCAGCCCCTCGGGCTTGTCGTTGATCCGGATCAGCGCGGGTCCACGGGACTGGGCATCCGTGTAGATGTCGTCGTATTCATTGAAATACGCGTCCATGGCGTCCGCCCAGCGGTCCCGGTCCCAGCCGGTGGCCTCGTCCAGGGCGCCCAGAACCTTGTCCTTTTCCTGGGCGAACAACTCGACGCGCTGGAACAAGGCATTGCGCACCATCACGCGGAAGGCCCGGGGGTTCCTGGTGACGCCCTCCGGTTGTTCCTCGACGAGTTCCTCCAATGAGTCTGCGCTGGTGCCCATGGGAGATTCCTGTCCGGAGGCCAACTTCTCCCATTCGTCGAGCAGGGAGTTGTCCGTCTGGCGGATGCTTTCGCCGAGCCACTCGATCAGATCGGTCAGTGTCTCGGTCGTGGCGTCCACGGGAACGGTCTGTCGCAACGCCTTGTACGCGTCGGAGAGGTAGCGGAGCAGGATGCCTTCCGAGCGGGCCAGCCCGTAAAACTGGATGTAATCACCAAAGGTCATGGCGCGTTCGTACATGTCGCGCACCACGGACTTGGGGGACAGTTCGAACTGGCTCACCCAGGGCGAAGAACTGGAGTAGGTCTCGAAGGCCTGTTCCAAGAGTTCGCGCAGCGGCTGGGGGTAGGTGATCTCATCGAGTTCGCGCATCCGCTCGATGTACTCCACGCCGTCCGCCTTCATCACGGCCAACGCCTCGCCCTTGACCTTCTTCTCCTGCAGGTTGAGCACCTGTCGCGGCTTCTCGAGGGTCGCCTCGATGACGGAGACGACGTCGAGGGCGTACGTCTCGGACTCGGGGTCCAGGATCGTGAGCGCGGCCAGGGCGAACGGGGACAGCGGTTGGTTCAGGGCAAAGTTGTCCTGCAACTCGACCGTTACCTTGTAGCGGCGCCCGGTCTCGTCCGGTTCGGGTAGCCGGACGACCACCTCGGCGCGGATGAGCTCCCGCAGAATCGCGAGGGCCTGCTTGAGCAGATCGCGTTTCCTGGTGTGGGTCTCGTCAATGCTGCTGAGCAGGTGGTAGCCGGCGGCCACGTTGTTGCCGGGTCTCTGCAGCAGGTTCAACACCATGGAGTGAGTCACGGTGAACGACGAGGTCAGTTGCTCGGGTTGCGCGGCGACCAGGCCGTCGAAGGTCTTGTTGCTCCACGAGACGAACCCTTGCGGTGGCTTCTTCTTGGTGACCTGGCGCAGCTTTTTCTGATCGTCGCCGTGTTTGGCGCGGGCCTTGGCCATGGCCCGTTCGTTCTCGATCACGTGGTCGGGGGCTTGAACCACCACCGTGCCCGCGGTGTCGTATCCGGCACGGCCCGCGCGGCCGGCGATCTGGTGGAACTCTCGGGCGCTCAACCGGCGCGTGCGTTCGCCGTCGAATTTGGACAGCGCGGTGATCAGCACCGTGCGAATGGGTACGTTGATCCCCACGCCCAGCGTGTCCGTACCGCAAATGACCTTGAGCAGCCCGGTCTGGGCAAGTTGCTCGACCAGGCGGCGGTACTTGGGCAACATGCCCGCGTGGTGCACGCCGATACCGTGGCGGACCAAGCGATTGAGGGTCTTGCCGAAGCCCGCGGAAAACCGGAACTGAGCGATCAGGTCCGAAATGCGTTGCTTTTCCTCCTTACTGAGCACATCCACGGACATCAGGTTCTGCGCCTGTTCCGCCGCTTGCAGCTGCGAGAAGTGCACCACGTACACGGGAGCCTGGTGCGTACTCAGCAGCTCCTCGAGTTCCTCGTGAATGGGCCGTTCCGAGTAGTAGTAATGCAGTGGGATGGGGCGATCCGCGGACGTCACCAGCTTGGTGTCCCGCCCGGTGACCTCGCTGAGACGTTCCTGGATCCGGGTGACGTCTCCCAGGGTTGCGCTCATGAGCAAGAACTGGGCCTGGGGGAGTTCGATGAGTGGGGCCTGCCACGCCCACCCGCGCTGCGGGTCCGAGTAGAAGTGGAACTCGTCCATGATGACCACGCCGAGGTCCGCGTCGGAGCCTTCGCGCAACGCCACGTTGGCGAGGATCTCGGCCGTGCAGCACACGATGGGAGCATCCTGGTTGACCGAGGAGTCACCGGTCACCATGCCCACATTCTCGGCCCCGAAGATCTCGCACAGGTCGAAGAACTTTTCGGACACGAGCGCCTTGATGGGTGCGGTGTAGTAGGAACGCCGGCCGCGCGCCAGCCCGGCGTAGTGGGCCGCCACCGCCACCGTTGATTTACCGGAGCCCGTGGGCGTGGCCAGGATGACATTGGCGCCGCCGGCCACTTCCAGAACGGCCTCGTCCTGGGCGGGGTAGAGCTCCATGTCCCGCGAGGAGATCCAGCCGAGGAATCCCTCGTAGATCTCGTCATCGCTGAGCGGATTGGAGGCGAAGTCCCCGCGCAAGTAATGCTGACCGGGTGCGGAGAGTTCGGGGGCAAGGGCGTCCAGGAGTTTCATCACCGCAAGCCTATCGACACTTGCCGACAGGCACGGACCGCCCCGTCAGGAACGGGTGCGAGCGGCGGCGTCGTCGGGAGTGGTCGAACGCGCGGCGGCGCGAGCATCCGCGCGGCGGCACAGCAGCGCAAGAACCGCGCCCGACAAGTTGTGCCACACGGAGAACACGGCGCCGGGCAGCGCTGCCAGCGGCGACATGTACTGCGCGGCCAAACCGGCCGCGAGACCCGAGTTCTGCATGCCCACCTCCACCGCGGTGGTGCGGCGCACGGGGACGGGCTGGCCGGTGGCCCGGCCGATGAGGTAACCCAGGGCGTAACCCAGCACGTTGTGGATGGCAACAGCGAGCAGCACCAGCAGGCCCGCCTGAATGATGCGATCGGCGGAACCGGACACCACAATGGCCACGATCAGGGCGATCCCCAGGACCGACAACCAGGGGAGAACGGGAAGCAGCCGCTTCACCAGACGGGACAGAGCCAACCGCACCAGAATGCCCGCAATCACCGGGACCAGCACGATGGTCACGATGGACATGGCCATGGACGGGCCGTCCAGGGGCATGTACTGACCGGCCAACCACAGTGTGAGCAGGGGAGTGAGCACCGGTGCGAGCAGCGTGGAGATGGACGTCATGGTTACCGACACGGCCACGTCGCCGCGGGCAAGGTACGACACCACGTTGGACGCGGTGCCGCCCGGCGCGCAACCGACCAGGATCACTCCCGCCGCCAGTTCCGGCGGTAATTGCAGGAGCCAGGACACGAACACCGCCAGGAGCGGCATCACGATGTACTGCGCGGCCACGCCCACCACGATGGGCACCGGTCGTTTGGCGACGAGTGCGAAATCCACGGGGCGCAAGGTGAGACCCATGCCGAACATCACCAGACCGAGCAGGGTATTGACCCACCCGGAAGCCAACTGCATGATGGGGGCAAAGAAGTATCCCGCGGCGCCGCCCACAAGAATCAGGACGGGGAAGACCAGAACCGCTACGTAGGCGGCGCGGTCTGCGGTGGCAGCGGCGGGATCACGTGGGGGTTGCGCGGAACTCACCAGCCGCGCTGCTTCCACTCCTCTAACTGCGGGCGTTCGGCACCCACGGTGGTGGGCTTGCCGTGACCGGGGTGCACGATGGTGTCGTCCTGGAACTGATCGAAGATCCGCTCGGTGACGTCCTGGTAGAGCTGCCGGAAGTCCTCCGGCGAGTTGGTCTTACCCAGCCCGCCCGGGAACAGGGAGTCACCGGAGAAGATGTGGTCCGGTCCGTGCGGGTCGCGGTAAACAATGGCAATGGAGCCGGGGGTGTGCCCGCGCAGTTCAATGACCTCGAGTTCGAAACCGTCCAGTTCCGCGGTGTCACCGTCGTTGAACGTGAGGTCCATGGGCACATCGATGTCGTCCTCGTCGGCGGCACCGCACGCGGTCATGGCCTCGGAATGCGAGGCCACGCTGCCGAGGGCCCGCACGTGGTCCCAGTGCGAGTGCGTGGTGATGATGAGCTGGAGGTTGGCCCAATCGTTGCAGTCGGTGGAACCGGCGGCGACCATACCCGCGATGGCGCGGGCGTCGTCGGCGGCGTCGATGAGCACCTGTGTGCCGTGTTCTTTGGATGTCAGGAGGTAGACATTATTGTCCATGTCGCTGACTGAGATGCGGCGGATGGTGATCTCAGAAAGCTCGATTACCTCGGTCTGGGTGGCGATCATGGCACGAGTGTAGGCCTACTACCGGCGGCGGAGCCAATGGTGCCCGTCCATTGCATGCGAGGTGTCGATGCATCGTG
Organism: Kocuria sp.; assembly: GCF_030536815.1. Lineage (GTDB taxonomy): Bacteria > Actinomycetota > Actinomycetes > Actinomycetales > Micrococcaceae > Kocuria > Kocuria gwangalliensis. Next base: position 12,022 of record NZ_JAUNPE010000020.1, read on the forward strand.
ACGGAACGCACCCCCAATTAGTTAGACAGCCTACAAATCTCGGCATATAGTTGCATGTTGCAAGCAACTGTTCTGGGTGATCCCACCGGTGCAACGACCCGTGAGCAGTCGACTTCCGCCCTCACATCATTGCCCATTCCTCACCCGGGGGAGACCATGAGCGTTTCTCAGGAGACCGCCTCAGCGCTGGTCCAAGAATTGTTCGAACTGCAACGCGTCATGCGACGGGTCCTCAAGGCGTCCATCACCGAGCGGGAATTGTCGGTGGTGCAGATGAGCCTGCTGAGCCACTTGGCGTCCGTGCCCGCTCGGCGCGCCAAGGACATCGGTGCGGAGTCCGGGCTGGGGGCCTCGGTCATGAGTCGGCAGCTGAGTCACCTCGAGAAACTCGGATTCATTGAACGAACCCCGGATCCGGAGGACGGTCGAGCGCAACTGGTGCAGATCACCGAGCGGGGTCGCACCGCGGTGGCCGACAACTTGGAATCGGACACCCGGGGACTCATTGAGCGCCTTGGTGCGCTGAGCGAGGACGACGCCGCGCGCACCCGACAGGACCTCAATCGCCTGACCGAGACATTCCTGACCTCGCTGGGCCTGGAACGCATGACCACGCACATACCCCGGGTGGACCCGCAACGTCCACGCAACGCAACGACACAGACAACTACTACTGAGACGGCACGCCGTCTGGAGGACTCCGTTCAATGACAGCAGCCGACGCATCGTCTGCGGCCCGAAAGGACCAGAAGACCCGGGACGTGGACCATCGCAACGTCCTGCGGGCACTCACGGGCATCCTGGCCGCATTCTTCATGGCCATGGTCACGCTGACCATCATCGGAACCGCCCTTCCCGTGATCATGGCGGACCTGGGTGGCGATCAAACCGCACTGTCGTGGACCGTGACGGGAACCCTGTTGGCCAACGCCATTTTCACCCCCATTTTCGGCAAGCTGGCGGACCTCTTCGACAAGAAGAAGCTTCTGCTGTTGGCCATCCTGATCTTCGTGCTCGGCTCGGGGGCCGCCGGTCTGTCCACCTCGATCAGCATGTTGGTGATGGCCCGCGTCATCCAGGGCATCGGCATGGGCGGACTCATGGCCCTCGCCCAGACGATTCTGGGCACGATCATCCCGCCGCGTGAACGCGGTCGCTACGCCGGGTACATGGGGGCAGTCATGGCCGTGGCCACCTCCCTGGGCCCCCTGCTGGGTGGTTTGATCGTGGACCTCTTCGGGTGGCGCTGGTGCTTCCTGATCCCCGTGCCGCTGTCCATCCTGGCCGCCGGGCTGATCATTAAGACTCTGCACATCCCCCCGCGTGAACAGGAGCGCAAGCCCTACATCGACCTGGGTGGTATGGTCCTGCTGGCCATTGGGACCTCGGCGCTCGTGCTCTGGGTGTCCTTTGCCGGCAAGCTCTTCGACTGGGCGTCTTGGCAGTCCCTGGGCCTCGTGGTGCTCACCCTGGTGGCGGCCGTGCTGTTCGTGCTCGTGGAGCGTCGCGTTCCCGAACCCGTGATGCCGCTGAGCGTCATGACCGAACGCACCACCGTGCTGGCCACCATTGCCGCCATTGCCACCGGCGCCGCCATGTTCGCCTCCACCACGTACCTCGGCCAGTACTTCCAGCTGGGTCAGGGGTTCACGCCCACCGAGTCGGGTCTGCTCATGCTGCCGCAGGTGGTCGGCTCGTTCGTCGGGTCCATGGTGGCCGGCCAACTGATCACGAAGTTCGGCAAGTGGAAGCGGATCCTCGTTGTGGGCACCGTGATCCTGGGAGCCGGTCTGTTCTCCGCCGCCACGCTCACCCATACGACCCCGGTCTGGCTCGTGGGCATCTTCATCTGCCTGGTGGGCCTGGGCGTGGGAACGCTCAACCAGAACCTGATCCTGGCGGTCCAGAACACGGTGGGCCTCAAGGACATGGGCGCGGCCTCCTCCGGCGTCGCCTTCTTCCGTACCGTGGGCGGTGCCCTGGCGGTGTCGCTGTTCGGCGCGGTACTCACACGTCACCTGACCAGTTCCATGGAATCGTTTGCTCGGGAACACAACGTGGACCCGTCCCAAATGGGCGACGCCGCCTCCATCGACATGTCCGGTCTGCCGCCGGCCGTGGAAGAGGCTTTGCGCTCGGCCTACGGCTCGGGTACGGGTCTTTTGTTCCTGATCGCGGCCATTGCCTCCGTCGTCACGCTGGTGTGCGTGCTGCTCATGAGGGAAATCCCGCTGCGCACCACGGTGGACGTCGTGGAGGTGGACCCGCAGACGGGCGAGCTGTCCGTGGTCTCCAAACGTGTTGACCCCGTGGAGGCCGCCGGCCTGCGGATGCAGAGCGCCCAAACGGGTTCACTGCCGGTCGTGGACCCGAGCGCCTCGGGTTTGCGCCGCACGCCCGCTGAGCACGCCGCAGCCGACGACGCCGCCGCCCCCGCCCGCGAGGATGCCCCCTCGGGCTCCCGCCGGGCGGGCCGGGGTCGGCGCGCGAGGTGAGGTCCTGAGAGAATAGACGTTCGTTGATCGTTGCGCTGAGCGAGGATTCCCCCTCGCTCAGCGCTGCATGTCTGAGGTGAGTAATAGAGTGACTGCCGTGTCCGAGCAAACCCGCGAAGCCCCCGTAAAAAAGCACTCCTCATCCGTTCTTGCCCAGCAGGTTGCGTCCGATCACGCGCCCAAGCTGAGGGCGTCCGGAGCGTCCGACCTGACCGAGATCGTGGTTCAGGGCGCCCGCGAGCACAATCTCAAGAACGTGGACCTCACGATCCCGCGTGACTCCATGGTGGTGTTCACGGGTCTGTCCGGTTCAGGTAAGTCGTCACTCGCGTTCGACACCATTTTTGCCGAGGGTCAGCGCCGGTATGTGGAGTCGCTGTCCTCCTACGCCCGAATGTTCCTGGGGCGCGTGGACAAGCCGGACGTCGATTTCATCGAGGGTCTCTCACCCGCGGTGTCCATCGACCAGAAGTCGACCTCGCGCAACCCGCGCTCCACCGTGGGCACCATTACCGAAATCTACGACTACATGCGGTTGTTGTGGGCGCGCATCGGTCACCCGCACTGTCCCGTGTGCGGTGAGCCCATCACCAAGCAGACCCCGCAGCAGATCGTGGACCAGCTGCTCGAACTGCCCGAGCGGACCCGTTTCATGGTGCTCGCGCCCGTGGTCAAGGGCCGCAAGGGCGAGTTCGTGGACCTGTTCCAGCAGCTCAGCACCCAGGGTTTCTCTCGCGCCGTCGTGGATGGGGAAACCGTGACGCTGGATGATCCCCCCAAGCTCAAGAAGCAGTACAAACACACCATTGATGTGGTGGTGGACCGCCTCACGGTCAAGGCCGAGGCCCGGCAGCGACTCACCGATTCGGTGGAAACTGCTCTGAACCTGGCCGAGGGCCGCGTGGTCATCGACTTGGTGCTGCGCGAGGGCGAGGAATCCCCATGGGCCGGTAACAGCCGGATGTTCTCCGAACACTTGGCGTGCCCCAACGAGCACACTCTGCAGACGGACGAGATCGAACCCCGGTCGTTTTCCTTCAATGCCCCGTTCGGAGCGTGCCCCGACTGTGATGGCATTGGCTCGCGCCTGGAAGTGGACGAGAGTCTGGTCGTACCAGACCCGGACTTGTCCATCATCGAGGGAGCCATTGCGCCGTGGTCCCTGGGCAAAGCCACCAGCGACTACTGGAATCGCCTGCTGGCGGGACTGGCCGAAGAGGTCGGTTTTGATTTACTGACCCCGTGGCAGGACCTCTCGGCCAAGGCCAAGAAGGCCGTGCTCAACGGCAAGGACTACAAGGTCACGGTTGCCTACAAGAACCGTTGGGGGCGGGAACGCCGGTACACGCAGGGTTTCGAGGGCGTGTTCGGGTACATCAAGCGTAAGCACGAGGAAACTGAGTCCGATCACGCCAAGGACCGCTATGAGCAGTACATGCGGCAGGTTGCGTGTCCCACGTGCGACGGCGCGCGCCTGAATCCCACCGTTCTCGGCGTGAGCGTGGGTGGGCTCAACATCTCCCAGGCCACTCACCTCCCCATGCGAGATTCCTTGACGTTCTTCGAGTCCCTGGACCTCTCCGATCGAGAGGCCCGGATCGGTGACCAGGTGCTCAAGGAGATCGTGGCTCGCCTGACGTTCCTGATCGACGTGGGCCTGGACTACCTCAACCTGGAACGCGCCGCGGCCACCCTGTCCGGGGGCGAGGCCCAGCGCATTCGCCTGGCCACGCAGATCGGCGCGGGACTGGTGGGCGTGCTCTACGTGCTGGACGAGCCGTCCATCGGCCTGCATCAGCGCGACAACCGGCGGCTCATTGAAACGCTCGCCCGGCTGCGCGACATGGGCAACACGCTCATCGTGGTCGAACACGATGAGGACACCATTCGTGAGGCCGACTGGATTGTGGATGTGGGTCCCGGTGCGGGTGTGCACGGCGGTCACGTGGTGCACTCGGGCACCTACGAGGGTCTGCTCGAGAACAAGAACTCCATCACCGCGGACTACCTGTCCGGGCGCCGCGCGATCGAGGTGCCCGAGCGGCGTCGTCCGATCGACAAGAACCGCCGGCTGACCGTGGTGGGTGCGCGTGAGAACAACCTGCAAAACCTCACGGTCAACTTCCCACTGGGCGTGTTCGTCTCCGTGACCGGTGTTTCCGGCTCGGGTAAGTCCACCCTGGTCAACGACATCTTGTACACCACGTTGGCCAACAAGCTCAACGGCGCCAAGCAGGTTCCGGGCCGCCACAAACGGATCGACGGTGTGGACCACCTGGACAAGGTGGTCCACGTGGACCAGAGCCCCATTGGGCGCACCCCGCGTTCCAACCCGGCGACCTATACGGGCGTGTTCGACCGGATCCGCAAACTGTTCGCGGACACTCAGGAAGCCAAGATCCGCGGTTACCAGCAGGGTCGGTTCTCGTTCAACGTCAAGGGTGGTCGCTGCGAGGCGTGCTCCGGCGACGGGACGCTCAAGATCGAGATGAACTTCCTGCCGGACGTCTACGTTCCGTGCGAGGTCTGCAAGGGCGCCCGCTACAACCGCGAAACCCTGGAGGTCCACTACAAGGGCAAGAACATCGCGGAAGTCCTGGACATGCCCATCGAGGAGGCCGCGGAGTTCTTCGCACCGTTCACGGCCATCGCGCGTTATCTCAACACCCTGGTCGAGGTGGGGCTCGGTTACGTCCGTCTGGGACAACCGGCCACCACGCTGTCCGGTGGTGAGGCCCAGCGCGTGAAGCTGGCTGCGGAACTACAGAAGCGCTCCAACGGCCGCACCATTTACGTGCTGGACGAACCCACCACGGGCTTGCATTTCGAGGACATCCGCAAACTGCTCATGGTGTTGCAATCGCTGGTGGACAAGGGCAACAGCGTGATGACCATTGAACACAACCTGGACGTGGTGAAATCCGCGGACTGGGTGGTCGACCTGGGACCCAATGGCGGTTCCGGCGGTGGAACAATTGTTGCCGAGGGCACCCCCGAGGACATCGCCGAGAACAAGGACAGCTTCACCGGTCAGTTCCTGGCCGAGGTTCTCGAGACGTCCGCGACCCGTCGGGCCGCGACCCAGCGATAAACCAGCGACAACCGAGAGAAGGCACCCGTGATCGCTCAAACTCCCGTGGTGTTGTGGGACCTGGACGGAACCATCCTGGATCCGGCGGGCGCCATCACCGACGGCATAGCCGATGCCCTGTGTACCTGCGGATTTTCGGTACCGGAGAATCTGGGGCGGTTTGTGGGCCCGCCCATCGGAGAGTCGCTGCGCCACTTCACGGACGTTCCGGAGGACAGGATTCCGCAGGTGATCTCGGTGTACCGAGCGGGGTACCTCACGGAAGGGTTGCAGCGAACGCGTGTCTATCCGGGTATCGAGAAGGAACTGGATCGGTTGCGCGCGCTGGGTGTTCGCCAGGTCGTGGCCACCCAGAAGCCCGAACGGATCGCCGTTGAAGTGGTCCAACGATTCGGCCTGAGCGCATACTTCGACACTGTGAGCGGTGCCGCGGACGACCTCGCACGGCCCGCAGCCGGCCGTGTGTCCCTGCACGACAAGCCCGAGATCATCGGGGAGGCGCTGGACCGACTCGGCCTGTCCACCCCCGATTCCGAACGGACGGTCATGATCGGTGACCGCAGCTATGATGCCGAGGGCGCTCACGCGCACGGCCTGGATTGTATTGGTGCCGGTTGGGGCTTCGGTCAACCCGGTGAACTCGACGACGTGTGTGTGGCGGTGGTGGGTGCTCCCGCCGGGCTGGCAGCATGGACTGACCGGTACAACGATTCCGCGGAGGGGCAGTCGGACCATGGATAACTATCGGTTGTTGCAAACATCGGTGACCACGGCTTTCAAGGCACTGTGCCGGCCAGTCGTGACGGGCACGGACAAGGTCCCGGATCACGGGCCCGTGATCATCGCGTCCAACCACCTCTCGTTCCTCGACTCCGTGATCCTCTCCGTCATGATGCCCCGCCGCGTGAAGTTCATTGCCAAGGCCGAGTACCTCACGACTCCGGGGGTCAAGGGACACGTCATGCGTGAGCTCTTCAAAATGATCGACGTGATCCCCGTGGAACGCGGACAGCAGGGCGACTCGGTCGCGGCGCTGGCCCCTGCCCTGGAGCACTTGGAACAGGGCAACATCTTCGGCATTTACCCCGAGGGCACCCGATCCCGTGACGGTTACCTGTACCGGGGCCGCAACGGGGTGGCCTACCTCGCCTATATGACCGGAGCTCCCGTGGTCCCCGTGGGCCTCGTGGGAACTCAGCGACTGCAGCCGCCCGGTTCCACCGTGATCCGTCCCGCGCGTTTCGAGCTGCATGTCGGGCAGGCGATCGAGGTCCCCAAGGCGGGACCCAGGCACAACGGGCGCATGCGTAAGGAGCTCACGGAGCAGGTCATGGACGCCATAGCCGAACTGTCCGGCCAGCCGCGCAAGGACACCTATAACCAGTCGCCGTCCGCGGAGAAGGATTCCGGGCGTGGCTGATCCGGCGAGCTACAAGCCGGCTCGTCAGGACATCCCCACCAACCCAGGGGTGTACCGTTTCCGGGACGAGCACGGCCGTGTGATTTACGTGGGCAAGGCCAAGAACCTGCGGAACCGGGTGTCGTCCTACTTCGCTCCGCTGCATCAACTCTCACCCAAGACTCGAGCCATGGTGACCACGGCGGCGGCCGTGCAATGGACCGTGGTGGGATCCGAATTCGAGTCCCTGCAGCTCGAATACACATGGATCAAGGAGTTCTCCCCGCGTTTCAACATTGCCTACCGGGACGACAAGTCCTACCCGTACCTGGCGATCACCATGGCCGAGGCCGTTCCGCGCGCCATGGTCATGCGTGGCGACAAGAAACCGGGCAACCGGTACTTCGGCCCGTACTCACAAGCATGGGCGATCCGCGAAACCCTGGATGCCCTGTTGCGGGTGTTCCCCGTGCGCACGTGCACCAAGGGCGTGTTCCAGCGGGCAGAGCGCACGGGGCGGCCATGCCTGCTTGCCCACATCGACAAGTGCTCGGCGCCGTGCGTGGGCACCATTTCCCGGGAGGACCACCGGGCGCTGGCCGAGGACCTGTGCCGTTTCATGTCCGGGCACGCCAAGGCCTACATTCGAGAACTCGGCCGACAAATGCAAGAGGCCTCGGAGCGGATGGACTTCGAGACGGCAGCGGCCCGCCGGGACGACGTGGTGGCCCTGGAAAAGGCCTTCGAACGCAACACCGTGGTGCTCGCCGACAACACGGACGCGGACTTCTTCGCCCTCGCGGAGGATGAGCTCGAGGCCGCGGTGCAGGTGTTCTACGTGCGCGGCGGGAGGATCCGCGGTCAACGCGGCTGGATCACCGAAAAGGTGGAAGAGGTCTCCACCGCGGAACTGGTCGAGCACCTCCTGCAACAGGCCTACGGCGAGGTAACCGCGGAACTGAATCCCACCCAGCGACGGGGGAGGAAGGTAGCTCACCAGGGCAGCCAGGACACCGTGGCCAAACATCGCCGAACGGCGGAATTGGCCTACCGGCAGGACACCGTTCCCCGCACGGTCTACGTCTCCACGCAACCGGAGCAAGCCGGCGATCTGGAGAACTGGCTCAGCGAGCTCCGCGGGTCCCGGGTCACCATTTCCGTGCCCCAGCGCGGTGACAAGGCGCAGTTGTTGGAAACCGTGGCGGAAAATGCCCGCCAGGCCCTCGCACTGCACAAGTCCCGCCGGGCGGGAGATCTCACCACTCGTTCGGCCTCGCTGCAACAACTTCAGGAAGCGCTGGATCTCCCCGACGCCCTCATGCGCATCGAGTGTTATGACATCTCCCACGTGCAGGGCACCAATGTGGTGGCATCCATGGTCGTCTTCGAGGACGGCCTGCCGCGCAAGGGGGAGTACCGCAAGTTCGCCATCACCGGTGACGCCGCCCGTGATGACACCGCCTCGATGTACGACGTGATCCACCGCCGTTTCACCCGCCACCTCGAACAGCAGCGCAAGGCCGCCGAACGTGGGGTGACCACCGGAGAAGTGACCGCGGAACAGGCCCGTGAGGACAACGGCCGGGTCTTCGCATACCCGCCCAACCTGGTGATCGTGGACGGCGGCCCGCCCCAGGTGGCGGCCGCCCAGCGTGCCCTGGACGATCTGGGAATCACGGACGTGTACGTGGTGGGCCTGGCCAAGCGGCTCGAAGAAGTGTGGCTGCCGGACGACGAGTTCCCGCTTATCCTGCCCCGCGCCTCCGAGGGCCTGTACCTGTTGCAGCGAGTGCGCGACGAGGCCCACCGGTTCGCCATCACGTTCCACCGGGAGAAGCGCTCCAAGTCCATGACCGTCTCGGCCCTGGACGCCGTACCGGGGTTGGGCCCCGCCAAGCACAAGGCCCTCATGAAACACTTCGGCTCCGTCAGGAAAATACGGGCGGCAACCGTCGAGGACATCGCACGCGTCAATGGTTTCGGTCCCGGTCTCGCCGAACGGGTGGTGGCCGCGCTGGGAGGCGGGCAAGCGCCGTCGGCGGGCGTGGACGTGGGAACGGGGGAGCTGCTCGATTGAAACTGGACTACCCTGGAGGCGGACCCATTGCATGCAAACAGTCAGGCGGCGCAGACGGATATGAGTAATCCAACTCCCGAGTCGGATTCCCCCACCCCCCAACTGCAACCGGTTAAACCCCCCACCTCCGAACTGCTGATCGTCACCGGCATGTCCGGTGCGGGCCGCTCCACGGCGGCCAACGCGCTCGAGGACCTGGGCTGGTACGTGGTGGACAATCTGCCACCGCAGATGCTCAGCACGCTGGCGGATCTGGTGGCACGCACCCCGGAGACCCTGCCCAAACTGGCCGTGGTCATCGACGTGCGCGGCAAGGCCCTGTTCAATGACATGCGCGAGACGCTCGCGGCGCTGGAGAACTCCGGCGTGGAATTCTCGGTCCTGTTCCTGGACGCCTCGGACGAGGTTCTGGTCTCCCGCTACGAACTTCAACGCAGGCCCCACCCGCTGCAGGCCGGGGGTCGCATTCTGGACGGCATCAAGGCCGAACGGTCGTTACTGCGGGATCTTCGTGAGTCTTCTGATTCCGTGTTGGACACGTCCTCGTTCAATGTGCACGCTCTCACACGCGCCGTGGCCGACATGTTCTCCACCAACGGCCCCGTGGTGCTGCGGCTGACCGTGATGAGCTTCGGCTTCAAGTACGGCGTGCCCGCGGACGCGAATTTCGTGTCCGACGTCCGTTTCATTCCCAACCCGCACTGGGTCCCGGCCCTGCGTCCGCGCACCGGTAAGGATCCCGAAGTGCGGGACTACGTGTTCGGCCACGCGGGCACCGCCACGTTCGTGGACCGCTTCGTGGCCATGCTCGAGCCGGTGTTCGCCGGCTACCGCACGGAAAACAAGCACTACGCAACCATTGCGATCGGCTGCACGGGAGGTAAGCATCGCTCCGTGGCGGTCACCGAGGACATCGCCAAGCGACTCAGCAAGTCCCCGCGCGTGACCGTCAACATCCAACACCGAGACCTGGGGCGCGAGTAGCCGCAGACCCGGAGTCCTAGACCCCTACGGACCACTATGAGTAACTTTCCCTCGACCGGCGCGTTGCCCAGGTTGCCCTTGAGTACCCGGCGCGACGTGGACCCGTACCATTCGCTGGACCCCGCGGCGCGTGAAGGCATTTCCGACGCCGATTCGGTGGTCGCCCTGGGCGGCGGGCACGGACTGTCCGCGAGCCTGTCCGCGCTTCGTCTGCTCGCCCCGGCCGTCACGGCCGTGGTCACGGTCGCCGACGACGGCGGGTCGTCCGGCCGGTTGCGCAACGAAATGAACGTGCTGCCTCCCGGTGATCTCCGGATGGCACTTGCCGCGCTGTGCGACGACTCGCAATGGGGCCGCACCTGGCGCGACGTGATGCAGCATCGCTTCAGCAACGCCAGCCACCCCCATGAGGGACTGGACAATCACGCGCTGGGAAACCTTCTGATCGTGACCCTGTGGGAATTATTGGACGATCCCGTGGACGGATTGCGCTGGGCCGGCGCCCTGCTGGGCGCCAGGGGACAGGTGCTCCCGATGTCCCGCGAGCCTCTCGTGATCGAGGGCGACATCGCACCCAACTCGGATCCCACCAAGCCCTGCCCACCGGAACTCATTGCCCGAACGATCACGGGTCAGTCGCTTCTCGCCAAGCAGGCGGACGTGTGCAATGTTCGGATCCACCCGCACAAGGCGCAGGCCTGCCCCGAGGCGGTCTCGGCCATCAACCAGGCGGCGTGGGTGGTGTTGGGCCCGGGTTCCTGGCACACCTCCGTGCTGCCGCACCTGCTGCTGCCCGGGCTGCGTGACGCGATCTGCAAGTCCCCGGCCAAGCGCTTGGTCACCCTGAACCTGTCCCGCGATTCCGAGACCCTTGGCATGAGCGCCGCGGACCACTTGAGGGTGCTTGCCCGTTATGCGCCCGAGCTGCGCCTGGATGCCGTACTTGCGGATCCCACCGCGGCCGAGTCCCCGCACGACGTCGAACTCGCGGCGGCCCAGCTGGGCGCCACGGTGCACTGGGCGGACCTGCGGGACAACGACGGATCGGCCGTCCACAACCACTTCAAGCTGGCTGCGGCCTACCAGAAAATTATGAAGGCGGACGGCTGAGTGCCGCACACATCGGCACCCCGTTCATCGATCAGACAAAGGAGACGTCCCCCATGGCATTGACCGCATCGGTCAAAGACGAGCTTGCACACTTGCAGGTCAAGAAATCCTCGGTTCGAGGCGCGGAGCTCTCGGCGCTACTGCGTTTCACGAGTGGGCTGCACATTGTGGGCGGCAGGATCGTGATCGAGGCGGAGCTGGACACCGAGGCGGCGGCGCGTCGTACGGCGCACACCATTAACGAGGTCTACGGTCACAGCACGGAACTGGGCGTGATGACCGGTAGTGGGCTGCGCCGGGACCGAACCTGGATCGTGCGGGTTGCTCGGGACGGTGAGGCCCTGGCCCGTCGGACCGGCCTGTTGGACGCTCACGGGCGCCCGGTTCGGGGTCTACCCCCCTCGGTCGTGAACGGGACCGTGGAGGACGCCTCCGCAGTGATTCGCGGCGCGTTCCTCGCCCACGGGTCGCTGACCGAACCGGGCAGGGCCGCGGCCATGGAATTCACGTGTCCCGGACCCGAGGCGGCCCTCGCCCTGGTCGGGGCGGCCCGTCGACTGGATGTTCTGGCCAAGGCGCGGCAGGTGCGCGGAATCGACCGCGTGGTCGTTCGCGACGGTGACACCATTGCCGCGCTGTTGACGCGCATGGGCGCTCATCAGAACCTGTTGCAGTGGGAGGACCGGCGGATGCGCAAGGAGGTTCGCGCAACCGCGAACCGGCTGGCGAATTTCGACGACGCCAACTTGCGCCGCTCCGCACAGGCCGCGGTGACCGCTGGCGCCAAGGTGGAGCGAGCCCTCGAACTGCTGGGCGAAGAGGCCCCCGAACACCTGCGCGCGGCCGGGAAGCTGCGGGTGGCCAATAAGCAGGCAAGTCTTGACGAGCTGGGCCGGTTGTCGGACCCGCCGCTCACCAAGGACGCAATTGCCGGGCGGATCAGGCGGCTCCTCGCCATGGCGGATCGCCGTGCCGAGGACCTGGGAGTCCCCAATACGAGCGAATTCGCAGCGACCGCGGGGCTGTCGCAGCGGCGCTGACGGTAGCACGCCGTCGAGAACGGAAAGTTAATGTGGGTTTATGTGGGAATTGATCGCGCTAAGCGTTCAAAAGTTCGGCTGCGCACTGTCAAATATCCCGGTATCTCGATAGAATGGTCCCGGTAGAACACATCGGGCCCCACAATGTGAGAACCAGAAGATGTTGGATTCTTACCGATTGTGACTGATCCAACATCGGATCTCGCGCGGGCCCGCATACCGACATTGTCAATGACAAGAGGAGATCGCAGTGAGCATCAAAGTTGGCATCAACGGCTTCGGACGCATCGGCCGCAGCTTCGCACGCGCCCTGCAGACGCAGCACGGACACAACATCGAGCTCGTGGCCGTCAACGACCTGACCGATCCGGAGACGTTGAAGCACTTGTTCGAGTTCGACTCGGTCATGGGCCGCGTGAACGCCAAGGTCTCCCTCGACGGCGACGTCATGAAGGTCGACGATCACGAGATCAAGTTCCTGGCCGAGAAGGACCCCGCCAAGTTGCCGTGGGGTGAGCTCGGCGTGGACATCGTGGTGGAATGCACGGGCGTATTCACCAAGGGCCCGCAAATGCAGGCGCACCTCGACGCCGGCGCCAAGAAGGTCGTCCTGTCCGCTCCGGGCAAGGAAGTGGACGGCACGTTCGTGTACGGCGTCAACCAGGAGGACTACGACCCCGAGACCATGAACCTGGTCTCGGCCGCGTCCTGCACCACCAACTGCCTGGCCCCGCTCGCCAAGGTCATCAACGACGAGTTCGGCATTGAGCGCGGTCTGATGACCACGATCCACGCCTACACCGGTGACCAGCGCCTGCATGACGCTCCGCACAAGGACCTGCGTCGCGCCCGTGCTGCGGCATTGAACCTGGTTCCCACCACCACCGGTGCTGCCGCAGCGGTCGGGCTGGTGCTCCCGGAGCTCGAGGGCAAGCTGGACGGCTTTGCCGTTCGCGTTCCCACCCCCACCGGGTCCATTGTGGACCTCACCGTGGACGTCGAGAAGGACGTCACCGTGGAGTCGGTCAATGCGGCCATCAAGAAGGCTGCCGAGGGCCCGTTCAAGGGCATCATCGAGTACTCCGAGGAAGCCCTGGTGTCCAAGGACATCGAAGGTTACGACGTCTCCACCGTGTTCGACGCTCCGCTGACCAAGGTCGTGGACAACCAGGTGAAGGTCATTGCCTGGTACGACAACGAATGGGGCTACACCATTCGTTTGGTCGACTTTGTGTCGTTCGTGGCAGATAAGCTCTGAGTTAGACCTTGGAGCGGCGCCGGTGCCCTGTGGGTACCGGCGCCGCTGTCATAAGGACCTGCTGTCTCACTGAAAGGGATGAACCGGACATGGCCAAATCGCTGGACGAACTGATTTCTGAGGGGGTCTCCGGCCGACGCGTGCTCGTCCGCTCGGACCTCAACGTGCCCCTGGATGGCACCACCGTGACGGACGACGGTCGCGTGCGCGCCTCGCTGCCCGTGCTCACCAAGCTGACCGACGCCGGCGCCCGGGTGATCGTCATGGCGCACCTGGGTCGCCCCAAGGGCCAGGTGGACCCCAAGTACTCGATCGCCCCGGCCGCGCAAAAGCTCGATGAGCTGGCCGACGCACCCGTCACGGTTGCCACCGACGTGGTCGGCGAGGATGCCCAGGCCAAGGCCGAGGCACTCGGGGACGGTGAAATCCTCGTGCTCGAAAACGTTCGTTACGATCCGCGTGAAACGTCCAAGGACGACGGCGAGCGGCAGGAATTCGCCGCCGAGCTTGCCGCGTTGACCGGAGCCAACGGCGCCTACGTGGACGACGCCTTCGGCGCGGTTCACCGCAAGCACGCTTCCGTGTTCGACATTGCCCAGAAGCTTCCCGGGTACCTGGGGGACCTCGTCAAGACGGAAGTGGACGTGCTCAAGAAGGTCATTTCCGATCCCGAGCGCCCCTTCGTGGTGGTCATGGGTGGTTCCAAGGTCTCGGACAAGTTGGCCGTGATCGACAACCTGATCGGGAAGGCCGATTCGCTGCTCATCGGCGGCGGCATGGTCTTCACCTTCCTGGCCGCCCAGGGCTACTCCGTGGGTGGTTCCCTACTGGAGAAGGACCAGATCGACGTCGTCAAGGGGTACCTGAACAAAGCCTCGGCCGCCGGAACCGAGATCGTGCTGCCGGTGGACGTCGTCTACGCGGCGGCCTTCGACAAGGACGCCCAGCACGAGGTGCGCCCCGTGGAGGACATCGAGGGAGGCGAGATCGGCGATTCGGGTCTGGGCCTGGACATCGGACCCGAGTCCGCCGAGATCTTCGCGGACGCGATCACGTCCGCCAAGACCGTTTTCTGGAACGGCCCCGTGGGCGTGTTCGAAATGGCGGCTTTCGCCAACGGCACCAAGGCCGTGGCGGACGCACTGGTCACTTCGGATGCCATGAGCGTGATCGGCGGCGGCGACTCCGCATCAGCCGTACGCAACC
>NZ_JAUNPE010000021.1 GCF_030536815.1 Kocuria sp.
CCACCATGGACTGGGCTCCCGTGCCGAGTTCTTCGGCGGGTTGGAACAAGGCGATAAAAGTGCCCTGCCACGCGTCCTTGGATTCGGACATGAGGCGGGCGGCGCCCAACAAGGAGGACACGTGCACGTCGTGACCGCACGCGTGCATCACCGGTGTGGTGTTCCCGTTCTCATCGGTGAACGTCTCGGTGCTCGCGTAGTCCAGGCCGGTGGCCTCCTTCACGGGCAACGCATCCATGTCAGCGCGCATCAGCACCACGGGCCCGTCACCATTGCTGAGCACGCCCACGACGCCGGTGGGGCCCACCTTGTCATGGACCTCGAACCCGAATTCGTTGAGTTTCTCGGCCACGACGGCGGACGTGCGTTCCTCATGAAAACCCAGCTCCGGATGGGCGTGGAAGTCCTTGTACAACTCCTCCTGCCAGTCCTTGATGTTCGACTGACCCTGCAAAATCTGCTCTGTCACGTGGGTGGATGCCATGCTGTGTCCTCCTAGTTGCTGCCTTCCTGGGCGATGCTACTCCCGCCCTCCAAGTCCGCGCTCCCGGAGGTGGGTTCGTGTTTCTTGCGGGAATGCTTTCTGGAGCGAGGCAGTCGGGCCAGTCGTTTGAAGGCCTTAGGGTTGAGGTTCGCTGGGCCTGGCAACCGCCAGCCGAATCGACGAGCGGCCAGGCTAATGATGGCGCTGAGTGCAATAGCACCACCCATGCCAATGTTGGGCTGTCCCAGTTCGGCCAGAACCAGCATTTCCGCACTGGCGATCAAGGCGCTGGTCGCGTACAGCGTGTTGCCGCCAAAGATTGCGGGCACTCGCCCCACGGCAATGTCACGAATCATGCCACCGCCCACGGCGGTCACCACGCCCAGCAAAATGGACGGCATCCAGCCCAGGCCCGCAGCCATACCCTTGATGGTTCCGGTGGCCGCCCAACAACCGACCGAGAGCGTGTCGGCGAAGAACAACCCGCGCTGCGTCCACCGCTGCTCCAACGGCAGCAGGTAGGCAATCACCGCGCCGGCCAGTGCGGTGGTCAGGTAGGCGGGGTTGGTCAGGGCCACCGGGAACCCCTGCTGCAGCAAGGTGTCACGCAGCATGCCGCCGCCAAGCCCGGACACAATGGCCAGGATGACGAACCCCACCAGGTCCATTTTCAGGTGCCGGGCCACCACCCCGCCCAGAATTCCGTTGGTGATCACGCCCAGCAAATCCACCACGTCGAATACTGCTCTGGGGTCGATCTCCACCGGCTGCACCCTACTTTCCACGTTGAGCTCTTACCCGGTACAGCCTAGAACCACTAGCGCGACGAGTTCGAAGCCAGCGCGCTTGCTGTTCAGATACCCGCAAGTTCGATGTCATGCGGGGCCGACACCATGGGCCCATGACTACCAACAATGCGCCCGTCAACCGTCGCCAACTCGTCTCCGGCAGTCTTGCCGGCGCGGCACTCCTGGCCATCCCCGGCACCGCGGTCGCACACCGCGGTGACCGCCACGCACCGGGGCTGGTGAGCAAGCGCCTGACTCTGCCCAGCGGCGTCGCCTCCGGTGATGTCTCCGCCAACTCGGCGGTGCTGTGGGCCCGTTCCTCCGGTCCGGGTCGCCTGCATGCCACGCTTCAGGCGGTCTCCGCCGACGGCGCACCGTTGCGCGGGCGGTTCGCCCGCGGCCTTCGTCTCACCTCGGGGTGGGCCACCCCCGAGTCCGATCACACGGCCAAGATCTTTGCGGGCAAGCTACCCTCCGGAACCCGGTTCAAGGTCAGCTACGCGTTCGAGGACGAACGTGGTCGGATGGGTGAGCGCGCCGTGGGCGGTTTCACCACGGCTCCGGGCCGGCGTTTCGGACAGAAGACCTCCGCGCCACAGTCCTTCGTGTGGACCGCGGACACCGCGGGCCAGGGCTACGGAATCAACGAGGACATCGGCGGGATGCGTGGCTACGCCGCCATGCACGCGACCGAACCGGACTTTCTCCTGCACTCTGGCGACACCATTTACGCGGACAATCCCATTGAGAAGACCCTGGAGGTTGCGAACGAACCGCTGTGGCGCAACCTGGTCACCGAAGAGGTCTCCAAGGTCGCCGAGACACTCAATGAGTTCCGCGGCAGGCACCGCTACAACATGTTGGACAAGAATCTGCGCGCCATGTACGCGGAGGTCCCTGTGATTGCTCAGTGGGACGATCACGAGACCACCAACAACTGGTGGCCCGGTGAGATCCTCGAGGACGAGCGCTACACGCAGGTGCGTGAGGTCGACACCCTGGCCGCTCGTGGCCGCCAGGCGTGGCAGGAGTACATGCCCATCGCCGATTCCCGTGCGCTGTCCCACGGCACGGGATTCGAACCGGCCCGCATTTACCGCAAGGTCGAACGCGGCGACCACCTCGATGTGTTCGCCCTGGACATGCGCACGTTCAAGGGCGAGAACACCCCGGGTCAGGAGACGCACGAGACCGACATCCTCGGTGAGGAGCAGACCCGCTGGCTGATCCGCGAGCTGCGCCGTTCGCGTGCCACGTGGAAGGTCATCGGCAATGATCTGCCGCTGGGCCTGATCGTCCCGGACGGTAAGGACCAGGAGTCCATCTCCAACGCCGATCACGGGGCACCGCTCGGTCGCGAACTGCAGCTGGCACGGATCTTGAAGGCCATCAAGGATTTCGACATCAAGAACGTGGTCTTCCTGACCGGCGACGTCCACTACTGCGCCGCCCACCACTACTCCCCCGAGCGTGCGGCGTTCAAGGACTTCAAACCGTTCTGGGAGTTCGTGGCCGGTCCTATCAACGCGGGTGCCTTCGGCCCCAACACCCTGGACGGCACGTTCGGACCTCGCGTGGACTTCGAACAGGCCGGCCCCGCACTGGCCTCGCCCCGCAACGGTGACCACCAGTACTTCGGGCACGTGTCCGTCGCGGAAGACGGCGGGGAGTTCACCGTGCAGCTCATCAATGCCAATGGGCGCGCGGTCTACAAGCGGACCCTCACGCCGGAGCGCTGAACCCGCGAGGTACCACACCGCTGCGTGACATGATCCTCACCCGTTTGCTGGATAGGATTCGGCAGGACGCTCCGCCCGCACCGTGGGCATGAGTTGATGGCTCGAACGACAGGTGGATGATGACTGAGGCCGCAATGCACGGACAGCCGATCTGGCACGCCCCGGCGGGTACGGTGCTCGGTTGGCACGACGGCCCCGTGGATCGCGCCACCGGCATCCGCTATGCCCGTGCCGCCCGGCTGGCCACACCAAGGCCTGTGGGCGATGCAAACGAGCCGCTCCAGGCGACGTCGTGGTCCCCGGCCTGCCCCCAGGCACCCGTGCCCCTGCTCGACGAGGCGGTGGGCAGCAGCATCGGCAAGCTTCCCGTGGACGAGGACTGCATGCGCGTGTCGGTCACCGTGCCCGCGGGCACCGAACCGGATGCCGGATTGCCCGTGATGGTGTGGCTCCACGGTGGTTCGTACGTGTCCGGCGCCGGTGACGCGCCGTTCTACGACCCGAGCACACTGGTCGCCGAGCAGAACGTGGTGGTGGTCAATGTGACCTACCGCCTGGGTTTGTTCGGCTACCTGGGCGACGGCAAGACCAGCCCCGCCAACTTGGGTTTACTCGACCAGATCGAAGCGCTGCGGTGGGTGCACCGCAATATTTCGGCCTTCGGTGGCGACGCCGCCAACGTCACCATTTTCGGTCAGTCCGCCGGTGGCGACGCCGCCGCCCACCTCATGATCGCCGAGGGCACCCGCGGTCTGTTCCGCCGCGCCATCGTGCAAAGCGCACCGTTCGGTCTCATGAAGAGCCGCAGCAAGATGAACGCCGTCATGTCACGCACCGTGAGCGGCTTGGCGCCCGACGCCCATTGGGAAGAAGTGACCTCCGCTCAGTCGACGGTGGAGAAGGCAGCGGCACGCTTTGGGTTGAAGGGCCAAATGCCCTTCGGAGTGCAGTACGGACATCCGCCATTGCCCGCTGAAAAGGATCTGGATGCGGCATGGCGAGAGGTCGCCCCGGAGGTCGAGGTGCTGGTGGGGTACACGACCCGCGAGGTCGCGCTGTTCGCCGCCGCCGTCCCGGTGCTTCTGAAGCGACTTGAAAAACCCAAGCGGGACCCTGCCCTGGAACAATTGGTGGTCAAACCCCTGACCAAGCGGATTTACGGAACCGGCGCCAAAGCGTTCGCCTCTCGGCACGCGGCTGCGGGGGGCAACGTCACGGGTTATGTGCTGTCCTACGGCAACGAGGAGCATCCGCTGAACGCCGCCCACATTGCCGAGTTGCCGCTGCTCTTCCCGTCGAGCGCGTGGGAAGGTGCGCCCAGCGCACTGGGTTTGAGCCTCAACGACATGCAGGAACGGGGCCGGTTGTTGCGAGCTCAGTGGGCGGAATTCGCCCGCGGCGGGACGGTGAGCAGCCTGCCGGAGATCGGATTCAGAGTGCTCTCCTGAAGGGTTCTGTTCTGAAGGGTTCCCTCCCGAAGGGTTCTGTCCTGGCAGGTTCTGCGCGAGTACCTGCGGGCCCAGCAATCAGGAGAGGACCAGTTGCCCGGCCCCGCCGGAGTGGCTCGGGGTCAGTTCTTTTTAGGATCGGTTACGGGTGTTGCCTGCGGTGTGAACAGGTCCTCGATGCGGCACTCGAAGACCTCCGCAATGCGAAACGCCAGGGGCAGGCTGGGATCGAACCGGCCCCGCTCAATGGAGATCACCGTCTGCCGGGATACCCCCAGCAACCCGGCCAGATGAGCCTGCGACCAGGATCGTTCCCCGCGCCGTTCGGCCATGATGTTCTCCACTAGGAGTCCCGTCTCCTGGCCGCCCAGAAGCGCACGGCGACACTGATCATGGCCAGGATCAGGAGCACCAGCAGAACGCTCACCCCACTGATCTCGACCCTGGTGATCGACAGTACGACGAGCGCAATACCCCCCGTTGTGAGTATGTCGTGGAACGCGCCGGACGTGGCTTTGTCGTACCACCGATGCTCAATGTTGTCCTCCGCATGCGGGTCCTCCATCACGGTGTACTGGGAGACGAACAGGACCCACCCCAGGGCAAAGAACGTGCCCACGGTGCAGGCCGCGAAGATCACGAACCCGAGCACTCTGTTCTCGCTGTAAAACACCGAGGCAACGGCCCCCACGATGGACGCAAGCACGAGTGCCATGAGGACGCTCAGCACGTACGCCGACAGTGGGGCCTTCCCCGTGGTTCGGGACCGGGTTGTTGTTGCCATGATGACTCCCTTGATCCGGGCCCGTACGACCCTGGCGGATATGTAAAGCGCGCTTGACTAAGTCAAGCAAGCTTTACCATCGGGTGTCAAGGACGTTTGACAACTATTCCTGCGGCCTCTGCGATCTCCCGATACGCAGCGGCCAGATCGTCGACAGTTGCGTGGGCATTGAGACCGCTGGGATTCGGCGCCACCCAGAGTTGCACCCCGGGCCACGGGGATTCCTGCTGACCGAGCTGGGCTTTCGGAACCGTGAAGGCGGAACGATATGCGGTGATCCCCAGGACGGCCACCACTCTCGGTTGCCGCTCGGTCACCAGCCGATTCAGCCGATCCGCACCGGCCAGCAGTTCCTCGCGGGTCAACTCGTCCGCTCGTGCGGTGGCGCGCGGGCAGATGTTGCTGTTGCCAATACCTTTGCTCGTCAGTTGCGCGAGATCTGATTCCGAGTAACCGTCCCTGGCGTCAATGAGAGTGCTCGTAATGCCCGCCCGATAGAGAGCTGGATAAAACCGATTCCCCGGTCGAGCGAAGTGCGCTCCCGTTGCCGCGGTCCACAAGCTGGGGTTGATTCCCGCGAACAGCAGGTTCAGCGGATCGGGCAGCAGGTCCGGCACCGTGCGGTCACGAAATGCGTCGAGTTCTGCGCGTGAAAATCCCATGGGGCCAGATTATCCCCGGGTCTCATTGATTACCGGCGGCCAGAGTGTCGCTGAGCCGATTGCACCGCGGCAGCACTGGCCAGAATCACGAGTCCCATGCCCAGGATCTCCGGGAGATCGAGGGCCTGCCCCAACATGATCCACCCCACGAGCGCGGCAATGGCCGGCGCGAGACTCACCAGGATGGCAAACGTCTCCGCCGCCAGGCGCCGTAAGGACGCTAGCTCCAGGGCGTACGGAACCGCCGAGGATATCACGGCGATCAGTGCGCCGATCAGCAAGACCCACGGGTCCAGGAGTTCGACGCCGCCGCTGGCCACCCCGAATGGCGCGGCAAGTAGGGCGCCCACCACCATGGCGAGCGCGAGCCCTTGCGTCCCCGGGAACTCCCGCCCCGCTTGTCGGGACATCAAGATGTACAGCGCCCACATGCTCGCGGCAGCCAACGCGAAAGCCACTCCCACGGGGTCCAAGCCGTCAGTGCTGGGTCCGACCCCACTGAGCAGAAGCACTCCTGCGAGGGCGAGACCGGCCCACAGCACACCGCTCAGCTTGCGTGACAACACCACCGACAGCACCAGCGGCCCGAGCAGTTCCATGGTGACCGCAACCCCGAGCGGCAGGCGGGCGATGGCCTGGTAGATGCACATGTTCATGGCACCCAGGCTCACCCCGAAACCGAGGATCACCGGCAGATTCTTGGTCGTGACGGACCGAACGGAGGGCCGGAAGACGATCCACAAAAGCGCCGATGAGATGAGCAGACGCAAAAAGACCGCTCCCTGTGCACCCACTCGATCAAAAATCTGATAGGCAATGGCCGCCCCGGTCTGGGTCACGAGCGCCGCTGCGACGACCAGGGCAACACCGGCCGCGGAGGAACCGGGCGCCGCCGGCGGGCGGGAACGAGTCGAGCGGTTGGTCACCCCACCGAATGTACGCGGTTCCGAGCTCCGGCCGCGCCGGACGGCGCGTCCCCGGTCGCTCATCCTCAGGAGTACGCGGGCCGGCGTTCCACGCCGCGCTCCTCACGTGCCGAACGGTTGAGACGAGCACGTCCCACCGCCCAGATGGTCAGCACCGCGGCGGACAGGATGGCCGCAGCAATACCGACGAGCTGCGAAGCAGGCTCGTCGGTGAGTCGACCCACGCTGATCCACGCCAGGGCCCAGGCGATACCGGCGGCCACCGTAAATCGGGGTCCCAAGACGGCCACGTAAATGGCGGACAGCACAACCGCCACGGCCATGACGGTGATGGCGATCCACTCATCCGTGGTGCTCTCCGAACCCAAACCGTACGCAGAGCCCGCTGCCGCGATGTTCGTACAGGTGGCTGCGGTGACCCAACCGAGGTACAGACCAAAGGTGCCGTCCACGATGAAGCGGCCGAGCAGCGATGACTCGGGATTCTCTTGAAGCCGCTTGACCAGAAGACCGAGGGAGACCGCGAGCGCCAGAATGACCAGCACGCTGATCCAGATCAGGTCGACCTGGATCACCAGTAACCACGCGGCATTCAGGATCATGGTGATGCCGGCGAGCCACCCGATCCGACGTTCGCGGGCCGTTGTGGCATTCCGGGGAAACCACTGCCACACGGTGTACGCGAAGAGACCAACGTAAATGACCGACCAGATCGAAAACGCCGGACCGAGAGGGGCAATCAACGTGGCATTGTCCGAGAGCGACCCGCCGGCAGAATCGGCCACCTCTGTACCGAGCACTCCTGTCCCCACGAGTGTGCCGACCAAACAAAAGATTTGCGCTGCTGTAACGAACAACCGGCGGGCCAGATCGGACCTCATGTGACTCTCCTAGGGGTAGCGTCCGATCACCGTAGCGAAGAAACCGTAAGACAGCTGATTAATAGGCCCCTGTGACGTGCCCTAATATCTTCAGCCGGGAAGGACGCAGCGACCGGAGGCTTTCGCGAGGCGCGCCCGGGTTACTCCCGCTCGGACAGCAAAAACGTCCGCAGCGCGTCAATGACTTCCTGTGGGCGGTCCGAATGCACCCAGTGACTGGCCCCGCGCACCTTCAGCCGAATGGTGCTGGGGAACAGCGAGCGCATCACGGGCTCGTCCTCGTCCTTGACGTAGTTGGAGTTCTCACCGGCGATCCACAACACGCGGCCGGGGAACTGTGCGTTGTCGAGTTCGGTCTCGATGTCGGGGAAACCCATGATGGTTTCCAACTCCGAGCGCAGCAGGCTCAGGTTGGGCTGCCACCGCAGGCCACCGCCGTGGTTCTTCAGATTCTGCAGCAGGAACCCGCGCACAGTGGCCACGGGGATGGGGTCTTTGAGTGCGGCATCCACGTCTGAGCGGCGTTGGGCGGACTCGATATCCACCCCGGCGAGTGCGTCCAGCAGATGGTGGAATTCGCTGCGGCCGGACCCTGACCCCACGGGAGAGATATCGACGACCACGAGCTTACGCACCAGCTCCGGATGGCGCAGGGCGAGCACCATGGCCACCTTGCCGCCCATGGAGTGTCCGACCACGTCCACGGGTCCGTCCGCTGCGAAGCCGCTCCTGAGATGCTCCGCCACGTGATCGGCGAGTTCCAGGTAGTCGAGTTCCTCGGTCCACTCGGACTGCCCGTGATTCGGCAGGTCCACCAGCAGGCTGCGGAATTCCGGCTGCAGCCCCTTGGCGATCATGCTGAAATTCTTGCCCCTGCCGAAGAGGCCATGGAGAAACACGACGCGATGATCGCCGTGTCCGGTTTCGACGGAATGAACGGAGGTTGGGTGCGTGTCAGTCACACGCCCAATCTACTGGTCACGCCGCCTCACCGCCCACGTCCGTCGCAACGCAAGGGGTCAGGACCCGGAACCGCGCAGTCGGTCGATGTGCTCCGAAGCCTCCGCCTTGGTCAGGTTGGCGGGTAGTTCCTCGCCGGCTCGTTTGGCCAGGGTGTCCAGATAGGACTTCTGGGACTCGGTCATGGGGTCGTCCCCGCTCACCCAGTCCTCGGGATCCTTTTCTAGGCTGGGGTTCTGCGCATCGCCTGTCGCGCCGATGGTCTCGCCCGTGTCCTCACGAGAGTCAATGGGCTCGTTACCGAGGTTCTCGTCCGCGTTCTGCGACATGTTCTCTCCTTGTTCGGTGTTTTGCAGTCGACTGGGACTCAAGGGCAAAATGCCATCGAGCACCCAGCTTGCTCCCCAGATTATTCTGGCACTCCGACACGCACTAGGCCCTTTTGCCCAGAGCGTGGTTGTCGCAGGGCACACCGGTGCCCTACCGCACGATGGTCCGCTTGGTGCCGTCCAGTCGCCGGGTCCAACCGCGCGCATCCAGATGCTCGAGCAGCGGGATGGCCACGCGCCGGGTGGTCCCCCACACTTGCCGTGCCTGACTCGTGGTGAACGGTTGCTCCAGCCGCGCCAGCTCGCGCATGGCCAGGGCCGGAGCGTTCGGCAGCACCACGACGCCGCCCGCCAACCGCACCAGCCGCCCGGCACGTTCCGCGGCCGCCAGTTCCCGCGGGCCCAGCCCGAGGTCGATGAGTTCCTGGGCCTCGGGCGCCGCAAAGGGGTTCGTGGCCAGTTGGGCCTCGACCCGGGCCAGAGAGTTTTCGGCCGCGCCCAGCCCACCGGAACGGCCGGGAACGGCGATGAGTCCACCCCGTTCCTCGAGTTGGGCCTCGCCGATGACCGTGGCCAGCAGTTCCGGCCCGGGCAGAGCAAGTTCATCGATTGCGGCGCCCCGGGTCATGCCGGGGCTCAACGGATCCCGCTCATGCAGCCGCTTCACGGCGGTGCGCAGTGTCTCGACCCAGTCCTTGAGCATCGGGCGATGAATCCACCAGCGCCCTACCTTGGTGATGTCCGCACCGGGCGGAGGCTGTGCTTCCCCCGAGTCCACGAGTCCCAACGTCTGCAACCACGCCACGCGCACCGCCCCGCGGTGTTTGGTCTCGGCCACGGGATCCCCGGTCTCGGGAAGGGTGGCCAGCCATTGGGTGTGCCGCGCGCTGTCGCCGCGCCGGTTGAGTTCGGGCGGGTCCACGTCGAGAACCCGCGCGCCGCCCAACAACACGCGGGCCTCGGGATAGCGCATGACCAACCGGTCCCCCGGGATCAGCGCCAACTCCTGGGACAGCTGCACGCGCGCGTGATCGGCGTCAAAGGGTCGCAACCGTGCCGGGACCGAGGCGGAACCCGCATGAACCAGGATTTCCGCCGGTGCGTCCTCGAACGAAATTCCGGAGGTCCGGCGGACATCCAGTTCACCCGTGGTGGGCCACGCGTCCGGTGTCAGGAGCGCGTCACCGCGATGGATGTCCTCCGCAGCAATGCCCCGCACGTTGATGGCCACGCGGTTGGTCGCCCCAATGGTCTCGACCGAGCGGTTATGACTTTGAACCGAACGTACCGTGACCGGGCGAACGCGGTCCTGACCGAGCACGCTGAGCTTGTCCCCCACCCGAACCGTTCCGGCGGTCAGGGTTCCCGTGACCACGGTGCCCGCTCCGGACACCGAGAACGCCCGGTCCACCCAGAGCCTCAACCGCTCTGCGGGGTCCGGCAGGGGAACGCCCTGCAGAACGCCGTCCAGCGCCGCGCGGAATTCAGCCAGACCCGACCCGTTCTGGGCGGACACGGCCACCACCGGGGCATTCCGCAGGCCCGTTCCGGCCAACTCGCCCCTGACCTGCTGCGTCACCGCCCCCACCCGCTCCGGCGCCCGATCCGCCTTGGTCAGCACGATCAGTCCGCGCTCGATCCCCAATGCCGCCAATGCGTCACGGTGGTCGCTGGACTGGGCCTGCCAGCCTTCGTCGACGGCGACCACGAAACAAACCACGGGTGCCGGTCCGAGTCCCGCGAGCATGTTGCCGAGGAATCGTTCGTGCCCTGGGACGTCCACGAAGGCCACGTTGTTCCCGGACGGCAGATCCGTCCAGGCGAA
Organism: Kocuria sp.; assembly: GCF_030536815.1. Taxonomy (GTDB): domain Bacteria; phylum Actinomycetota; class Actinomycetes; order Actinomycetales; family Micrococcaceae; genus Kocuria; species Kocuria gwangalliensis. Next base: position 10,827 of record NZ_JAUNPE010000021.1, read on the forward strand.
TCCCAGATCAATGGTGAGCCCGCGCCGTTTTTCCTCGGCCCAACGGTCCGGTTCCATTCCGGTCAGGGCTCGGACCAGCGTGGATTTACCGTGATCCACGTGCCCGGCGGTCGCGACAACGTACATCAGTCCAGTGCTCCCAATGCGGCGCGTGCGGCGGCGGCAACGCGTGCGTCGTCGTCCTCGGGAATGCAGCGCAGGTCGATCAGGCACGCGCCGTCGTGGACGCGCGGCAACACGGCGGGCTGGCCGAGTCGTAACAACCGAGCCGTTTGCTCCGGCAGGCGGACCGCCCACCCCGGCAGCGGCACCCCGGGTCCTCCCCCGCCGCCCACGCGGCCGTCGTGGGGGACCACGGGCATCCCGAGGTCATCACCGAGTCTCTCGGCTCGCGCGCGTAATCGCTCGGGATCCGCGTGGAGTGCCCGCTGCACCGGAGTGTTCCCGGACACCAATGTGGCTTCGAGTGCGGCGAGGGTCAGCTTGTCGGCACGAACGGCCCGTGCCAACGGGTGCTTGGCCAGGCGCTGGATGATGTCCGTGCGGCCCAGCAGAATTCCCGCCTGGGTGCCGCCGAGCAGTTTGTCACCGCTGGCAATGACGACATCCGCACCGGCCTCGAGCGCCTCGCTCAGGCTGGGTTCATCCGGCAGGGTCGGATCGGGGGTCAGTAGACCGCTGCCGACATCCATGATGAGGGGCAGGTCGTGCTCATCGGCGAGCGCGCGCAATTCCCGCAGGGGCACGTCCGAGGTGAACCCGCTGACCCTGAAGTTGCTCGGGTGGACCTTGAGCAGCGCCGCGGTGTGCGTCCCGACCGCGTCCGCGTAATCGGCGACATGGGTGCGGTTGGTGGTGCCGACTTCCCGCAAGCGAGTCCCCGTGGATTCCATGAGATCCGGCAACCGGAATCCGGCGCCGATCTCCACCAGTTCTCCGCGGCTCACAATGATTTCGCGGTCTCGCGCCAACGCCGTGGTGGCCAGCACGAGGGCCGCCGCGCCGTTGTTGACCACCAGGGCGTCTTGGGCCGCGGGACATGCCGCCAGGAGCGCTTCGCGCGTGGCCACCCCGCGTTTGGACCGTTGACCCGTGATCAAATCCAGTTCGACATCCACGTAACCGCTTGCATCCGATAACGCCTCACGCGCCGCGGCCGACAACGGCGCCCTGCCGAGGTTCGTGTGGATGACCACGCCGGTCGCGTTCAGCACGGGGGTCAGGGAAGTGGCCCGCCGTTCCGCCAAGGCTGCGATCACCGTTTCCTGCACGTCTTCCGGTGCGATCTCCGTCCGGCGGGCCCGATCCTGCGCCCGCGTGATGACGGTGCGAATCACGTGTTCGCTCAGCCTTACTCGAGCGGCTTGAACGTCCGGCAGCGCCAGGAGCTGATCCGTGCGGGGAATCCGTGAACGGGGGTCTGCGCCGGTCACTGTGACTCCTTGTGCGTCTCGGGTGCCTGTGGCAAGCGGCCGCCGCCCTCGGTTCGAGCCGAAGGGTGCGGCGCACGTTGGCGGAAGCGGACGGGAATCGAACCCGCCAAACCGAGATGCTCGGTTTCACCGGTTTTGAAGACCGGGGAGCCCACCAGGACTCAGACGCCTCCGTGTCGAACCTATCACCGCTCGCTCGGCTGGCCTCCCTACACTGGGGATATGGCTCCTTCACAGTCCTGGTCCACCGATCTTCGTCTTACCGGTTACGCCCACGGCGGGGGTTGCGCATGCAAGATCCCGCCGGGAGAGCTCGAGCAGGCCGTCCGCGGCCTCACCGGGCAGACGGCACCCAATGTCCTGGTCGGCCTGGACGACGGCGACGACGCCGCTGCGGTCCTGGTCCGCGAGGACCTCGCCGTGTTGTCCACCGCCGATTTCTTCACCCCCGTGGTCGACAGCGCCTACGACTGGGGCCGGATTGCCGCGGCCAACGCGCTCTCCGATGTCTACGCCATGGGCGGGCACCCGATCGTGGCGATCAACCTGGTGGGTTGGCCCCGCGATGTGCTGCCCATGGAGCTGATGTCAGAGGTCCTGCAGGGTGGACTGGACATTGCGTCCGAGGCCGGGTGCCCGGTGATCGGCGGTCACTCGATCGATGACCCCGAACCCAAGTACGGCATGGCCGTGACCGGCACCGCTGACCCCACCAAGTTGCTCCGCAACGACGCCGCCCAGGCGGGGCTGCCCATCACGCTCACCAAACCGCTGGGCGTGGGTTTGCTGAACAACCGCCACAAGCAGACCGGGGAGGTGTTCGAGGAAGCGATCGCCACCATGACCCAGCTCAACCGGGACGCTTCCCAAGCCGCCGTGGCTGCGGGCCTGAAGGCGGCCACGGATGTCACTGGTTTCGGGCTGCTCGGCCACCTCTACAAAATGGCCCGCGCCTCCGGGGTCGGTGCGGTCATCGACCGCAGCGCGGTGCCCATGATCTCCGGCGCGGCGGAGGCCCTGCGGGACGGGTTCGTCTCAGGCGGCACCCGCCGCAACTTGGACTGGGTGCGCCCGCACCTGAGGGCTGACTCCGGAATCGCGGAGGAGGACCTCCTGTTCCTCGCGGATGCCCAGACGTCCGGCGGGCTGCTCGTGGTGGGCGAACTGCCCGGACACCCCGTGATCGGCGAAACCGTGGCCCTGCCCGAACGCGACGACGAGCTGGTTCGGGTCCGCTGATCAGCCGGCGGTCGTGATCGAATCGTCCACGATGCCCGCGGCCCGGCGTTTCGCCAATCGATTGCGCTGCGGTTCCACGGTGTACTTGGGATCCTTCACGGAGTCCTTGCCGGCCTGAAACACCCCGAAACGAGTGAGCGCGGAGGAAGTGACCAAAGCTGCGCCCGAGAGCGCGGCCACCCAGCGGCGTCGTCCGCCGAGGATCGTTCCGGCGGCGCCGGCCAGGGCGAGACGTTCACTCCATGCGAGCCACGTACCGGGGCGGCCCTGCTCGAGAGGTTCGACGACCACGGGGTCCATGCGCTCCTTCATGAGGTGCATGGCCACGAGCTCACCCGCCACGCCCGCGAGCGCAAAGGTCCGCGCGGGCGCGGTTTCCGTGACCGGTGTGGTCAGCATTGCGAGACCACCGGCGGCCATGGACGCCGAGCTCACGAACACGAACGGGAGGTCCTTGTGCATCGCGTTCCACGTGGGGACCGCGGTATCACCGAGCAGTACGGCGGTGTAGGCAGCCAGCGGTGCGCCCGTGACCGCAGCACCCGCTGCTGCGGGCCGCTCGACGAAGCGCAGGACGGAACGCAGCGGCCCCAGGGGCAGTTTCGCGTGGGTCACCCAATCCACTTCGGCGGCCGCGGCAACACCCGCGTGCGTGGCGTAGTAGGCCAGCAACCATGAACCCAGGCTCATGGGTGAGGTGGGCTTGATGGTGCGCATCATATGTAAGAACCGCTCGGGACGGCCCAGGTCGCTCACCAGGGCAACCGTACCCAGGCTCGCCGCGGTAAGGGCCGCCAGTCGCATGTTGCGTCTCAGCAGTGGCCGACCGGTCAGCTCGGCGCCGAAGGCCAGGATCGAGGAGCCACCCGCCAAACCACCCAGGAACAGGTACGCGCCGATTTCCTTCTCCCACGGCGGTGCCTTGACGATGGGCCGCCCGTAGTAGGACGTGAACTCCGGCTCGGGCACCATGGGCATTTCCCGGGACCCGTCACCGCCTCGGCGGAAAGCAGATCCGGACGCACGACGGCGCCCTTTCCCTTTCCGCTTGCGGCGCGGCTCTTCGGGTGGCCGGTAGTTGTCGAATTCGGAGACGCTCATCGGCGACCGCCCGAGGCGAAAGCGACGGCGCCCACGGCCAACATGCCGGCCACGGCCATGCCCGCGCGCTTGAACATGTACGGGAGATCCGCGGTGGGAACGCGCGGATCCGGTGGCAAGCCGTAGGTCTCGGGCTCGTCCAGAAGCAGGAACACGGAACCTGTGCCGCCCACCCCGTCATTGGGGTTGGCGCCGTAAAGCCGAGCCTCTGTCCTGCCCTGATCGTGCAGCTGCGCCACTCTTTCCCGCGCGGTGGCGGCCATGGAGTCACGGTCGCCGTACTTGATGGACGTGGTGGGGCAGGCTTGCGCGCACGCCGGAGTTTGATCGTTCTTCATCCGGTCGTAGCACAGCGTGCATTTCTGCGCGACGCCGTGTTGGGGCACCTTGACGGTGTCCGGCATGGGCGGGGAATCGCGTTGGTTCTTCGGTTCGAACACGCCGTCACTGCGACGTTCGATCACGCCGAACGGGCAGCCGGCCACGCACGTACCGCAGCCGTTGCAGATGTCGTCCTGGACCACCACGGTGCCGTACTCGGTGCGGAACAGCGCGCCCGTGGGGCACACGTCCAAGCAACCGGCGTGGGTGCAGTGTTTGCACACGTCCGATGACATGAGCCAGCGGAAATCGGGGGTGTCGGGATGCACGGACGCATCCACGGGTGACTCGGGTCCCTGGCCACCGGGGGAATCCGCGGAGCGCTCCGGCGAGGACGAACTGCCGCAACCGCACCCGCCGCCACCGGAACCGCAACCGGCCGGGGCGGCCTGCGTCACGGGAATGGTGCCCCGCGACGTCGTTTTCGGGGACGCCGCGCCCTGAGGTGGGCCGACCCGGGGCATGCCCAGATCCACGAGCGCGCGGCCGGACTCCCGGGCGCGATCGATTTGCTCCGCGCCCTGTTCGATGAAGGCCACGTGCCGCCACGTGTTGGCGCCCAAGGCACCGGTGTTGTCATAGGAGGAACCCAGCAACTCGTAGTCGGAGTCGGCCGGGTTACGGTTCCACTCCTTGCACGCGACCTCGCACGCCTTGCACCCGATGCAGATGGAGGTGTCCGTGAAGAACCCCTTGCGCGGGTGCGGGTGGTCGTAGTGGGCGTCAGCTGTCGGATTGGCGGCTGCTTCTCCGGTCATGGGGAACCATCCTCTATCTGTTCGGCCGTGAGTTCCCGTTGGGGATCGGTGACCGTCGTGTTACTGGTTGCCGGTGTCAGCCCCGCGCGTTCCTGGTAGTCCGCCACCAGTTCGAGCACCTCGGGTCCGCGTGGCCTGCGGCCGGGCCTGATGTCGCACGAACCGACCTTGCTGTTCTGAATGTGGACGTTGGGGTCCAGGGCAATGCCGAGCAGGTCGTTGGCGCCGTCACCGGTGATCACGGCGTCCTGGCCGACACCCCAGTGGTACGGCAAACCGATCTGGTGCACGGTGTGCCCTCGCACGGTAAGGGGCTTCATCCGCTCGGTCACCAACACCCTGGCCTCGATCGCGGACCGGGGCGAAATGATGGTGGCCCAGCCGTACGGCTCCAAACCCTTTTCCTCGGCCAGTTCAGGAGACACTTCGCAGAACATCTCCGGTTGCAGCTCGGACAGGTACGGCAGCCAGCGGCTCATGCCACCCGCGGTGTGCTGCTCCGTCAAGCGGTAGGTGGTGAACACGTACGGGTAGACACCCGTACCCGGCTTACCGGCGCTCTGGGCAAACAGGTTGTCCCAGCGCGGGAAGGTCATGCGCGTGGGGTTCTGTTGTTGCGCGTAGAGCGGGTTGACCACCGGAGATTCCTGCGGTTCGTAGTGGGCGGGCATGGGCCCGTCCACCAGGCCCTTGGGCGCGAACAGCCAGCCCTTGCCGTCCGCTTGCATGATGAACGGATCATCCCCGGCCAAGGCGTCACCACCCCGAGTGTCCTCACCCGGGGTACTGCCCGGGGCGCGATCAATCGGGAAATCGGGGTTGTCCTTACCAACCCACCGTTGCTCATCCTCGTCCCACCAGATCAGCTTCTTCCGCTCACTCCACGGCTTACCCTGCGGGTCCGCCGAGGCACGGTTGTAGATGATGCGCCGGTTGGCGGGCCATGCCCAACCCCACTTCGAGGCGATCTCGTCCTGCTCGCTGCCGGGAACACGATCGGAGGAGTGGTTGACGCCGTCCGCGTACACGCCGGTGTAGATCCAGCAACCGCCGGAGGTTGAGCCGTCTGCCCGCATCTGCGTGTAGCTCGACAAGGGCCGGCCGGCGAGCTCACCGGTCAGGTGCCGCCCGTTGATCTCGGCCAGCACCGCCTCCGCCTCGGGGTCACCGTGCTCATCCGTGGGGTAGTCCCAGGTCAGATCCAGGAGCGGGCGATCACGGGGATCATCCGAATCCGCGAGGCGCTCCCGGATCCGCCGGCCCAGCTTGTAGAAGAACTCCAGCTCACTCTGGCTGGCCCCGGGCGGATTCACCGCTTGGTGACGCCACTGCAGTAGCCGTTGTGTCTGGGTGAACGTCCCGGACTTCTCCACGTAACTGGCTGCGGGCATGAAGAACACTTCGGTCTCGATGTCCTCGGTGCGCAGTTCACCCGATTGGATCTCCGGGCCGTCCTTCCACCACGTGGCGGACTCGATCATGTTCAGATCCCGCACGACCAGCCACTTCAGGTGGGACATTCCCATGCGCTGCAGGCGGCCGTGCGCCGATCCCACCGCGGGGTTCTGCCCCAGCAAGAAGTAGCCTTCGACCTCATCTTCCAGCATGCTCATGAGCGTCTGGTAGGTACCGTGTGGGCCACTGAGCCTGGGGATGTAGTCGTAGGCCCAGTCGTTCTCGGCCTGCGCAGCGTCTCCCCACCATGCCTTCAACAAGCTGATCGTGTACGCGTCCGCGTAAGCCCAGTAACCCTTTTGCTGACGATTGGAAATCGTGTCCAGGTACTCGTCGAGCGACTCCGTCTTCACTGATGGCATGGGCAGGTAGCCCGGCAGCAGATTGAACAGCGTGGGAATGTCCGTTGAGCCCTGGATACTCGCGTGACCTCGCAGCGCCATGATGCCGCCACCGGGTCGCCCCATGTTGCCCAACAGCAATTGCAAGATGGACGCCGTGCGAATGAACTGTGCGCCCAGCGTGTGTTGAGTCCACCCCACCGCGTACGCGAAACACGTGGTGCGTTCGCGACCCGAGTTCTCGGTGATCGCCCGTGCCAGATACTCGAAATCCTCGATCGAGATACCGCATGCGTCGCGCACCATTTCCGGGGTGTACCGGCTGTAGTGGCGCTTGAGGATCTGGAACACGGTCTGCGGGTCCTGCAAGGTGTCGTCCCGGAGCGGGGTGCCGGGCCCCACGGGCGCGCCACCACTTCCGTACTTGTCACCACCGGCCTGCTCGCGTTCGTCGTCACCTTGTTCGTGCTTCTCGGGTGCGGCCTGGTCCGAACGGTCCGTTGATTCCCCACGGTCCCGGCCCGACGTCGCGGGATCGGTCTCGGTTGCGTCCTCGGGATCCTGATCGTTTTGTTCGGTGGTCTGGTAGGACCACGACTCCATGTCGTACGCGTTGTCCTTGATGCTGAACCCGGAGAACAATCCGTCCAGGTCCTCGGTGTCCAGGAAGTCCTCGTTCACGAGGTTCGCAGCATTGGTGTAGGCACGCACGTACTCGTCGAACCACAGGTCGTTGCTCAGCACGTAATTGATGAGCGCACCCAGCAGCACGATATCCGTGCCCATCCGAATCGGCACGTGCTTGTCCGCCACCGCACTGGTGCGCGTAAATCGCGGATCAACGTGAATAACTTTGGCGCCGCGTGCCTTGGCTTCGGTCACCCATTGGAAACCCACGGGATGGCACTCGGCCATGTTGGAACCCTGGATGATGATGCAATCGGCGTTCGCCATGTCCTGCAGTGACTGTGTGGCGCCACCGCGGCCAAATGAGGTTCCCAAACTGGGAACCGTGGAAGAGTGTCAAATACGGGCTTGGTTCTCGATCTGCACGGCCCCGGCAGCGGTGAAGAGCTTCTTGATCAGATAGTTCTCTTCATTGTCCAGGGTCGCACCGCCCAGCGACGCAATGCCCATGGTGCGACGCAGCGGACGGCCCTGATCGTCCGTGTCTTGCCAGCCGCGGCGTCGGGACTCGATGAAACGGTCCGCGATCATGTCAGTGGCGGTGTCAACGTCCAGTTCTTGCCAGTCCTTGGCGCGGGGCGCCCGGTACAACACGCGGGTCTGTCGACCCGGTGAATTGACCAACTGCTCACTCGCCGAACCCTTGGGGCACAAGCGCCCACGGGAAATGGGTGAATCCGGATCGCCCTCGATCTGGATGACTTTGTCGTCCTTGACGTACACCTTTTGTCCGCAACCCACGGCGCAGTACGGGCAGACGCTCTGCACCACCCGATCCGCCGTTTCGGTGCGCGAGGTGATGTCCCGGGTGTGCTGAGACACCACAGCCGAGCTACGGCCTGTGGAGTCTGCGGTGCGGAACTGCCGGAAGACCGGCCATTCCAGGGGGCTGAATCGCGACATGGGTTCAGGCTAGTCCACGTCGGGGTCGGTGGGCAGCTCTTGATCTGCCGTGTCGATCCGGTTGTTCAGCTCCAGTTCGTCCACGTCCTTGAGCGGGTCCTCATCGGCGCCCCACTGGGCGTCGTCCTCTTCCCACGCCGAGTCCTCGTCACCGGTGGTTCCGATGAACTCGTCCTCGCGCAGTGGTTCCCGGGCGGCGTCCGGGTTGTCGATGGGGTTGGGGTCGGGAATGGGCTCAGTCATGATGGGTTCCTTCCTCGCTCCGAGCTCGGTCAGGTCGACCGGCCCGTAGACCGATCATAGTACTTACTATCAGTCCGCAGATGGCGCTGAGAAGGACCACATCACGCCGAATCGGTCGAAGACCGTTCCGTACCACTCGCCCCACGGCGCCTTTTCGAAGGGCATGCCCACCGAGCCCCCACCGGTGATGAGCTTCTGGATGAGGCCGCGAGCGTCGTCGGGAGTTTCGACCGAGTAGAGCAGGGAGTATGCGGTGCCGCGGACGAGGTAGTCATTGCCGTCCTCCATGGCGTCGCCACCGGCGATCTGGCCGCCCGCAGTGGTCAGCACTGCGTGGGCCACATGCTGGGGGTCCGGTTCGAAGGGCATCCCCTCCATGTGCATATCCCCATACCGCGTCAGGTCCAGCTCTCCGCCAAAGACCCGGTGCCAGTGTTCGAAGGCCTCGGCGGCGTTGCCGGGCAGAGCAATATAGGTGGCGAGGGTGGTGCTCATGAGATGCTCCTGAATTCAGAACGTCACGGCAATATGTGTGTCGCGTGCACGCCAGAATAGGCCTCCCGCCCCCTCAGATCAACGGCCATGGAAACCTCCGTCCGGTGGGATCCGCCGGCAGCCGTCCCAAGAGCCCCAGGACCCGCACGCGTTCCCGAACGGCCCGGACCTCCCCGGCGGTCAGCAGGTCCGCCACCTCGGACGGGATCTCGTGTTCGAGGGGCGCGATGTCCGCCAACAAGGACTCAGCAATGGGCTCTCGCGCGAAATCCCAAATGACCGTGCGCAATTTGAACGGCTCTGCGAAACACAATCCGTGGTCGATGCCCCAGATCCGCCCGTCGAGGCCCCGCAACACGTGGCCGGCCTTACGGTCGGTGTTGTTGGCCAGCACGTCGAAGACCGCCATGCGTTTGAGATCCTCGTGGGATTCCGGGCAATCCGTGTAGAGGGTGAAATAGTGCTGCGCCACGTCCGTTTCAATGAACCGCTGCACGGAGCCGATGCCGAAGGGGCCATCCTCGCGAATGATGGTGAGCGGCACGATCCCCCAGCCCAGTGACTCGCTCAACAGATACGCCGCGCGTTCTCGCCGGTAGAGGCCCGGTTCGAAGTCGTACAGCGGCCGCTCCCCCAGCTCGGGTTTGTAAATGGCCCAGCGTTGATCGTCCCCGTGGGTCAGCTCGACCAGAAATGTTTCATTGCTGCTCTCCACGAGCTGCCCGAGGATCTCGATCTCGCCGAGCTCCAGGAGTTCACGGGTGCGCTGGTCATCCACGATGACCCCTTACTGAGCCGTCAACGTGGCCAGGGAATCCTGCGTGGAATTGACGGTGAGCACCACGGGGTCCTGGCCCAACGGATAGGCGATAGCTGACACCGAGCACGGTCCCACGCTGAGCCGCTGGAATTTGTCCAGTGGTGTTCCCATGGCGTGTGCCAGCACGGCCCGGATGGGGTCCGCGTGCGAAAAACACGCCACGGTGCCACCGGGATGAGCGGTGCGGATGCGAGTGAGCGCATCGACCATCCGCTCCAGCATGTCCCGGAAACCTTCTCCTCCCGGAAACGTGAAGCTCGCGGGTTCGTGTTGCACGGTCTGCCATTCGGGCCTGCGCGCCAAGTCGGCCAGTTTCTCGCCGGTCCAGTCGCCGACCTCGAGTTCCAGCAGCCCATGGTCCTCAATCACCGGCAGGCCGGTCGCGAGCGCGGTTGCCTGCGCGGTCTCCCGGGTGCGTTCCAATGGGGACGAGTACAGCGCGGTCAACGTCAGGTCGGTCAGCCGCTCCGCCACGCGCGCCGCTTGCTCGCGTCCGGTGTCGGACAGGTGCAATCCCGGGGTGCGGCCGGGCAGGAGTTGCCCGGTGGTGGGTGTCTGACCATGGCGGACCAGCAGCAGGGTGGTGGTTTCGGGACTCACATCGCCCAGCCTAGGTGGCCGAACCGTTCCCGTCACGGCCCACCGGTTGCACGGCCGTCACGCGGCGTCATCACCCTTTCGAGGGGTCGACGCCGCCCACCCCCGGGCGTAGCGTGGCCTGCGTGAGCGTTCAGCCTGAGATCCGCACCGTAGGTGACTTGCGCGCCGCAGGTCACGTCCAGAAAACCCTGCGCGAAGAAATTCGCGACAACCTCCTGGCCGCACTGGCGGCCGGGGAGAATCCGTGGCCCGGTCTGCACGGCTTTGACCGCACGGTCATCCCGCAGCTCGAGCGAGCCCTGATTGCCGGCCATGACATCGTGCTGCTGGGTGAGCGAGGCCAGGGAAAAACCCGCCTGCTGCGCACCCTCTCCGGATTGCTCGACGAGTGGAGCCCGGCGATCGAGGGGTCCGAGCTCAATGAGCACCCGTTCGATCCCATCACCGCTGAATCCCTGAGCCGCGCAGCGAATGAGGGTGACGCTCTTCCCATTGCCTGGCGGCACCGCACCGATCGGTACGTGGAGAAGCTGTCCACCCCGGACACCTCCGTGGCCGATCTGATCGGCGATGTGGACCCCATGCGCGTGGCCGAGGGTCGCCGGCTGGGTGACCCCGAAACCATTCACTTCGGCCTGGTCCCCCGGGCCAATCGCGGCATCGTGGCACTCAACGAACTTCCCGACCTGGCCGAACGCATCCAGGTCGCACTGCTCAATGTCATGGAGGAGCGCGACATCCAGATCCGCGGCTACGTGCTGCGCCTGCCCCTGGACGTTCTGGTCGTGGCCTCCGCCAACCCGGAGGACTACACGAACCGCGGTCGGATCATCACCCCGCTCAAGGACCGGTTCGGCGCCGAGATCCGCACCCACTATCCCCTGGAACTCGCGGACGAGATGGCCGTGACTCGCCAGGAGGCGCATCTGACGGCCGAGGTTCCGGAGGTGATCCTGGAGATCCTGGCCCGCTTCACACGCGCGCTGCGCGAATCGAATGCGGTCAACCAGGCCTCGGGTGTCTCCGCACGTTTCGCGATCGCCGGCGCGGAAACCATTGCCGCAGCGGCAAGGCATCGCGCCACGGTGCGCCCCGGTGAAGACGCCGTGGCTCGCCTCGTGGACGTGGACAGCGCCGTGGACGTGCTGGGCGGGAAGATCGAGTTCGAGTCCGGAGAGGAAGGCCGCGAGGACGAGATCCTGGGGCACCTGTTGCGCACCGCCACCGCCGACGCCGTTCGGGCTCATTTCCGGGGGCTGGATTTCGGTCCGCTCGTGGAGGCCTTCGACGGCAAGCGCACCATCACCACCGGTGAGCAGGTCACCGCCCAGGAGTTCCTGGACGCCCTGCCCGAACTGGAGGACAGCGACCTGTACGACCAGATCGCATCACAGGTGGGCGGGGACACCCCCGGTCATCGCGCCACCGCCATCGAGTTGGCCCTCGAAGGGTTGTTCCTCATTCGTCAGCTCTCCAAGGAAACCGGTGACGGGGAAACCGTCTACGGATAGAGGCCATCATGCGTAACCGCCACAGGTCCTCCCGGTACGGCCGTTACTCCGGGGGCCCCGATCCCCTGGCACCACCCGTCGATCTCGCCGAAGCTCTCGACGCCGTGGCCGAGGACGTCATGTCCGGTTACTCCCCGGAACAGGCGATGCGTGAGTTCCTGCGCCGGGGCGGGCGCAACCAGCGCGGACTGGACGATCTGGCACGCAAGGTGCACCAGCGGCGTCGTGATCTGCTGCGCAAGCACCGTTTGGACGGCACCATCCAGGAGGTCAAGGAGCTGCTGGAGAAGGCCCTGCGCGAGGAACGCAACCAGTTCCTGCGAGACGCTCGCATGGATCCCATGGACCGCCAGTTCCGCGAAATGCAATTGGACAGCCTGCCCACCTCACCCGCCGCTGCCGTGACCGAACTCGCCGACTACGACTGGCAGTCCGATACCGCCCGGCAGCACTACGAGCAGATCAAGGACCTGTTGGGCCGTGAAATGCTCGACCAGCGTTTTGCCGGCATGAAGCAAACGCTGGAGAACGCGACCGACGAGGACCGGCAGGCCGTGGCCGAGATGCTGAGCGACCTCAACGACCTGCTGGACAAGCACGCGCGCGGTGAGGACACGCCGGAAGACTTCGAGGAGTTCATGGCCAAGCACGGGGACCAGTTCCCCGAGAATCCACAGGACGTGGACGAGTTGATCGACGCGCTCGCCCAACGCTCGGCGGCCGCCCAACGCATGATGCGCTCCATGACCCAGGAGCAACGCGACGAGCTGATGTCGCTGTCCGCGCAGGCCTTCGGCTCGCCCGAATTGATGTCCCAGCTGGAACGCCTGGACGCGTCCCTGCAGGCCCTGCGCCCCGGCGAGGACTGGACGGGTTCCGAGCAGTTCGACGGCGATCAGGGCCTGGGGCTGGGCGACGGCACCGGAGTGCTCCAAGACCTGGCGGATCTCGATTCCTTGGCCGAACAGCTCTCGCAGTCCTATTCGGGGTCCACGCTGTCCGACCTGGATATCGAGGCGCTCTCACGCCAACTCGGCGACGACGCCGCGGTCTCGGCCCGCACCCTGGCCGAGCTGGAGAAGGCAATGCAGGACAGCGGCTATCTTCGCCGCGGCACGGACGGGGACCTGAAACTGTCCCCGCGCGCCATGCGCAAACTCGGTCAGTCCCTGTTGCGCGACGCCGCCGGGCGGATCTCCGGGCGCCAGGGTCGCCGGGACACTCGTCTGGCCGGAGCGGCGGGTGAACAGACCGGGTCCAGCCGGGCCTGGGAATTCGGGGACGTGGAACCGTGGGATGTCACGCGCACCGTCACCAACGCGATCGGCCGCACCGCGGCGGCCGGTCAGGACCCGGTGAAGGGGCTGCGCATCCACGTGCAGGACATCGAGGTGCGCGAGACCGAGGCCCGCACGCAGGCCGCCGTGGTGTTGCTCGTGGACACCTCGTACTCCATGGCGCTCAACAACCGCTGGGTGCCCATGAAACGAACGGCACTGGCACTGCATCAGTTGCTCTCCACCCGGTTCCGGGGTGATCGGTTGGAGCTGATCACCTTCGGTCGGTATGCCCAGCGCATGGACATCGGGGAGCTGACGTCGCTGCCCGCGTGGCACGAGCAAGGCACCAACCTGCACCACGGCCTCCTGCTGGCCGGCCGCTTCTTTCGCCAGCACCCCAACATGCAGCCGGTGTTGCTGGTGGTGACCGACGGTGAACCCACCGCTCACCTGATGACGCATGGCGAGGCGTGGTTCTCCTATCCCCCGGATCGTGAAACCCTGACGACCACGGTGACCGAACTGGACAAGGTCACTCGGCAGGGCGCCGAGATCACGTTCTTCCGGCTCGGTGATGACCCGGGCCTGGTGCGGTTCGTGCAAGCAATGGCCCAACGGGCCGGGGGCCGGGTGGTCGCCCCGGATCCGGAAGATCTGGGCGCCGCGGTGGTCGGTGAGTTCCTGCGGAACCGATACGCGGATCCCGTGTGGGACACGGACTGGGACTGACTACCCCGCAGCCCGCGTTCTCATGAAACCTCCAAGTTTTCGGCACTCAACCGTCAGGGCTCATCCCTTGTCCCCGCTTGATTTGCATGGAACAGTGAGCTGCACCACGGCGCCGCATTGTGGCGCCCTGTCGCCCGACAAGCAACCAGGAGGTCACCGTGAACCTGTCTTGGCTCACGCCCGTGCTCGAGACCGATGGACCGTTCCTGTCGATCTACATCGACTCCACTCGGACCGATCCCAGTTCCGCCTCGGGGCTGTCCACCCGATGGGGACATTTCCGTTCGAAACTCGCAGAGGACGGCGCCCCGGACGAGATCCTCGAGGAGATCGAGACCACCCTGTTGGAGCCCTCACCCGTGGGTGGCCGACATGGCCGCGCCATTCTGGCGACCGGATCAGCCATTCTGGTGGACCGAGTGCTGCCGGCACCCCCGCGCGAGGATTCCGCCCACTGGGGATCTGAGCCTGTCCTGGTACCTCTGCTGCAGGTGATCCCGCGGGCTGTTCGGCAATTGCTCGTGGAAGTGGACCGTTCCGGCGCGGATCTGCATCTTCGCGCCCCGGAGAATCCCAAGATCACCAAGAACGACAACGGTTTGGGTGAGGACGCCTCAGTGGACGGAGGCCACGACGAACTGCACAAAGCCAGCGTGGGCGGTGGCTCCCAACACGGCTGGCGCTCCAGTAACCAGGAAGCTCGCGTGGAAGATTCTTGGGAACGCAATGCGGAGGCGGTGGCCGCAAAGGTCGACGCCATTGTCCGCGAGCACCAACTGGACATGCTGCTGTTGACCGGCGATGTTCGGGCGCAGTCACTGTTGAAGGACGAACTCGGCAAGGAGGCCCTGGCCATCTTGCAGGAGGTCCCGGGAGGCACTCGCGGGCAGAGCCTCGATCGTGCATCGTTCCGCGAAGAGTTGGCCCGCGTGACCGAAGGGTTCATCACGCAGCGGCAACAGCAATTGGCGAATACGTTCACCGAGAATCAGAGCCGCGGTGGCGAATCCGTGGCCGGCGCGGCCGAGGTCGCCGAGGCATTGCAGCGCGGTCAGGTGTCCGAGCTCATCCTGACGATCGGTGACGAACCGGACAACGCCGAGGAACTTGCCCGGCAGGCACTGGCGACCGATGCCGAGATCTCCACCCTGGGTGCGCAGTACGTGAGCCTGCCGGAGGGTGTGGGTGCCCTGCTGCGATGGCGGGATGACGCAACGCCGTCGAACAGCTTGTCGAGCATGTCCGGGGACCACGGCCGCGAGACCGCGGCGAATCCGGACAGTGATCCATCACCCCGCGAGCGCGAGGAAGAATCGATCCGTCGCTAAGAACACACCGCCGCCACAGCGGGCACCGGTTCCGGGAAGGAACCGGTGCCCGCTTAGCTGGTCATCCTCCGCGTCCTGAACGTCCTGCGTGGCCGGGCATGGCATC
>NZ_JAUNPE010000170.1 GCF_030536815.1 Kocuria sp.
ATCGCAACAACAACGGGCATCGATTTGTGAGTGAGATCCTGGCCGTGGGTAATCGCGTGGAGAACGGCATCATCGAGACGTACCCGCTGTTCCGCCACATCGACGGCGAACTGGTTCCGGTCGCTGCCGAAGTGCCCTCCCCGGACAAGTTCCTGAGGTCCGGGTACCGGCCCTCGGCACTTCTCGACGTGGCGCCCGCCGCCAAGACCGGGGCATCGGATCAGGCGCAACTGAAAAAGTCTCGGGCGAAAACCCCATGAGCGCATTGGTTGGCATCCTCATGGGGACCGGAGTCTTTCTTGTGTGGTGGTCCTTCTGGAACCAGCCGACCCACAAGAGGACTCGGCACTCGCGGACCGGTCGCGTGAAGACACTGTTGCTGCGTGCGGATCTGCCCCACGTTGCGCCCTCGGCGTTGATCGCGGCATGCATCACGTGTGCCCTGGTCACGGGCTTGTCCGTGACTGCATTGACAGCCGCGCCGTCTTTTGGTCTGTGTGCGCTGTTGGTGGCCGGCTACATTCCGTGGTGGTTCGTCAAACGGCGTGGTGGCAAGCGCTCGGCGGTATTACGTGAGGTGTGGCCCGATGTGGTTGACCATTTGCGTTCCGCCATTCGTGCCGGCATGGGATTGCCGGAAGCGCTCATGCAGTTGCAGTACCGCGGCCCCGAAATTCTGCGTCCGGCCTTCGGTCAGTTCGCCGCGGATTATCGGGCCAGTGGTCAGTTACACGGGTCGCTGACTCTGCTCAAGAATCGGTTGGCGGACCCGGTCGCGGACAATATCGTGGAGGCCCTCCGGGTGACCCGAGAGGTGGGTGGCACGGATCTGGGCAAACTCCTCGGCACGTTGTCGTCGTTCCTGCGTGAGAACGAGCGGACTCGCAGTGAGTTGGAAGCACGGCAGTCCTGGACGGTGAACGCGGCCCGCCTCTCCGTTGCGGCACCGTGGCTCGTCCTGGCGTTGATGTCCACCCAGCCCGCGGCCATTGAGGCCTACAACACCGCCACCGGGGCGTTCGTATTGCTGGGTGGGCTGGCGATCTCCGTAGCCGCGTACCGGTTGATGTTGCGGCTCGGAGCGCTGCCCACCGAGCGGAGGGTCCTGCGATGAACACGTGGACCACGGGAATTCTCATTGCCCTGGTACTGGCCGGAGGAATGTGGTTGATGCTCAGCGCGGCTCGAGCCGTGGGAGCACCCAGTTTCGCCGATCGGATTGCTCCGCAGCTACGTATGGTGCACGTCAGTTCGGCACTGAACCGACGTGGGCAAGTGAGAGCCAGTAGATCCGGCGGCAACGATCCCATTGGGCCCCTACTTCAACAGGCACTGGCCTGGGCCACGGACAAGATTGTGCCCTTCGCCGGCAGTGCTTCCGTCCTGGAACGTCGACTCATCCGCGCTGGTCTCGACAAACCGGTGGTCGACTATCGCGCCGAACAAGTTGTCTTCGCGGTGCTCGGCGTTCTGCTCGGCAGCGTGTTCAGCATTGGCCTTATTCTGCAAGGAAACGTCAGTGTCGCGATTGTCATGGTCGGAGCGGTCCTGGGCGCATTTTGCGGAGTGTGGTTCAGGGATCTCCTCCTAAAACAACGCATTGCCAAGCGAGAAAAGCTCATGCTCGCTGAGTTTCCCGCGGTGGCCGAGCTCATGGCCTTGTCCGTCGGCGCGGGAGAAAGCGCCGTCGGCGCCCTAGAACGAGTGTGCCGCGTTGCGGAAGGCGAGCTCGTCGACGAATTTCGGCAAGTGCTGGCCCAGACCCGCGCCGGTTCCGGACTGGTGACGGCCCTCCAAGATTTTTCCTCGCGGACGGATGTGATCCCCCTAGGCCGGTTCGTGGACGGAATCATCGTGGCCATCGAACGAGGAACTCCACTGGCCGAGGTGCTGCGCGCTCAGGCGCAGGACGTCCGTGATCACGACAAGCGAGTCCTGATGGAAATCGCGGGCAAGAAAGAAATTGCCATGTTGATTCCGGTTGTATTTTTCGTCCTCCCACTCAGCGTTGTCTTTGCCGTTTTCCCCGGCCTGGCCGTGCTGGACATGGGGTTCTGAGAATTTCGCCGCACTGAAAAAGAGTTAGTGAATATCGAAGGAGATTGACATGAAAAGATACCTATTCTTTACCGCACCGATGCTCGCCGTGCTGGCCTCGATCAATGCACTGCGCTCGCGATTGACGGACGATGACCGCGATCGGGGAGACGTGCCCGGCTGGGTCATGCTCACACTGATGTCGGCAGTACTCGTCGCCGGATTGCTGCTCATCGCCCGCCCCGCACTCGAAGGCTTGTTCCAGGATGCGATCAACCGAGTCTCCGGTCTCTGAGGACCTCAAGGACGCGGGTAACGCCGTTGCCGAATACGTCATGGTCCTGGCGCTCGCCGTAATCATCTTCGCGGGCATCCTGCAGTTGGGTTTTGCTTTACACGTGCGCAACACCCTGATCGACGCCGCCGCGGCCGGCGCGCGGTACGCCAGTCTGGCGGACCGCACCGACGACGACGGCGTGGCTCGCGCTCGCGGCATCATCGCCAATTCGGTGGGTGAGAGCTACGCCCACAACGTCAGCATCTCGCGAACTCAGGTGGGATCGTTGCCAGCCGTGGAGGTGACCGTGGTCGCGCCGCTGCCCGTCGTGGCAATGTTCGGGCCCCCGGAAGCATTGAATGTGAGCGGTCATGCAGTGGTCATGGACTAACGGCATCTCACTTGGGCGGAAGCACCCGCAGGCGCTCGAAGAATCGGATCATCCGGATCGGGGCAGTGCCATCGTCGAATTCGTCGCGTTGGGTTTGTTGCTGCTCATTCCGGTGATCTACCTGGTCGTGACGGTGTCCCGGGTTCAAGCCGGCTCGTTCGCCGTGGTGGCCGCGTCGGAGCAGGCCGGTCAGGCCATCTCGGTCATGGAAGCGGATAGCTTCAATCAGGCCGCCATCCATGACATCGCGGCGGTGGCTGCGCTGGATCACGGTTTCGATGCGCAGGACCTCGCCCTCGAGGTGAGTTGCTCGGACGGCTCGTGCACCTCACCCGGTGCTGTCGCCACGGTTCATGCCCAGCTCAACGTGAGCCTCCCGGCTGTTCCCGGCTTCGTGACGGCCAACGTGGCCACCCTCACTTCGGATGTCACGGTCGTGTCCGGGAGGTACGCGTGAGGACTCGGCGCGGAATCGAACGTTCGTCGCGCGGAACAGGCATCGTGGCGGGGCTGTGGGGCCGGTTTCACGGGAACCCTCAAGAGCGAGACGACGGGCAAACCACCATTGTCCTGTTGGGTTTCACCCTGGTCACGCTGCTGCTCACGATCACCATCATGGCCATCACGAGCGTTTACATAGGGGAGCGAAAACTCCAGTCCCTGGCCGATCGGGCGTCCAGCGCCGCGGCGGACACCTTCACCGACCTGGATCGATCGGAGGGTGCGGCGCCGTCGCCGATCCTGACGCACGACGGCGTGGCGGGCGCGGCATCGAGCTACCTGGGAACCGTGGGGGCCTTCGACGAGGTCGAGCAGCTGTCGCTCGGCGCACCCACGGGAACCCCCGACGGGCTCACGGCCCAAGTCACTCTGGAGGCCGTGGTCCACCCTCCGGTGGTGAACTTCATCATCCCTGCGGGCGTCCCGATCACTGCCACCGGTGACGCTCGAGCTGTGATGGGGCGCTAGTAAGAAGTGGAGGGGACACGTTGCAGACCGATATCGTTCGTGCCGTGAATGCTTGGCGCAAGGGTTGTGATGACACGAAACATGGCACCAAACCTTCATCTATTCGTGTTCAGGCCGAGGATGGCATTGACGATCCCGCTCTGTACATCGATGCGAATCAGCGCAACGAGTGCGGTGCCCGTGCGGTCCGCAGTACCTCCACGACGCCGAATGGTTCATCTTCCCTGTGACGGCTCATCAACTAGGTAACTACCGACTGAGCATTCGCCACTCCTCGGATACTGACTCCGGAGGCACGGTGTCGGTGGACGCCAGCGACGGATTTGGGAAGCTGATTGCTCTAATTAACACCAGTCACAATCGAGCGTTCCAGGTGACCGACCCAAGCAAGTTCAATCTCGACCGGGATCAGCCAGTCGATGTTGGACTCATGAAGTAGTCGGTCAGGGCTGAAGGGACGGAGATGATCCAAATCGACTCCGCCCCTCCACCACGTGGCAGTAAATTACCCGCCGAGA
>NZ_JAUNPE010000022.1 GCF_030536815.1 Kocuria sp.
CAGCCTGGTTGAGTCCGGTGGATTCGGTGCTTGCAGTGGTGTTGTCAGCCATTGACATGTCTCCTCGTTGAGGCCGTCTTGCCGCGCCCGTGGTCGGCGATGCAGCTGCCCGTCGAACGATCTCCCAACTACATCGTTGGATGAGACCCGGGGGACTAGCTCCGGCAGGGTTATGCGTGTGTTTCCAGTCTATCGCGGCAACGCCGCCGCCCGATGAGCGTTACATCACACCGCTGGTCGGCTCCCTAATTTTGCACTTGGCCGCCACCGGTGTAAGTTATTACCCGTTGCAGCCGAGTACATCGGTTGGTGCAAATGCGCCCGTAGCTCAACGGATAGAGCATCTGACTACGGATCAGAAGGTTGGGGGTTCGAATCCCTCCGGGCGCACCATGTGATCTCTCAGGAGATCAGCGACAACCCGGACCCTTATTTTGGGGTCCGGGTTTTTTGGTCTCCCAGTGGTGGCCCCGGGGGTCGTTCGGTAAAGCCCACGTGTCCCCCGAGCTCCCCTTACACTGGACCGCATCAAGGGTGCTGGCATCCCGCTGGCCGAGGGGGAGGGGGAGGCCGAGATGGCGGCTGACGGCGAGCCTTCCCCACACCGGCTGAGACGCCCTCAGGTGGTGCCGGCGGCCCTCACCGCGGTGCTCGCTGCGGCCGGCGTTCTCCTGCTGCCCGTCCTCGCCGCGGCCAGCAACGATCCAGGGTCGGGTTTCCCCCCGGTGGGCAGTGCCCCCTGGTGGGTCGTGCTCACCGTGGTCCTCGCCCAGGCCGTGGCCCTGCTGTGGACGCGGAACAAGCCCGTCACCGCGGCGATCGTCGTCACGGCACTACCCGCTGCGCTTGTGCTCCTTGCCCCAGGGCCACTGTTCACCCTCACCGCGCTGGCCACCGCCGTTGCGGCCTACTACGTGGCGACCGCGGTACCGAATCGCCAGATCATCGGAGCCTTGGCGGCCCCAGTTCTCCTGGTCGCCGGCCTCCAGTTCGCCAATGAGATGCTCATGGCGGACCTGACGGCGGCTGTCGCTGCGGGCGCCGCCCTCCTGCAGGCCGTGCTGGTCATCGGCGCTCCCGTGCTGATCGGACTGCTGGTCGCTGCGAGGCGAGAGGCGCAGGAGGCACGCCTCGCCGAGTCGGCCGCCCTCCAACGGGAGCGCGACGTGCTGGTCCAGGCCGACATCTCCCGGGAGCGCACGGCGATGTCGCGGGAGCTCCACGACATCGCCGCTCATCACATGTCCGGGATCGCTTTGCTGGCCGGAGCCGTCGAACGACAGATAGACAACGATCCGAGCGCCGCTAAGCGCTCCGTCGCGCAGATCCGGGCGCAGAGCCGGACGGTTCTGGACGATCTGCGACGACTGGTGGGTTTGCTGCGCGAGGAGGCCGAGGCCGGGCGGACGGTGGCGACCCTGCCGGCCGTGCAGGAGTTCGTCGAGGCCCAGCGAGACGCAGGCGCCGGGGTGGAGCTGGTCATCCACGCGGCCGGCGCGGGCCGGCCTCTCGGCACCGGGATCGGGCCGCTCGCGCAGGTGGTCGTCTTCCGGATGGTGCAGGAATCCCTGGCCAATATCGCTGAGCACGCCCCCGGCGCACGGTCCACGGTGACTCTGGACGACCGCGCGGATGAACTCACCGTGGTGGTGGCGAACGGGCGGCCGCCCGTCGCCGATCCCGGCACGGGTGGGGGCTTTGGGCTACTCGGGATGCGTGAGCGCGCCGAGATGATCGACGCGGACCTGGCCTACGGCCCCACCGCCGACGGCGGCTGGCAGACCCGCCTCACCGTGCCGCGCGATCCGCGTGCCGCCGGCCCCACCGAGTACGGCGCGCGTCGCGAGCGCAGCGCGAAGGAGACCGCATGATTCGGGTGATGATCGCCGAGGACCAGCCGCTGGCCCGCGCCGGCCTCGTGGCGGTGCTCGAGAGCGAGAGTGACATCGAGGTGGTGGGCACCGCGGCCGACGGCCGGCGGGCGCTCGAACTGGCACGAGAACTCTCCCCGGACGTCGCTTGCCTGGACATCCGGATGCCCGGCCGCGACGGGATCGCGGTGGCCAGGGAACTGTGCGGGCCCGCCGCCGACCCGGTGATCCCGGTGCTCATCCTGACCACGTTCGACCTCGATGAGTACCTGTTCGGGGCGCTTGAGGCGGGCGCGTCGGGGTTCCTGCTCAAGGATGCCGAACCGGAGTTGATCGTCCAGGCGGTGCATCAGGTCGCGTCCGGCCAGGGGACGATCGATCAGTCACTCACTCGGCGCGTCCTGCGCGAGTTCGTCGAACGCCGCAGCCTGCAGCCCGTGACCGCCTCGCGAGCGTCCGAGGTACTGACCTCCCGGGAGCACGACATCCTGTTACTTCTCGCGCAGGGCATGTCCAACGAGGAGATCGCCCGGGAGCTGGTGGTGGAGGTCTCCACCGTGAAGTCGCATCTGGCGCGGATGCTGCCCAAGCTAGGTGTCCGCTCGCGATTACAGGCCGTCGTGTGGGCTTACCAGAACCGGGTTGTCGGCGTGCCGGGCCCCGAGGGCCGATGAGGTCCTCGGGGCCCGGTGCTGGGGTGGGTTGTCATCGCGGGAGCGGGTTGGGGTAGCCCAGCCGACCGCGGGTGGCGAGCACCACGGCCGCGCCGGCCACAAGTCCGCCGACGGCCAGCGCATGCATCCACGAGTCGCCGTCGATGCCGGGGAACATCTCGCCCCAGATCACCGAGGCAAAGGAGTTCACGCTGACGTGGGCGAGGATTGCCACCGGCAGGCTCTGCCCCGTCCGGTTGAAGATCCAGGTCATGACCAGGTTGAAGCCGATGCAGAACAGTAGGAACGCTGCCGCGCGGGTCCAGCTCGCCTCCGGGTACTCACCCCAGGGGGTGAAGAACAGCGGCAGGTGCCACACGGCCCAAATCGGACCCAGGATCATCGATGCAGCCAGGGGATGGAAGCGGTCTTGCAGCCGCGGCAGGGCGAAGTCCCTCCAGCCGGGCTCCTCTGCCAGACCTGTCGTGACGAACTGCAAGATCAGCATGGGGACGTACAGCGCGAGCGCCATGGCCGACGGCGGGTGAACCACGCCCCCGGAGAACGCCAGTCCGGTCAGGAGCATCCCCGCCGGAACGCCGAGCAGGGCGACCGCGTACCAGCGCGGCGCAACCCGCCAGCGCAGCAGGCGGCCGAACCAACGTCGCAACCCCTGTCGGCCGTCGGCTATCGCAGTGACCAGGAACGCGGAGAAAATCGGCCCCAGGTAGGCGCCGGGCAACATGCCGGTGATCTCGTCGACGTGGATCGGCAGCACGCCGAGCCCGCTCTGCGAGAGCACGTAGGGCGCCCAGCAGATCCAGCTCAGCAGGCTCGCCAGCAGAAAGAACGTCAGCAACGGATGGCGTCGAACCACCGCGAGAGGACCGGTGCGAGTCGGCGTATCCGGAGCGTTTTGGGTGGAAGTCATGGTTGTTCCCTTCCGGGGGCGGTGCGAAATGTGCTTGCTCAATAACCGTAGGAAGCAGCTCGTCGCGCGTCGCCGGGAGAAGGATTGAAGCCGGGAACCTGCATCGAAAGGTGCAAGACACCGCCGCTCCCTGCTGCGGGCGACCGCCGGCCGCCTCGGTGCGGCCCTTCCCGCATAACCCGCTACGATCTCAACTACCCCCCTCCTCCCATGACAGAGGTGTCGCCCCGTGGCTGCTTCCCCCCGCTCATCCCTGCGCACCACTGCGCTCGCCGCCCTCGCATTGATCGGCCTCCTCTCCGGTTGCGCCCCCGTGGACGCGCCGACGTCCCCCGGCCCGTCGGCAACCGCGAGCGCAGCGGCGTCGGCGTCGGTGGTTTCAAGTACGACGCCGCCCGCGCCCGTTCCCGACTCCGGCGAACCGGCCGTCACGCAGACCCCCGAGGCCGCCGCGCAGCAGGGCCAGACGGCCGACGCGGTCCAAAGCCCCGCGCGCGCAGCCCTGGACGAGCTGCCCGTGAAGGGGCGGGCTCCCAAGACCGATTACTCGCGGGAGCAATTCGGCGCGCGGTGGTCCGATACCGATCGCAATGGGTGCGACACCCGCAATGACATTCTCCGCCGCGATCTCACGGACGTGGCCGTGGCCCCGGGCACCCAAGGCTGCAAGGTACTCAGTGGCGATCTGACGAGCCCCTTCACCGGCGAGTTCATTGATTTCGTGGCCGGCGTCCAAACCAGTTCCGACGTGCAGATCGACCATGTGGTGGCCCTGTCCGACGCGTGGCAGAAGGGCGCCCAGAACCTGGACGCGGACCGGCGCACACAGTTCGCCAATGACCCACTGAATCTCCTGGCCGTGGACGGGCCCAGCAACTCCGCCAAAGGAGACGGAGACGCCGCCACCTGGCTGCCGCCCGCCAGGGAATTCCGCTGCGAGTACGTGGCCCGGCAGATCGTCGTGAAGCAACGCTATGAGCTGTGGGTCACGGATGCGGAGAAGCGGGCCATGGATGGGGTGCTCAGCCAGTGCCCGGACCAGTCGCTGACCACCGACCCTGTGGTTCCGGAACCCATCGACGCCCCAGGCACCCCTGCGCCCACGCAGCCCGCCCCCGTGGAGCCCCCCGCCGTCATTGCCACGGCGGCACCCGTCCCGGACGCACCCGAGGTCCCCGCACCTGAGGCGCAGACCGACGTGTACTTCGCAAAATGCGCCGACGCCCGCGCCGCGGGTGCCGCCCCGCTGCACCTCGGCCAGCCGGGGTACCGCCCCGGTCTCGATGGCGACGGCGACGGCGTTGCCTGCGAGTCCCGCCGCTGAGCCATGCCGCGGCTCTCGACAGCTCACGTGGCGGGTGGTTAATTGATCACTGAACGGGGGCAGCCGGTCCTCGACAATGCCGGGCTCGGCGACAAGGAGAGCGCTCGTGATCACTGGAGTCCTGGAAACCATTGACGGTGCGCCGAATCTGGTGCTCACCCGCAACGTTCCCGCGCCTACTGAGAAGGTGTGGAAGGCATTCACCGAGTCGGATCAGTTGGCCCTGTGGTTCGGCACCTGGGCGGGTGACCCCACCTCGGGCCGGGTGGAGGTCAGCATGGCCTTCGAGGAGGAGGCCGGCTCCGAGCCCTACGTGATCGTCACGTGCGAAAAATCCTCTCACTTACGCGTGCACAGCACCAACGAAGACGCCGCGCAGATCTGGACTTTGGACGTGCAGTTGTCGAAAACCGATGCGGGTACGCACGTGAAGTTCGCCATGCCCGTCCCACCCGGCATGGACGTGAAATACATCGGCGCGGGGTGGGAGTACTACCTGGATCGCATGGTCGAAACCGTGGAAACCGGGCGGGTCAGCACCAAGCAGTGGCCGCCCTACGAGGCCCTCATGCCCGAATACGAGGCCGAGCTGGGCTGACCAAGGTTCGCTCGACCGCTAGCCCCGCGGCACCTCGAAATGGACCAGCCGCGCATTCCCGCCATCCAGCAGCGCCCAGTCGCCCGGAACCTCCAGCACCGTGATCCCCGATGTGGGGAAGCCACCGGAAACATCCATCATTGCGTCCACATCCGATTCGCGGGAGGCCAACCGCAGTACCGTGTCCAGCACCCCCGGCATGTGGGCGACCACCAAGAGCGTGCGCACTGTTTCCGGTGCGTGATTGATCGCGGCGATGATTGCGGTGTCGTGCGCGTTGTACAACTCGTCCACCAGCTGCGGGGTGGGTGCCTTCTCCCCCAGTTCACTGCACACCCACGTCACGGTCTGGCGGGTCCGCAGCGCGGAGGACACCATGATCATGTCCGGGGTGTATTGCTGCGCGAGCCACTCCCCGGCCGCGGCGGCATCCTGCGCACCGCGGGGCATCAGGGGCCGATCATGATCCAGGGCACCGGGCGGGTGATCCGCCTCCGCGTGCCGCATGATCACCAGGTGCTTTACATCGTGGCGTGCCATGCCCACCAGTCTGACACGCGCCTGCCGCACCCTTAACCACGCCGACGCCGCTCGGCCTCCCGGGTGGGGCGCGCGAGCGGCGTCGGCGGTGAAGAAATCCGAGAAGGCGTCAGATCGAATACTCGGGGGCCGCCCACACAACCACTTCCGGGTGGTCGTAAAAGCGGTAACCCTGACCGCGCACGGTGCGCACGGTATTGGCCAGGCGGCCGAGCTTGGAGCGCAAGCGGCGGACGTGAACGTCAATGGTGCGCTCGGAAGGGACCTCTTCCGCGTCGTCCCAGAGGTTGTCCAACAGCTCGAGACGACCCACGGTGCGGGTGCCGTTCTCCACCAGGTAGTTGAGCAACTCGAATTCGCGGTGCGTGAGGTTGAGCAGATCGCCGTCCAGGAACACCTCGCGGCGGGACAGGTCGATCAACACGCCCACGCGCTGGTGGTCGATGGTGGAACCGGATGCCGGAGTGGGCAACGGGACCATGGGTTCGATCACCGGGTCCGCGCAGGTGGGATCGCCCAGTGCGCTACGCACGACTTCGAGGTCGGTGCCTTCCGCATTGATCGGGGCCAGCGCCACGGCCGCGTAGGAATCCGATTCGGGAACGAGTTGATGGATGTGATTGCGCACGTCCTGGACCAGCTGGACCAGGTTGATCCCGCGATCGGCGGCGGCCTGCTCGTCCACGCCCACGTAGACCACGAACCCGCGAGCTTCGGTGGGCTGCTGGTCCGCTACGGAATGGCGTTCCAGGCGGGCATCCTGGGACTGGTCGCCGGTGAGGGAGCGCAGAGTGCGATATTCCTCGACGGACCCTGCCACGCGATGAGGTCCGCGCGAACGCATCGCCGCCTGCGCGGCATTCAATCGATGCCGCTGAGAAATGTGGACGTAGCCCGGTGCGCCTGACATGTGAGTATCCCCTGCCTCGTGGAACGCCGAACCCGTGAGTTTCCTGGACGCGACGTACTCAACATCGTGGGCGACAACACCGACACTTGCAAGTAACAAACCCGTTTGTTTCTCACATAATGAGACAAGAGGGCGCAAATGTAATCCAAATCACCTTTTTGGAGAACTTACGGCAAGGGCCATACAAGGCCAACCATTCCCTCAAAAACGCACGAACCCGCGCCATCCCGGGGCTTGATTCGGAGCGTGGTCGTCTGAATCAGAATTTTCGCCCGGTGTCAAGAACCTGGGACGCCCGGTACCACTTACACGGGAAACTCACCCGCACCGGACGGGTCAGTCCACCACGCCGTACAGGCGATCTCCGGCATCCCCCAAGCCGGGCACGATGTAGGCGTTCTCGTCCAGGCGTTCGTCGATGGCGGCCAGCACCAGGTTCACCTCGGCGTCTCCGAGTTCTTCCTCGAGCTTGGCAAGACCCTCCGGGGCAGCCAGCAAGCAGACGCACGTGATCTGCTCGGCACCACGGCGGTACAGGAACTTAATGGCTTCGCGCAGGGTGCCGCCCGTGGCCAACATGGGGTCCAGGACGTAGACCTGGCGACCCGTCAGGTCCTCGGGCAATCGTTCGGCGTAGGTGATGATGTCCAGGGTGGTGTCATCCCGGGCCATCCCCAGGAAGCCGACCTCCGCGGTGGGGATCAACCGGGTCATGCCTTCGAGCATGCCCAGCCCGGCTCGCAGAATGGGGACCACCAGCGGTCGGGGCCGCGACAGTCCTACACCCTGGGTCTGCGCCACCGGTGTCTGAATGGTGATGGGCTCCACACGAACCTCGCGCGTGGCCTCGTACGCAAGCAGCGTGACGAGTTCTTCGACCAGCTGTCGGAACACCGGCGAGGGTGTCGACTTGTCGCGCAGAACGCTCAGCTTGTGGGCAACCAGGGGGTGATCCAAAACGGTGACTCGCATACGGTCAAACTAGCACCGGCGGCTCCCGTTCGCCCCGGAGCGAAGCCGGTTCACCTCGGTGTCACGGGTGAAAGTTCCACCCGTCGTAGGATGCGTGGCCTATCGTCGATACGAAAGAGTTGAACACAACCACATTGGTACATCAGCTGAAGCCCCCGAAAGGAACAGCCTCTTATGACGGCTCCGGTCCTCGAAACCGAGAATCTGGTCAAGATATATGGCAGAGGGGAAACCAGGTTCGACGCTCTGAAGGGCGTGAACCTGCAGATCAACGAGGGCGAGTCCGTAGCCGTTGTTGGTAAGTCCGGTTCGGGCAAATCCACTCTCATGCATTTGTTGGCTCTGCTCGACGCCCCCACCCACGGTGTGGTGGCCCTCAAGGGGCAGCCCACCAATAATTTGGATGCCAAGCAGCTCAACGAACTGCGCAACTCCGCGTTCGGTTTCGTGTTCCAGCAGTTCTTCCTCACGCCCAACCAGACCGTTCTGGAGAACGTGACGCTGCCGCTGAAAATCGCCGGCGTCCACTCCGCCGAACGCAAGCGCCGCGGCATGGAGGCCCTCGAGCAGC
The DNA here is from genome assembly GCF_030536815.1 of Kocuria sp. Lineage (GTDB taxonomy): Bacteria > Actinomycetota > Actinomycetes > Actinomycetales > Micrococcaceae > Kocuria > Kocuria gwangalliensis. The sequence goes on from NZ_JAUNPE010000022.1 coordinate 8,371, forward strand.
TTGAGATGGCGGACAAGGCCTCCAACAAGGCCACGGATCTTTCCGGCGGTCAGAAACAGCGCGTGGTCATTGCCCGCGCGCTGATCAACGAACCTTCCGTGATCTTTGCGGACGAGCCCACGGGCAACTTGGACACGGCCACCTCGGACGTGGTGGAAGACATCCTGTTCGGCCTCAACAAGGACAAGGGCATCACCTTGGTGGTGGTCACCCACGATCCCGACCTCGCTTCTCGTTGTTCTCGCCAGATCTACCTGGTGGACGGGGAAATCGACCGGAGCGCATCGCCCGCCGCGGCGTCGTCGTTGTTTGCCGATCGCTCCCAATCGCGCCAAGGTGAGCAGGGGCAGGTCACCGTCAAGGAACCCGCGACGGGGCAGCTCATCGCCCTGAGCGAGGCCGACGCCGCCGAGATCGCCGAGGCCGCTCGCCGCCCCCACCGCGCGGGCCGCCATGCCGCCCCGTGGGCCCAATCGACCACCCCCGACCAGCAGGGAGTCTCCGAGTGAAGTTTGTCGATCTGCTGCGGACGGCCATCGGAAACACGTTCCGTTCCAAAGCACGAACCGTTCTGACCGTCATCGCGATCTTCATCGGTGCGTTCACGCTGACCCTCACCTCGGGTGTGGGTACCGGTGTCAACGACTACATCGACAAGACGGTGGCCGGCTTCGGAGACCAGAAGTCCATTTACGTGCAGAAGGTCGAGGAACAAACCGCACCCCAGGACGACGGTCCCCGTGAATACGACCCGGAGGAATCCAGTGTTCAAACGGGCTTCGGATCGGCCAGCGGCCTGAGCAACGCTGACATCGAAGCCATCAAGAACATTGACGGAGTCACCTCCGTGGACCCCATGTACATGGTGGCCCCCACATATCTGGAAGCCCCCAATGACAAGCAGTTCCAGCTGAGCCTGGGCATGCCCTCCGATGCGGAGGGCGTTCAGCTCGAAGCCGGTGAGATCCCCGCACGCGAGGACGACGAGATGCTTGTTCCCGCCTCGTGGGTGGAGGATCTGGGCTTCGATTCGAACGAAGCCGCGGTGGGTCAGACCGTGGACGTGGTCATGACCAACATGGCCGGTGAGGACAAGGCCTTCGAGGTCACCATTTCCGGCGTCTCACAGGCCTCCTTGGCGGGCGCGTCCCTGACGCCCATGCCGTCGTCGAGCCTCAACGAGAAACTGTACGACTACCAGACCTCCGGGTCCCCGCGTGAGGTCCCGGACAGCTACTTCATGGCCGTGGCCAACATCGAGAACATCGACGACGCCGGTCAGATCAAGTCCCAGCTCGCGGACGAGAACATGATGGGCATGACCGTGGAGGACCAGCTCGGCATGTTCCGCGCGGTCATCAACGGCATCGTGTGGATCCTGAACTCCTTCGCGATCATTGCCCTGCTGGCTGCGGGCTTCGGCATTGTGAACACGCTGCTGATGTCCGTGCAGGAGCGAACCCGTGAAATCGGCCTGATGAAGGCCCTGGGCATGAGCGGCGGCAAGGTCTTCGGCCTGTTCTCCCTCGAGGCCATCTTCATTGGTTTCCTGGGTTCGGCCATCGGTGCTGCCCTGGGTGTGGCCACCGGTTCGATCATTAGCTCCGTGTTGTCCAACGGGTTGCTGGAAGGTCTACCCGGCCTGAATCTGTTCCTTTTCGACCCGGTCAAGACCGTCCTGATCATCCTGTCCGTGATGGTCATTGCGTTCCTGGCCGGCACCATTCCCGCCATGCGAGCAGCACGGCAGGATCCCATCAACGCCCTCCGTTACGAATAATCCACCCGCAGCACTCGCACCGAATCGAAGAAGGGAACTTCCCCCATGAGCACCACACCCAATGATCCCCGCGACCCGCAGTTCGGTGATCAGAGCCGCCCGCAGCCCAATCCCGCTCAGCCCTTCGGCGTTCAACCCGGCAATGTTCAGCCGGGTGCCGGCCAGACCCCGCAGAACGCACCCCAGCACGGTTACGGCCAGCAGGGTGGCAAGTACGGCACCAGTGAGTACAACCCCAACCAGTACACCGGCATGGTGGAGCGCCCCGCGCTACTCGACAAACTGCTCAAGCTGACGCTGTTGTCCGCAGCGCTGTACGTGCTGTTCACGATCGTGAGTCTCATCGCCAATTCCACGACCGATCTGGCAGCGGTCTACCGTGACCAGGGCATGAGCAGTGAACAGGCCGAGATGTTCGCGAGTTCCACCGGTGGCGTGCTCGGAACCGTCATTGGCCTGGCCATCGCCCTCCTGCTGTACTTCCTGGTCTACCGCGGTCTGGCCAAGGGCAAGAACTGGGCCCGTATCCTGGGCACCGTCTTTGCGGCCCTGTCCATCCTGTCGTACCTCTTCGGGATGCTCGGCGCGCTCATGTACGGCGGCCTGGGCATCGTGCTCATCGTGATTGCACTCATCGCACTCATCGTGGACATCCTGTGGATCGTTACCGCGTTCAAGGCTCCCAACTCCGCGTACTTCGCGCAGAACAGCCGCCGGTAAGTCAACCATGGCGTTACCGCCCACTGCCAGGTCCATCCAGCACGAACGTTGGATGGACCTGGCTTTGTCAGAAGCCCAGCACACCGCGGCGAGCGGAGACGTTCCGATCGGTGCGGTGGTCGTGGACTCCCGGGGCGAGGTGGTCGGCCGCGGCTTCAATCGCAGGGAGGCCCGCGGCGATCCCACCGCCCACGCTGAGATTCTCGCCCTGCGCGACGCCGCCGCCCGTACGGGCTCGTGGCGCCTCGGGGGCTGCACACTGGTGGTGACCCTGGAACCGTGCGCCATGTGCGCCGGGGCCATCGTGCTGTCCCGGGTACCGAGGTTGGTGCTCGGGGCGTGGGATCCGAAGGCCGGAGCCTGCGGGTCCGTGTTCGATGTGGTCCGTGAACCGCGACTCAACCACTGGGTGGAAGTCACCGGTGGGGTCCGCGAGGCGGAGTGCGCCGCGCTACTGCGGGAGTTCTTCGCGGCCCACCGCACGTAGCCCCTGTCGGCACGGTTTGGTTCCCGGTGGAACCTGACGGTAAAGTACTTCGAGCTGGTGACGTGTCCGAGCGGCCGAAGGTGCATCACTCGAAATGATGTTTGGTGTTAAAGCCAACGAGGGTTCAAATCCCTCCGTCACCGCCACTCGAAATCGCCCGCTATCCCTGGTCAAACAGGGGTAGCGGGCGTTTTTCATGCCCAGGGGTCCGCGCGTGGACACATCCGCTGGGCTGACGTATCGACGCTATGACCCTGGGTCCCGCGCCGCCGCATTCTGGTCGACGGTAGCGCCACTCCTCGCCGGATTTTTGGCGTTACCGTCGATGGGAATGCGCGCCTCCCAGTTGGGTTGGACATAGCGTCGATGAGACTACGCCGCCGCTCCGGCCGACGGCTCGACAAGCCGCGGGTGCACCGCGAAATCAGTGCGGGACTCTAAGGTGTAATACAGGACACAAACACCACCTTTCAGGAGGACCCGCAGGATGACCACCGAACCCAAGCCCCAGCACCTCGGCGCCAACGGGGAAGAGGTCCCCGACGCCCACTACGTGCGGACCGGGGAGCACAGTTTCCGGACCACGGTGTACACGCAGGGGGCGTGGAGCCCGCTGGAACAGCACATGGCGGCGTCGTCGGGCTTGCTGGTCCATGAGGTGGAACGCAACCACCCGCGCGAAGACGTGGTCCCCGTGCGGTTGTCGTTCGACATTTTGGGGTTCATTCCCGGCGGTGACATCGAGGTGCACACCCGCGTGCTGCGCCCGGGCAGAACCATCGAGCTGCTCGAGGCCACCATGAGTGCGGCCGGCCGAGACTGCATCCGCTTGAACATGTGGCGGCTCAAGACCTCGGACACCCAGGACGTGGCCGGCGGTGAGATCCGCCCGCTCCCACCGGTGGACCAGTGCCCGCCGGTGGACATGACCGAGACGTGGGCCGGTGGTTTCATTGCCACCCTGGAGGCTCACATGGCCCGCGAACCCCGCCCGGGAAGTGCCGCGGGGTGGCTGCGCATCAAGCACCGGATTGTGGCGGGCGAAGCGTCCTCCCACACCGCTCGTTTCGTCAGTGCCATTGACGCCGCCAACGGCATTGCGCCCCGCGTTGAACCCGGTCAGTGGGCGTTCCCCAATGTGGATCTGTCCATCCACCTGATCCGCGAACCGGTCTCCGAATGGGTGGGCCTGGACACCAACGTGGAAATCAGCCCGGTCGGTGTGGGGCTGACCCACTCGGAACTCTTCGACGAGAACGGCCCGATCGGGCGCGTGGCCCAGGCGCTGACCGTGCGCCGCATGGGGGACTGATCACACTTTGCCATCCGGTGGCCCCCGCCGCGCGCTGCAACCGTAGAATGGCCACTGGTTCCGTGAATCCACAACGGGTCGTAACTGTAGGAGGTCCACCCGAGTGAGCAGCATCAAGATCAATGTGACCGACCGTGACGGTGTGCGCACCGAGGGCGTCGAGTGGAAGGACTACGAGTCCCTCATGGAGGCCCTGACCCGGCACAAGTTCCCCATCCTGGCGACCTGCGGCGGCAATGCCTCGTGCTCCACGTGCCACTCGTACCTGGATCAGGAATCGTTCGTGAAAACCGGCGGCACCAACGAGGAGGAGGAAGACCTCCTGGAGATGCTCGACGACACCCGCCACGACAACTCCCGTTTGACCTGCCAGGTCGAGTGGAACGAGGACCTCGAGGGCGCCGAGATCATCATTGCCCCGGAGTGGTGAGTATCCGGTCGTAGATCCCGCCGACGCCGCCCGCGCTCCCTCCCCACGGAGGCGCGCGGGCGGCGTCGTGGTCCGTCCAGGACACCGCGACACGGACCATGGGCGAGCCAATTGGAATCCCGGGGTCGGGTGCGCGAAAGTTAGACCATGACAGCTCTCCGGGATGATCTGACCACCCGTGCCGCGTACGTGTCCGACGCTTCCATTTACCGCAGGCTCCCCCGTGCCGTGGCGGAACCGCGCTCCGTGGCGGACATCCGCGAGCTGCTCGCGACCGCCCGGGAAAAGGGCTGGCCGGTGATCTCCCGCGGCGGCGGAACATCGGTGGCGGGCAACGCGATCGGCGATGGCCTGATCATCGACACCTCCCGGTACTTCAACCGCATCCTGGAGATCGACCCGGATCTGCAGACGGCCACGATCGAACCCGGTGTGATTTGCGATCAGCTGCGCAACGCCGCGAGCGAATTCGGCCTCACGTACGGACCGGACCCGTCCACGCACGCTCGCTGCACGGTGGGGGGCATGGTGGCCAACAACGCGTGCGGTTCGCACTCGGTCGCGTGGGGCACCAGCGCGTCCAACCTGGTGGCGGTCACGGTCATGCTCGCCGACGGGCGCGAGGTCACCCTGGAGGCCGGTGGCACCTCGGACGCCGCCCTGGATTCCCAGCTCAAACAATTGCGCGACCGCCATCTGGCCATGCTGCGCACCGAACTGGGTCAGTTCCCGCGTCAGGTCTCCGGCTACGGGCTCCAGTACCTGCTGGGTGAAAACGGCTTTGACGTGGCCAAGGCCTTTTCCGGCACCGAGGGCACGTGCGGGATCATCACCCGGCTCACGGTCAAGCTCGTGACCAAGCCCAAGTTCACCGCGCTCGCCGTGCTCGGCTTCAAGGACGCCATCGAGGCGGCCACCGCGGCACCGAAATTCCGCGTACCCGGCGTGACGACCATCGAGGGCATGGGCTCGGACCTGCTGACCGCACTGCGCACCCGCCCGGGCCAGGAAAACGCGGGCGGTGAACTCCCCGCCGGTGGCGGCTGGCTCTACTGCGAAGTGGGCGCGGACACCCAAGAGAAAGCGTTTGAAGCGGCCCAGAAACTCCCCGCGCTCGTTACCGAAACCGTGGTGGACTCCGTGGTCGTCAGCGACCCCGCCGAGGCACGTGCCCTGTGGCGCATCCGCGAGGCCGGTGCCGGCATCGTGACCCGCCTACCAGACGGCGGCGAGGCCTGGCCCGGCTGGGAGGACTCCGCAGTGCCCCCTCACCACCTGGGCGCCTACCTCAAGGACCTCTACGAACTGCTGGACCAGATGAACCTGCGCGGCATCCCGTTCGGGCACTTCGGTGAGGGTTGCGTGCACATCCGCATCTCCTTCGACTTCAACACCGACCACGGCGTGGCCCTGTACCGCGAGTTCATTGAACGCGCCGCGGACCTGGTGCACCGCTACGGCGGATCGGTTTCCGGCGAACACGGTGACGGTCGCGCCCGCTCCGAGCTGTTGGCCACGATCTACTCCCCCGAAGCCCGCCGGGCCTTTGCCGAGTTCAAGCGGATTTTCGATCCCGGCAACGTCTTCAACCCCGGCGTGGTGGTGGATCCCGAGCCCATCGACCAGGGCATCCGCCCCGGCCCCGGCGCCCGGACCTTCGAGCTCACCCCGGTCCACGCGTTCTCCTCGGACAATGGCTCCTTCGGCCAGGCCATCAACCGCTGCGTGGGCGTGGGTGCGTGCCGTTCGGATGCCGGTGCCATGTGCCCGTCCTTCCAGGCCACCCACGACGAGGTCCACTCGACCCGGGGCCGCATGCGATCGCTCGCCGAAATGCTCCGCGGGGAAACCATCACGGACGGCTGGAAATCCAAGGAGACCTTGGAGGCCCTCGACCTGTGCCTGTCCTGCAAGGCCTGCGCCACCGAGTGCCCCGTCAACGTGGACATGGCCACCTACAAGGCCGAGTTCCTGCACCACCACTTCCGCCAGGGCCTCACCTCGTTCCTCGGCAAGGACCGCCGCCCCATGGCCCACCTGACCATGGGGTGGATGCCGTGGCTCATGAAACTCGTGACCACGGTCCCCGGTTCGCTGCGCGCGGTCAACTTCCTGGAACGCTTCCGCCCCGTGGAGGAACTCACCAAGAAGCTCGGCGGCATCGAGCCGAAACGCCGCATGATTCGCTTCAACAACGCCCCGCTCACCTCCTGGTACAAGGCCCGCACCAAGGGCGACGACGCCGCTCGCGGCCTTGCGCGCGGCGGCCACCGGGCGGCGTCGGCGGGGGACGAAAAGCCGTCCGTGGTGCTGTGGCCGGACACCTTCACCAACTTCTCCGCGGATGCCCCCGGCAAGGCCGCGATCGAGGTGCTCGAGGCCATGGGCTACCGCGTGCTCATGCCCATGGGCAACGTGTGCTGCGGGCTGACGTGGCACTCGACCGGGCAGTTGGACATGACGCGCAAGACCCTGCTGCAGACCCTGGACGTGATGGAGCCGCTGCTCGAGGCGGGCTACCCGATCATCGGCTTGGAACCGTCCTGTACGGTGATGCTCCAGCACGACATCACCGAATTGCTGCCCGAGGACCCCCGAGCCCACAAGGTGCAGGCCCTCACGGTCACCCTGGGTGAGTTCAGTGCCAAGCACGCCGAGGACGGTGGCCACTGGCCCTTCGGCACCCTCGAAACCCAGGCCGGGCCCGGCCGGGCGCTGTGCCAGGTGCACTGCCACGAGCAGTCGGTGGGCAACTACTCCCCCGAGCTGCAGGTCCTGGACAAGCTGGGCGTGAACACCAGCGTGGTGGGTGGCGGCTGCTGCGGGCTGGCCGGCAACTGGGGCTTCGAACCGGGCCACTACGAGGTCTCCCAAACCCTCGGCGAGCGCGAGCTGTTCCCGAGTATCCGCGCGGCCGAGCCCGGAACCATCGTGCTCGCGGACGGTTTTTCGTGCCGCACGCAGATCGCCCAGGGAACCGGCGCAGAAGGAGTTCACCTCGCCCAGGTGATGCGTGCAGCGATTCAGCCGGAAAAGTAGCACACTGTTGCCATGAGGAGAATCACTCTCGCCCCCCAGAGCAATCGCACCGGCACCCGTCCCGCAGTGATTGCAACCGGCCTGGCCGCCGTGCTGTTCTTGTCCGCCTGCGGTGCCGGTGATGACACCGCCGCCGACGAGCAGTCCGCCACGCAGTCACCATCCGCGTCGGTGAGTGCCACGGCATCCGAATCGCCGGCCACGTCGGCGACCCCTGAGCCGACCCAATCCGCCTCCGAGGCCGCGCAAACGGAGGCGGGACCCGAGGCCCCGGGACCCGAGCGCACGGCGTCGGCGCCCGAACTGGGCATGCCGCCGGCGGTGCCGTTCACCCCGCCCGCCACGGACGGTCAGAGCAACCCCGGCGCGCAAGCCGGTTCGTGCAGCGTGTCCCAGCTGTCCGGAAACGTAACACCCAATCAGGGTGCTGCGGGATCGGTGCTCGCCTCCGTGAACCTGACCAACACCGGCAGCGAACCGTGCGTGTTGCACGGCTACCCGGGGGTGTCCTTCGTGGACCCCAGCGGTGGCACCGTGGGTGCTCCCGCGGCCCGCGACAGTGCTGCCTCCGGAACCGCCGTCACCCTGCAGCCCGGTCAGTCCGCCTCGGCCCCGCTGAAGATCACCCAGCCGGGTACGATCGGGCAACTGTGCAACCCGCAGCAGGCCAACGGCTTGCGCGTCTACCCGCCGGGCAGCTATGAATCCCTGGTTCTGAGTTACCCCGGCCAGGCGTGTGGCAACCCCAAGGTCGAGCAACTCCAGGTGCGTGGCTTTGGGTCCTGACCCGTCCCTGAAGCTCTTCTCACCCGCGACGGCCACCTGGTTCGACGCCGCGTTCGACGGCCCCACCGCCGCCCAGCGCGGCGCGTGGGAGGCCGTCTCGGCGGGCCGCCACGCCCTGGTGGTCGCCCCCACCGGGTCGGGTAAGACCCTCGCATCCTTCCTGTGGGCCATCGATCAGCTCATCACGCGCCCCTCCGACGATGACACCGATGAGCACACCTCGGTGCTCTACATTTCCCCGCTCAAGGCCCTGGGTGTGGACGTGGAGCGCAACCTCCGCGCACCGCTGATCGGCATCACTCAGGCCGCGAAGGCCGCGGGCATCGCCCCGCCGGACGTCTCCGTGGGTGTGCGTTCCGGTGACACCCCGCAGGCCACCCGGCGAGCGCTGTTGGCCCACCCGCCGGACATCCTGATCACCACGCCCGAGTCGCTGTACTTAATGCTCACGTCCAAGGCGCGGGAAACGCTCCGGCAGGTGAAGACCGTGATCATCGATGAGGTGCACGCGGTGGCCGGCACCAAACGCGGGGCGCACCTGGCGGTGAGTCTGGAGCGGCTCGACGATTTGCTGGACCAACCCGCCCAGCGCATCGGCCTGTCCGCGACCGTGGAGCCGGTGGAGACCGTGGCCGGTTTCCTGGGCGGCTCACAGCCGGTGACGGTGGTGCGGCCGCCGTCCGAGAAGGACTGGGACCTCACGGTGTCCGTGCCGATTCCGGACATGACCGCGTTGGGTGGCGCCTCGGCCTCGCCGTCCACGGCGGACTCGGCGAACGTCGACGCGAACCTGGAGGCCTCCGACTACCAGGCGACCGCCTCGATCTGGCCTCACGTGGAGGAGCGGATCGTGGACCTGGTGGAGCAGCACCGCTCCACGATTGTTTTCGCCAACTCCCGCGGATTGGCCGAGAAGCTCACCGCGCGGCTCAACGAGATTCACGAGTTCCGGCTCAACAATGCGCCACCCGGCACGGAAGACCCCGAGCCGGCCGAGTCCATTGCGACCACCGATGCCGAGACGACCGGTGAGTTCGCGGACATCTCCCGGCAGCACAATCGCTTTGAAGGGGCCACCTCCGTGCTGGCCCGCGCGCACCACGGTTCGGTGTCCAAGGACCAGCGCAGCCTGATCGAGGAAGACCTCAAGACCGGGCGGCTGCGCTGCGTGGTGGCCACGTCATCCCTGGAACTCGGTATCGACATGGGGCACGTGGATCTGGTGGTGCAGGTGGAGTCACCGCCCTCGGCGTCCTCGGGCCTGCAGCGCGTGGGACGCGCGGGCCACCAGGTGGGTGAGGTCTCGATCGGGCGCATGTACCCCAAGCACCGCGGTGACGTGCGCGATGCCGCCGTGATTTCCGAACAAATGCTGGCCGGTCGCCTGGAACCCCTCGCGGTCCCCGCCAACCCGTTGGACATCCTCGCCCAGCACACGGTCTCCACCGCGGCCGCCGAGGACGTGGACGTGGAGGCCTGGTTCGACACTCTCCGCCGCTGCGCCCCGTTCCGGAATCTGCCGCGCTCCGCCTACGACGCCGTGTTGGACCTGCTCGCCGGGCGCTACCCCTCCGACGAATTCGCGCACCTGCGACCCCGTGTGGTGTGGGATCGCGAAACCGGCACGCTCCAGGCCCGGCCCGGGGCGCTGCGTCTGGCCGTGACCTCCGGCGGCACCATTCCCGACCGCGGGCTGTTCCCCGTGTTCCTGGTGGGCGATCAGGACGGCAAGAACCCCAAGCGCGTGGGCGAACTCGACGAGGAAATGGTCTACGAATCCCGCGTCGGGGACATCATTGCCCTGGGCGCCTCCAGCTGGCGGATCGAGGACATCACCCACGACCGTGTGGTGGTCTCCCCCGCCCCGGGAGTTCCCGGCAAGCTCCCCTTCTGGCACGGCGACGGACTGGGCCGGCCCGTGGAACTGGGGCGCGCCGTGGGCAGTTTCACCCGTGAGATCGGCGGGGCCTCGCAGGTGGGCGCCCGCGAGCGCTTGGCCGCCGCCGGGCTCGACGAGTGGGCGCAGGACAACCTGCTCGCGTACCTGAACGAGCAACGCCAGTCCACCGAGCACATTCCCGATGACCGCACCCTGGTGGTCGAACGGTTCCGCGACGAGTTGGGCGACTGGCGCGTGGTGCTGCACAGCCCGTTCGGCAAACCGGTGCACGCCCCCTGGGCGCTGGCCGTGGGCGCTCGCCTGGAGGAACGCTGGGGTCTCGACGCCGCGTCCCAGGCCGGTGACGACGGCATCGTCCTGCGGGTGCCCGCCACGGACGAGGAACCGCCCGGGGCCGAGCTGTTCCTCTTCGACCCGGACGAGCTCGAGCGCACGGTGACTGAGGAAGTGGGCGGTTCGGCGCTGTTCGCGTCCCGGTTCCGGGAGAACGCCGCCCGCGCCCTGCTGCTGCCGCGCAGCGATCCGGGTAAGCGCACCCCGCTGTGGCAGCAACGTCAGCGTTCGGCCCAGCTGTTGGACGTGGCCCGCAAGTATCCGCAGTTCCCGGTGATCCTGGAAACGGTGCGCGAGTGCCTGCAGGACGTCTACGACCTACCCGCCCTGCTCCGGTTGCAGCGTGAGCTGGCCGGGCGGAAACTGCGCATGGTCGAGACCACCACGGACACGCCCTCTCCTTTTGCGCGCACCCTGCTGTTCGGCTACGTGGCGCAGTTCCTCTACGAGGGCGATTCCCCGCTGGCCGAGCGCAAAGCCGCCGCACTGTCGCTGGATCCGGCATTGCTCAACGAATTGCTGGGCCGGGCCGAGCTGCGGGAACTGTTGGATCAAGAGGTCATCGAGCAGATGGTGGCCCAGCTGCAGCGGCTGGCCCCGGACCGCAGGTTGCGCGGGGTGGAGGGCGCGGCCGATCTGCTGCGCCTGCTGGGCCCGATGACTCCCGCCGAGACCGCAGTGCGCTTGCGCCCGCAGGACTCAACGGAGACCGACGACGTGCACCTGGGCGAGTCCGACGCCAAGGCCCTGCTGGAGCAGTTGGTCGGCACCAACCGCGCGATCATCATGCGCGTGGGCGGCACGGAGGTTTACTGCGCGGTGGAAGATGCCGCCCGCATGCGCGACGCCCTGGGGATTCCGCTGCCCATGGGGGTGCCGCTGGCGTTCCTGGAACCGGTGGCCGATCCCGTGGGTGACCTGGTGTCCCGCTACGCTCGCACGCACGGCCCGTTCAGCGTGACCGAGGCTGCCACGGCGCTGCACCTGGGCCCGGCCGTGGTCGAGTCCGCGCTGCGGGCCCTGGGCACACAGCGCCGCGTCAATGAGGGTGCGTTCCGTCCCAGTGGCGACCCGGCGGCGTCGGACTCGGAATGGTGCGATATCGAGGTGCTGCGCACACTACGACGCCGCTCGCTCGCCGCGCTGCGCGAAGACGTGGAGCCGGTCGCGCCCAGCGTCTACGCCAAGTTCCTGCCGGCGTGGCAGCACGCGGTCAAGGGCCATCAGTTGCGCGGGCTGGACGGTGTGCTGACCGTGATCGACCAGCTCGCGGGGGTGCCGATTCCGGCCTCGGCGTGGGAGCCGCTCGTGCTGGCGCAGCGGGTCGTGGGGTATCGCCCGGGGATGCTCGACGAGCTCATGGCCACCGGTGAGGTGCTGTTCTCCGGAGCGGGTTCCCTGGGAGGCGAGGACGGCTGGGTTGCGTTCCACTTGGCGGAGTCCGCGGAGCTGTCCCTGCCGCCGGTCGAAAAGCTGCAGGTTACGGCCTCGGAATTGGATTCCGAGCTGGAGAAGCAGGTGCTCGCGGTGCTGCAGGGCGGTGGGGCGTATTTCGCGTGGCAGCTGATCGAGCCGCTGAGCCAGGCGGGGCTGACCGCGGGCATGCCGCAGCTGCGGACCGCGCTGTGGAACCTGCTGTGGGCCGGACTCATCACCAATGACACGTATGCGCCGGTGCGGGCGCTCATGGCCGGCGGGCATTCCTCCCACAAGACACCCAAACGACCCGCCCGCTCACGCGCGGCCGGGCGACGCGGCGCGGCCCGGTTGCGGGGATTGTCCCGGCCGGGGGCGGCGTCGGGCGTGGGCGTCTCCTATGAAAGCGCCGGTACCGATGCGGGTGCTCGCGCGGTGCGCGCCCAGGGCGGTGCCGAGGAACGCACCACGGCCGGCCGCTGGTCGGTGCTACAACCCGAACCCCTCAATGCGACCGTGCGGGCGCAGGCGCAGGCCGAGCTGTTACTGGATCGCTACGGGATTCTCACGCGCGGCCCGGTGGCCGTGGAGGACGTGCCGGGTGGCTTCGCAACCGTGTACAAGGTGCTGCGGGCGTTGGAAGATGCGGGGCGCTCCCGGCGCGGCTATTTCATCGAAGGCCTGGGCGCCGCGCAATTCACCCAACCGGCAACGGTTGATACCCTCCGCAGCTTCACCGAGGACGATTCGGTGCGCGCCCCGGAACCGCAGGTCCTCGCGTTGGCGGCCACCGACCCCGCGAACCCGTACGGTGCCGCGTTGGACTGGCCGGACGCCGTGGCGCTGGAGTCCTCGACCAAGCACCGTCCGGGGCGAAAGGCCGGTGCGATCGTGGTGCTCGTGGACGGCAATCTGGTGCTCTACCTGGAGCGCGGCGGCAAAACCGCGCTCGCGTTCACCTCCGCCGAGAGCGAGCTGCGCCTGGCCGCCGAGGCCGTGGCCGCGCTCGTGCAACGCCGCGCCGTGGACTCACTCGTGGTGGAGAAGGTCAACGGTGAATCCGTGCTGTCCTCGATCGAGATGGTCACTGCACTGCGCGAGGGACTGTTGTCCGGAGGCTTCTACCAAACACCACGCGGGGTGCGCATGCGGGCCCCGCTGAGCGGGTGATGGCCCGTGCCAGAGGGTGATTCCGTTTACCGGCAATGCAAGATGCTCCGCGAGGCTCTCAAGGGCCAGGTGCTGGCTTCCTCGGATCTTCGGGTGCCCGCGCTGGCGACCACGGACCTGTCCGGGCGCACGGTGGTGGATGTGGTGCCGCGGGGCAAGCACATTTTGATCCGGTTGTCCGCCGCCCCCAATGCTTCCGAGCTGAAGTCCGGGGCCGAACCGCTCACCCTGCACTCGCACCTGATGATGGACGGGACGTGGCGGGTGTTCGAGCGTGCCGTGGCCGCCCAGGATGGTGCGGAACGTGAATCGGGGGCGCGGGCGGCGTCGTCAGCCGGGACAGCCCCGGCGGTTCGGGGACGGCGCGGTCGGCAGCCCTATCGCCGCTCCGCGAGCGTGCGTTCCCGTGCGGAGGCTCGCACACCGTTGAGCGCGGACGTGTCCATTGGGCAGGGTTCGCACACGATTCGCGCGATCCTGCGCACCGCCACCGTGGATGCCATTGGTTTCGACGTGAAGGACGTGCGGTTGGTGCCCACGCGGCTCGAGGACCAAGAGCTCGTGGGTTTTCTGGGCCCGGACATCCTCGGCCCCGATTGGAACCTGGACGAGGCGCTGCGCAGGCTGCGGGCCCAACCGGATCGCGCGATCGGCACGGCGCTGATGGACCAGCGCAATCTTGCGGGGATCGGCAACGTGTACCGGGTGGAGGTGCTGTTCATGACGCGCACCAATCCGTGGGCGCCAGTGGGGTCCCTGCCCGAGGGGAAGCTCACCGAGATCGTGACGCTGGCGCACAAGCTGCTCAACCTCAACCGCGATCGGCCGCTTCGCTCCACGGTGGGCCACCCCGCGACCGGCCGCCCGCTCTTCTGGGCGTACGGCCACTACGACCAGCCGTGCCGCCGCTGCGGCGCGCGCCTCAAGCGCGGCGAGATCGACGACGCCGCCCCGTCCACCACCGAAGCCCGCGGTGCTTCCGCGGTTCAGCACCTGCGACAGATTGCGTGGTGCCCGACATGCCAGAGCGGGGGCGCCTGACCCGCCACGGGCCCATCAGCGGCTGATCGAGCCGTTTCGACAGCGTGGGAGTCAGCGGCTCGCGCCCATTTCTGGGTTATTTGCCGCCCCGCCCAGCACGATCCTGCGCGCCCCGGTGACGGCGTACCCGATCACCCGTTCAAGAGGGCCCTTTCCCAGGTTGAGGTACCACGCCATGGCGAAGGCCGCGGCGACCCCCAGGTGAATCACGTACCACAGGTAGGGACGGTCGTAGTGAACTTCGAAGGACAGCGCCACCAGGTGGGCCGTGTAAATCGTGAGCGTCATGATGCCCATGGCCGTGAGTGGCAACAGCCAGGCACCGACCTTGCGGGCGATCAGCAAGAAGGCACCGAGAGCACCCATGGCCACGCCCAAGCTCGCCGCAAGCGCCAAGGGCGTGTCCGTGTGCGGCGTGGTGATCGCCAACCACCATGGCGTGTCGGTCGGGAATCCGTCCGGTCCCCACGTCAGCCACTCGTTCAGGGTGCTCACCCGTAGGTCCGAAGCCTCCAGTAACCGCTGGTAGCCGCCCAGTCCGTACAGCAGGATGTATGACGTGAGGTGCGCGAGAACCGCCACCCCCACGCCCACCACGAGAATTCGCACCTGAGTGCCGATCTCGCGCAGATTCAACCGTCCGATGCCCATCCCGGTCAGCAGGAACGTCATGTATTGCAGCGCCGGATAATTACCCGTCAACAACAGCTGCGATGCCGTGGGCACCGGTTCGGCGAGCACAGTGCCCAGGGTGGGATTGTAGGAACTCCAATTGGGTAGGACATCGAGGAGACTCTGCATCAGCAGTGGAGCCCCAATGGCGAAGATCGCCGCCGAAACGAACAGCATCCTGGGGCCGACCCGCAGGAACGGGATCGCCAGCAGGAAGAACACCCCGTAGTAGATCAGGATGTTGTAGGCGGGAGGGTTCTCGGGCATCAGGGTGCCGATCCACAGTCCCACCACACTGATCAGGATTGCCCGCACGGCTATCCCGGCCCGGTTCGCTGTCATGCGCCGACCCTCGTGCGGGTGCCTGCCTCCTGTGCTCAGCGCCAGACCGACCCCGGCCAACAGCGCGAAGAGAGCCGCTGCATTGCCGGAGAACAGTCTCCAGCTCAGAGTCGCGTCTCCGGTGGTCTCGTTCCACGCCGGTAGAAGGTGGGTCGCCATCATCCCGGCCAGTGCCAGTCCCCGGGCAGCATCGATGCCCACCAATCGTTTGGATGACGTTTTCGGCGCCACTACTACTTCGCCCGGGCGATCGTTGCCCGCCTCGGCTGCTGTCGCGTTCATGCTTCCCCCATAGATGCCTTGCCTGCTCGGAGCACAGACGCACCCCCCAAGGTAGCGTCTCGCCTCGCTGTAATCATGCGCCGGGCAGCGCCATCTTCTCACCCGAATTCTTTGCTAACGCTGAGAGAACCTAAAACGTACCTTTCGGATTTGCAAATGGCGCTCATTAGAGGGCCCGGCGTCCAATGCCGCGGCAGGTAACCCCGGACACACGTCAGTGGCCCGTTACCGCTGCTGCGCAGCGATAACGGGCCGTTCCTGCCGAGTCTAACGACGCCGACGGAGCCGTTTTTCGGGTTCGCCCAGGCTGGGCGCGCAAAGGTGACCTACCGCGTAACCCAGGTTTTCCCGGTCACCGAGGACCAGTGGGCAACGTAGCCGTTCGAGAAACGCTGCTGAACTTCGCTGCCGACCCGGTACTCCTCGGTGGTGGGGTAACCCCAACCGCGCTCGAATCCTGCCCTCTTCCATGCACTCCCAATGGCACCGGTTTCCTTGACCGCGTGCGCACCGCTGGCCGGGGACCACATGATCTTGTGCTCCACCCCCGCTGCGTTGCGGAAGACCTGATACACGCCGCCGTTGAGGAGCCCGCCGCGCTCGTTGGTGATGGGATAGCCGATGACCGCGGCTCCGCCCAGGGCGTTGTACCGGGCCTTGATACCGCCCTTGACCGTATAACCGGTGGCCGG
Organism: Kocuria sp.; assembly: GCF_030536815.1. Classification (GTDB taxonomy): domain Bacteria; phylum Actinomycetota; class Actinomycetes; order Actinomycetales; family Micrococcaceae; genus Kocuria; species Kocuria gwangalliensis. The sequence continues at coordinate 24,773 of NZ_JAUNPE010000022.1, forward strand.
TGTGGGGGTCACGGTGCGGGATTGCGTGGCCACCCCGCCGAGAGGACTTCCGGAAACGGTGGTGGACACATCGGATGGCCCCTTTCCCTGCGGGAAACCGTAAGAGACGACAGTCCCCACCAAGCGCCACCCGGATCCGGTGCGGGACAGTGAACCATCCACGTGGGTCAGACCTATGCCGATGACCGTCATTTTCGGATCGGTCAGTACCTTGTTGTGTCCGTTGGACCCCTTCCACCATTGCACGAGGTCGGTGACGGAATTTTGATACGAGAGAGCGTGAATTTCTCCCGCCGCGTTATATCCGGCGGCGCGCGGGTCGGTCAGGAATGTATTGCTGTGATCAATGACTTCCTGCTGCACCAATCGGTTGGACTGACCCTGAGCTATACCGGACAAGCTGGCCGAGTATTTTACCGGAGCCAATCCCTTTGATTTCCGGTGAGCATTGATTTGATTGAGCATGTTCTGCGCATCAGAGGCGCGACTTGCCTGGGAGACAGAGACAATGTCCGCGGTTGCGGCGTGGGCCGGTGCCACGGTTGCCAAACCACCGAGCATGATGCAAGCGGCTGTAGTGGTGGCAATGAGTCGATGGGTGGATCGACGTTTGGGGGCGGCGTGTCGGGGGGTGCGGTACTTGAACATCAGTATCGGGCCATTTCGTCGTCGGGCGCAGAAGTGCGCAGAGTCATCCAATGACCAGACGAAATTGCGCACGGGGGGCTGCGTCAAATAAGCGGTTCAGAAAAAGAGCACCGTCCACCGTGAGGTGGCTGGGGGGAAGTAGAGCCACGGTTGACACTACATGCAAAGACGTTATCTTGCCGTTATACACCACATTGTTTCAAAACAATTTTTCCATGCGAGCGATCAATGGGAATCCCTGCCCGGTGCCGCATGACTACTGGGCGTCAACCGAGAATTGATCGTCACCAGATCCCCCGTTATGGGGTGCAC